>JALQUH010000273.1 GCA_023263845.1 Candidatus Nanopelagicales bacterium | reverse complement strand
GAGGTCGTCGCTCTCGGCGAGCCCTGCGTGGCACCGGTCCGCTAGAACACCCCGTCCACTCCTCTGGGATCCTCGGGGGCGCAGCCGGGGAGCGCGGGCGCCCCTGTGGGGGCGTGATCGAGCACCGCTGTGTACCCTGGGCGGGCTCGTCTGGAGGATCGACACGGTCGCACCGCCTGGCGACAGGGGCCTATAGCTCAGCTCGGTTAGAGCGCTTCCCTGATAAGGAAGAGGTCGGTGGTTCAAGTCCACCTAGGCCCACATGAAGAAACTACTGCTGCTCATCGCTCTGGCTGGAATTGGCTACCTGGTCTACCGCCAGATCCAGGCAAGCAAGGCCGAAGATGACCTGTGGACCGAGGCCACCTCGGTGCCAGATCTGACCTGACCGGATCCCACCAGGTCCTGCGGCTGGTGCCTGAGCGCCCGCCGCCTATAACACCTGACCCCAACCAGGGGTGGCATATTGGCGCGCATGTGATCGCGTAGCATTGGTGAGCCCCCGGGGGCTTAGCTCAGCTGGTAGAGCGCTGCCTTTGCAAGGCAGAAGTCAGGGGTTCGAGTCCCCTAGCCTCCACGTCGTTTCGTGCTATCCGCGAATGCGTGCTCGCGTGGAGACGAAGGTGGGGATCATGGCGCAAGCAATCGTTGGGGAGCGCGAGCCGAAGCCCGAGGGTGATGGCTCATCAGGCTGGTACCCGGATCCCACAAATCCTCGCCAGTACCGCGCGTGGGATGGTGCGATGTGGACCGATCGCACCACAAGCGCGGCCTTCTTCGACACGAGCGAAACACGCTATGCGTGGTCGACTTTTCTCTGGGGTGCGTTCGCGCTGGTGTGCTCAGTTCTGCCGATCGCGAGTTGGTTGGCAGTCTTTGTCTGCGGCCCGTTCGCGCTGTACGCCGCCAAGCAGAATCGTGGGCTAGCAAGTGAGGCTGGCGTGGCCCCTAGTTCTGCGGTACGCCTAGGCGTTGGAATGGGACTGGTGGGCATGGGAATTGGCCTCGCCATGAGTGCCATCTATTGGATGAACTGGACCGCGTTCACTGATTGGCTCAACTCGGCCTAGCGCGGACAGTCTGGCTTACCGCGGAGTGCCGTGCCCCACATGCCAGAAGTACGCCTGAGCGATGAGAACGCGGACATTGCCATCGCTGCTCGTGTCCAAGTCCAATTGCTTGACCAATCGTGAGACCGCCTTGGCGACTCCGCGTTCGGTGAGTTGTAGTCGCCGGCCGATCTCGGCGTTCGAATGTCCTTCGGCGACAAGACGCATGATGTCGATCTGGTTGTCGCTCAAGCCGAGCGGCTGAGCGTATCCGTCACCGACTACGCTGTTGCTCTCCGCACACGGATGCTCAATCACCGTGGCCATAGCCCGCGGCAAGATTTCGTCATTGCCGACGGCCCGCTTGGTGAGATAGATCGAACCCACGGGAAGGTCCTTGATTCCGCCCATGAGACGCGGGTCTTCGAATGACGTGAGCAGGATCAGGCCGATGTCGGGGTAGTGGCGCCGCAGCGCATGCCCGAGGTCGACACCGTTGGGACCCTGCCCCAGATCGAGATCGAGGATCCCGACGTTGGGCCGCTCCTCCTCAGCCGACTTCAAGGCTGCTGCGGCCCCGTCACAGGCCTCGACGTTCTCAAAGCCGAACGACGCGAGGGCACGGACCAACAGGAAGCGAGTGAACTCGTCGTCGTCCACGATGAGAACACGGGCGGCCGAGGACATGTCGGACACTATGGGGGGGCTGACCGGTCGGGGCAAGTATCCGGAGGTGGATGGGGTGCCAGCACCCCGTCAGTGCCGCCCCGGCACGTGGGATCTCGCCTTACATGCAAGGATCGGCCTATGTCTGATTCCTCCCTCAAGGCCACCCTGCACACCTCAATGGGCGACATCTCGGTTGTCCTCTTTCCTGACCAGGCGCCCAAGACGGTGCGCAACTTTGTCGGGCTCGCCGAGGGCACCCAGGAATGGACCGACCCCCAGGCCCGCGCCAAGACCACCGCGCCGCTCTACGACGGCACGATCTTCCACCGGGTCATCCCCGGCTTCATGATTCAAGGCGGCGACCCCCTCGGCTCCGGCATGGGCGGTCCTGGCTACCGCTTCGCTGATGAGTTCCACCCCGAGCTCCAGTTCGATCGCCCTTACCTCCTTGCGATGGCGAACGCCGGACCTAACACCAACGGCTCGCAGTTCTTCATCACCGTGGCGCCGACGTCCTGGCTGAACTTCAAGCACACAATCTTCGGTGAGGTGGCCGACCAGGCATCGCGCGATGTGGTGGACGCGATCGCGGCGGTGCCCACGGCTGCCCAGGATCGTCCAGTGACTCCGGTGGAAATCACCGGGATCACGATCGACCGCGGGTGACCCAACCTCCCCCCGGGACTGACGGAACACCGGTTCAGCAGCCCCAGGCGTGCTATCGGCATCCCGAGCGCGGCACATACATCTCGTGCGCGCGATGTGGGCGACCCATCTGCACGGAGTGCATGCGCCCGGCACCGGTCGGTTTCCAGTGCCCTGACTGCATAGGTGAGGCAGCGCGTACGGTTCGGCAACCAGTGACGGTCGTTGGTGGCCCGCTCATTACTCGCCCCTATGTCACGTATTCATTGATCGCCATCAATGTCGCGCTCTTCGGCGTCTCGTTCCTCCTCGGCATCAATGAACTGGCCGAGAACTTCGGTATGTGGCCATTTGGCATCGTTCTGTACGGCGAGTGGTGGCGACTCATCACCGCCGCGTTCTTACACGGTGGCTTGTTGCACGTGGCCTTCAACATGTACGTGCTCTTCGCCCTTGGCCCCACGCTTGAGCGAGTTCTAGGCCATGTGCGGTTCGTCGTGCTGTATCTCGTGGCGGCCCTTGGCGGCAGCATCGCGTCGTACGTGTTCTCCGATCCTCGCACGGTCTCCGTAGGGGCGTCCGGAGCCATCTTCGGCTTGATGGGGGCGCTGATCGTGGCCGGTCGACGATTGCGGTGGGATATTCGGCAGGTCCTGATCCTCCTGGCGGTCAACGTCGTGATCGGATTCATCAGTCCCTCAGTGGACTGGCGAGCCCATTTCGGGGGCTTGGTGGTCGGCGCACTTGTCGCAGGGGTCTTCGTGTGGACCCCTCCGATGTTCCGAAGCAGTCGCGTCCTGTGGCAGGTGCTCGGCGTCCTAGCCATCTGCATGGGGCTCATCGTGGTGACCGTGTGGCGAACGGGCCAGGTGTGGGACTTGTTGGCTCCGGTGGGCGTGGGATAGCCGGTTTCGTGCCTCGATGGGTCGACATGGGTGTCGGCAATGGGGGATATCCACAGTGTTGTCCCCAGTTGGGGACTAACTACAAGCCTGTCATTCAGTCACTGATGTTCGAACGTTGCTGGTGGTTGTGGGCTCGGGAAAGTCAACCCAACGGTCCCACAACGGAGTGGGTGACCGCGCTAGTTGGGGGCGGCCTAGGTACCCTGAGCACGTCTATCGTTCGATGGGGCTGATCGGCCTCAAGGAGGAACCTCGTGCCGGAGTCCAAGCGTCGCAAGCGCGATGACTACACCCCGCCCACCGACAAGACTGAGCGCAAGGCGGTCAAGATCGGATCGGAGCCGTGGGTGGCGCCGACTATGGTGGCGTTGTTCGTCATCGGCCTGGTGTGGATCGTCCTGTTCTACATCGCCGGTCCCGATATTCCGATCATGAAGGACCTCAGCGCCCTGGTGAACGTCCTCATTGGTTTTGCCTTCATTACCGCGGGGTTCGTTGTCTCCACTCGGTGGCGGTAGCGCGCGTGGCAACACCCCAGCGCGAGGTGAGGGGGTCGCACGAGGCCATGGTGGGGGCATCTATTCGAGTCTCCGCGTGACGTCATGACGCGCATCCTCGTCATCGACAACTACGATTCGTTCGTTTTCAACATCGTCCAGTACCTCGCACAACTTGGCGCGGACGTCGACGTACGCCGCAATGACGAGGTGTCGATCGACGAGGTGTTGGAGTACGACGGGGTGCTGCTCTCCCCCGGTCCCGGCACCCCTGAGGATGCTGGAGTGTGCATGGACGTCGTGCGTGAGTGCGCGGGACGGATCCCGATCTTCGGTGTCTGTTTGGGCCATCAGGCGATTGCCGCCGCGTACGGAGGGGTGGTCGAACGTGCCCCCGAACTCCTGCACGGGAAAACGTCGCAGGTCCACCACGAGGGAGTCGGCGTACTCGAGGGTCTGCCCGAGCCATTCACCGCGACGCGCTATCACTCGCTAGCCGTATCGCCCCAGAGTGTGCCGGACGTCCTTGAGGTGACTGGCCGGACAGACAGCGGCGTCATCATGGGGCTGCGTCATCGCGAACTAGCGGTTGAGGGCGTGCAATTCCATCCCGAGTCGGTGTTGACCGAGGGCGGCCACACGCTGCTCGCGAACTGGCTGGCAGTCTGCGGCGACGCCGATGCACCGTCGCGCGCCCAGGGCCTGGCTCCCGTCATCGGCTCCTAGCCAAGGGATCAGGAGGGGGCGACGCTGGGGTCGGGGCCCGGCGGTGTCGGTTCCGGCGTCGGCGTTGGTTCCGGCGTCGGCGTTGGTTCCGGCGTCGGCGTTGGTTCCGGCGTGGGTGTTGGTGTTGGGGTCGGCGTCGGATTGATCGCCACCACCAGCGTCACCGTGGTGCCCTTCTCGGCCGGCGAACCTGGGACCGGATCCTGTTCCAGTACGACGCCCTGGGGCACTGTCGACGTCTCCTGGTAGACGACGAAGACATCGAAGCCGGCACTCGACAGGGCCGCGCGCGCATTTTCCTCCGGCTGTCCCACGACCGAGGGCACCACCTGCTTGCCAGAAGACACGACGATATTGACTGCCCCGCCGACGTCGAGTGAGGAACCTTCGACCGGGTCCTGCGAGAGCACGTAACCCGCCGGTTCCAACGCGTCCTGCTCGGTCACCGCACCGAGCACGAGTTTGGCATCCGTGAGAGCGGTCTCGGCGTCCGCGACCGATGTCAGTCCGATCAAGGGCGGGACGATCGTCTTCTCCTTGCCCGCGCTCACTGTGACGTTGACGGCCTGACCCTCCTCGAGCTGCTCCCCGGCGATCGGTTGCTGCCCAATGATGGTGTCGACCGGCTTCTGTGAGACCTCCGGTGTCTGCGACCCGAGCACGAGACCAGCGCGGTCAAGCACCGAGGTCGCCTGCTTGATGGTGAGTCCGCTCAGATCGGGCACCGAAACCGTGTTCGCTGCCGTGCGGTTGAGCACCAAGGTGGCCGCGAGGATGCCGATGCCGATGATGGCGAGGACACCGATGGTCACCGCGGCCACGAAGCCGGCGCCCCGCTGGGCCCGGCGCCCGTGCGCAGGCTCGGTGTCGATCGCGTAGGCCGCCGCGGCAGCGCCAGCGACCCCGGCACCGGCAGCGACCGGGGCGAGTTGCTGTGTCGCGTCGTTGGCGATCAGCGGGACAGCCGCCGCCATCGCGGCCGAAACAGGGGCACCCATGACGGCGCGCTCGACGTCAGCGCGGAAGTCAGCAGCCGTTTGATAGCGCTCGTCCGGGCTCTTAGCCAGCGAACGCATCACGACGGCATCGACATCGCGCGGCAGCGTTGGGTCCAGTACCGACGGAGGAGTCGCCTGCTCGCTCACGTGCTGGTACGCGATCGACACCGGTGAGTCGCCTGTGAACGGCGGCTGGCCGGTAAGGAGTTCGTACAGCACAACGCCGGCGGAGTACAAATCCGAACGTGCATCGACGACCTCGCCGCGTGCCTGCTCGGGCGACAGATACTGGGCGGTGCCCATCACGGTCTGGGCCGATGTCATCGTGTTGCCGGAATCGTTGACCGCGCGAGCGATGCCAAAGTCCATGACCTTGACGTCACCGGTGCGGGTCAGCATGACGTTGGCCGGCTTGATGTCGCGATGCACGATGCCGTGACGATGCGCGTAGTCAAGGGCACTGAGAGTCCCGGCAGCGATCTCCAGGGAGCGCTCCGGAAGAAGTCGACGACCACTGGACAGGATCTGTCGCAGCGTCATTCCGTCGACGTACTCCATGACGATGTAGGGCACGACGGTGGACTCGGTTCCGTCGATGAAGATGTCTTCACCGGTGTCGTATGCAGCCACGATATTGGGATGATTCAGTGAGGCGGCCGATTGTGCCTCGCGGCGAAAGCGCGCCTGGAAGGCAGGATCGCGTGCCAGATCGGGGCGCAGGATCTTGATGGCAACACGACGTCCCAGACGCGTGTCGCGTGCTTCCCACACCTCAGCCATTCCGCCACGGCCAATGACCGATACGAGCTCGTATCGGTCGCCCAGTGTCCGGCCCACGCCGGGATCTGGTGTCACGCCTGCCTCCTGTGGTCCAGAGAACCTGACGCACCAGTGTCCCAGGACGTTCCCGGTGATGCCGGTCTCATTGCAGCGCCGCCTCAATAACGGCCCGGGCGATGGGGCCTGCGATAGCCCCTCCGCTGAGTTCTGCCTGGCCGCCGTCCTCCACAACGACGGCAACGGCGATCTTGGGGTTTGTGGCCGGGGCCATCGCCACCATCCATGACACCGGCTGCTCGCCATCGCGTCCGGTTTGGGCGGTGCCGGTCTTGGCACCGACCCGAACCAGATTGCCCTCGGCATCGTAAATCCCCTGGAGAATGCCGGCAGTGCCATCGTCAACAACAGCCATCATCATCAACTGCATCTGCCGCGCATTCTCACTGGACAGCGCGATTTCAAACTGTTGTGGGTCAAAGGTGCGCAGGATGCTCAAGTCGGGTGCGCGAATCTCTTGCACCAAGTAGGGCTGCATGACGACACCGTTGTTGCCGATGCCCGCGGCCACCATGGCCATCTGCATGGCCGTTGCACGTACGTCGAATTGCCCGATGGCACTCATAGCTGTCTGTGGCTCGTCCGGGTCCTCGGGGAAGCGAGAGGTCGATGCGCGCAGCGGCGTCTCGAATTTAGTGTCGAAACCGAACAATTCGGCTTGGGCACGCAGTGCGTCCGGACCGAGTTCATTTCCGAGCCACGCGAATGCGGTGTTGCACGACACGGCAAGTGCCTGCTCGAGGGTGATCTGACCACCGGGAGCGCAGTCCTCACCGGTCCAATTCCGCAGTGTCCTCGACGACAGCGGCAGGTCGTACTCGGCGGGACCAGGAAGCACGGAGTCCATCGTGAAGCGCCCAGAGGAGAGGGCGGCCGCAGCGGTCACCAACTTGAACGTCGAACCCGGTGGGTTGAGCGCGACGATCGGCCGGTTGATCAGCGGCTGTGCGGGATCGTCGAGCAGTTGCTCGTAATACTCGCGGATGGACTGTGGATCGTGCGAAGACAAGATGTTGGGATCGAAGGAAGGAGACTGGACTTGGACCAGGGTGCGCCCAGTCGATGGCTCAATGGCGTAGACGGCTCCGCGTGTGCCACGCAAGCCCTCCCACGCCACCGCCTGGGCCGCCGGGTCAATCGTCGTCGTTACCGCGCCACCGCGCGGCTGGCGCCCGGCCACCAACTGCTGGACCCGATCGACGAAGAAGAGGTCCGACGAGCCCGAGAGCACGTCATTCTCGGTGCGCTCAAGGCCGGTGGCTCCATAGACCATGGAGTAGAAGCCGGTGACGGCGGCATTCTGCTCACCCTCGGGGTAGACCCGCAGCCAGCGGTACTTGCCCTTGGTCTTCTCTGACAGGGCCACCGCCTCGGGGCCGGTGAGGATCGGCCCACGCTCGCGCTCGTATTCCTCGAGCAGAACGCGTTGGTTGTCCGCACGGCCACGGTAGTTGTCGGCCTGGAAGACCTGAATGAAGGTGACATTGGCCAACAGAGCGAGGAAGAGCACCATGAGTACGAGCCCGATACGGCGGATCGATCGCGTCATCGTCGGACCACCTGGGTGGCGTATTCCGCCGATGATCCCTGCGGGTTGGAGACGCCAGCGGGCCGCCGGGCTCGGTGAGAGATCACCAGGAGTAGCGCGATGATGACCCAGTTGGCGACCAGGGATGAACCTCCGTAGGAGAGGAACGGAGTCGTCAGGCCGGTCAGCGGAATGAGGCGCGTAACGCCGCCGATGATGACGAAGACCTGGATGCCAAGGGTGATGGATAGACCAGCAGCCAGAAGCTGTCCGAACGGGTCGCGAACGGCTACGGCGGTGCGTAGCCCGCGTTCGATGAGGATTCCGTAGAGCAGCACGATGCCCAAGGCGCCGGTGAGTCCGAGCTCCTCGCCGAGCGCGGCGGTGATGAAGTCCGTGTTGGCGAAGGGCACGAGCTCAGGGTGGCCGCGACCAAGGCCGGTACCGAAGAGCCCACCATTGGCGAATCCGTAGAGCGACTGCACGATCTGATAGCCGCCGGTGTCGGCGTAGGCGAACGGATCGAGCCAGATCTGCACCCGGGTGCGCACGTGACCGAAGAGCAGGTAAGCGCCGACCGATCCGACGGCGAAGAGCAGGAAGCCTAGGACGAGCCAGGACCAGCGCTGCGTGGCGATGTAGAGCATGCCGACGAAGAGGCCGAAGAACAGCAGTGAGGTGCCGAGATCGCGCTGGAAGACCAGAACACCGAGCGATACAGCCCACACGATGAGGATCGGGCCAAGATCACGGGCGCGTGGCAGGGGAACACCCAGTACACGGGTGCGTACCAGGGCGAGGGAGTCCCGCGTGACGACGAGGTATCCAGCGAAGAAGATGGTGAGCAGGATCTTCGCCGCTTCAGCCGGCTGAAAGGTGAAGCCAGCAATGCGCACCCACAGGGTGGCACCGTTGACAGTGGCACCGATCCCCGGAGCGAGGGGCAGGAGCAGCAGGATCACACCGAGAAGCCCTGCGGTGTAGGTGTAACGCTGCAGGATCCGATGGTCGCGAATGGTGAGCAGGACCAGGACGAACAGCAGGCTCGCGACGCCATACCAAATGAGTTGGTTGTAGACATCCGGTGTCGGTGCGGGATTGTCGAGGCGAGCCGCGCGTTGGAGGGCAGCCACGTCGAGGCGGTAGATCATGACGAGCCCGAGAATCGTCAGCAGTGTTGCGATCGGCAGCATGAACGGATCGGCATAAGGCACTCGCCATCTCACGATGAGGTGCGTAATGAGGGCAAGTAGCCCGACAACACCAGCGGTGATCCAGAAGCGCGGATGGATTCCCTCCTCGGTGGCCCAACCCACCTGAAGGGTGCCGAGTACGCCGATCCCCCAAGCGATCACAATGAGGACAAGTTCAAGATTTCGTCGAGTGCGCTGTGTGGACGTCTGCTCGGTCGTGCTCATTGCAGTATCCGACACTCGGGCGGCTCGGGCAGGGTAAGGCAGGCGCGACCGAAGAGATCGCCGACGATGCGTTGCGCACTTTCGGGGCTGTCGGTGATGATGCCGTTGCGCACCAGGTTCGCATCGAAACTCGGCAAGGATTCCACTCGAACCTCGGACACCGAGTACGTCGTTTGCAGGGGAAAGCCGAGGAGGGAACCGGGAACTCCCTGGTAGATCGCGACGTTGTCGCCGGAGACACCGACATACCACTGGGCTCGGACCCACAGTGCGCTCATGGTTCCGATGATGGCGAGTAGGACCACAACGGTGACGGAGATAATGCCGGCCCAGACGAGCGTTTTGCGGGTTCGTGGTGACAGACGCGGCTCCGTTGGCGTCGTGATGACCAGATCCGCATCGATGGTCGGCATCTCTGAGGTCGGTGGGCCCTCTGTGTCTGGGGGAAGGTCCGGTGCGTTGGGGTCGCGTTGGGCGTCGGAGGGGAAATGCACCCTCGGGAGTTGCGCACGCACTCGCGGCTCACCGGCGGCACCGACCACGACGGGTTCAGCGTCGGGCTCGATGGTGCCCTTGACCACGTGCGCGACCACAACCGTCACGTTGTCTGGCGCTCCCCGAGAAAGGGCAAGTTCAACAAGTTCGATGACCGTGCCCGTTGGCTCACCGCTGCCGAGCATCTCTGCGATCTCATCGTTATTCACCGTGCCGGTGAGACCATCGCTGCAAATGAGGTAGCGATCGCCCGTCCGCGCTTCGCGAATGGACAGGTCTGGCTCGACCGGCTGCACGCCGTCCAGGGCGCGCATGAGTAGGTTGCGCCGCGGATGGACGCTTGCCTCATCCTCACTAATGCGCCCTGCATCCACGAGGGTTTGGACGTAGGTGTGATCGTGAGTGATCTGACTGAGTTCACCGTCCCGCAGGAGATAGGCGCGCGAGTCGCCGACATGGACGACGGCGATCTTGGCGCTGACTTCGTCGGGCAGCCAGTACAGGGCCGTCGCCGTGGTGCCCATCCCGGCGAGTTCCGGGCTGTCAGCGACGACTTCGCCGATGCTGGCGCCGGCCGCGTCTACGGCGGCAGCGAGTCGGGTGAGCGCCTCACCCTGTTCGAGTTCATCGTCGGCCATCTCAGCCAGCGTGGCGACCGCGGTGGCGCTTGCGAGTTCACCGGCCGCGTGGCCGCCCATGCCGTCGGCGACGATGAGCAATCGCGGTCCGGCGTAACCGGAGTCCTCATTGCCCTTGCGGACCTGACCGACATCGGAACGCGCGGCGTAGCGCAGTGCGAGAGGCATGACTACCCCTGCAACTGCAAGGTTGTGCGGCCGATACGCAGCGGGGCGCCGGGGGCGAGGATCGTCGGTGAGGTGATGCGCGTGCGATCGATCCACGTGCCGTTGGTGGAGCCGAGGTCCTCGACGATCCAGCCACCCTCACTGGGGTAGATGCGCGCATGTCGACTCGACGCGTAGTCGTCGTCGATAACCAGGGTTGAGTCCGGCGCGCGCCCGATGGTGATTTGCGCGGTACCTAAGGGAATGACGGTGTTCTGGAGCGGGCCCTCGGTGACCACGAGGGTGGGCCCGGGGCGCGCGGGTTCCTTGACGGCCTTGGCCTTCTTGGCTTTGGGCTGCTTCGCGGGCTTGGGTTGTTTCGTCGGCTTAGCTGGCACGGTGGCTGGCTTTGACTCGCGCGGTTGCAGGAGGTCACGGCGCAGGGCGACGACGGTGATGATGATGAAGAGCCACAGCGCACCTAGGAATGCGAGCCTCAGCAGCGTGAGGGCGAACTCCGTCACCGGATCAGCCCGTCCGATAGACCATCGAGGTCGTGCCGATGACGATGGTTGATCCGTCGACGAGGGCTGCCTGGGTAACGCGTGAACCGTCGATCATGGTGCCGTTGGTGGAGCCGAGATCGCGCACGATCGCTGGTGTGCCGAGCACGATTTCGCAGTGATTGCGCGAGACCCCCGGGTCCTCCACGCGAATGTCGGCGTCGGTGCCGCGGCCGAGTCGGCTGACGGCGCGAACGAGTGGGTACGCCGTTCCGCCAATCTCGAGGAAGGGCTGACCGGGAGCAACGTCGCTGGTCTTGGCACTGACGACCGCGGCTCGCGCCTCGGAGTGCACGCGGAAGATGCCCGTCTCCAGTGACTCGTCGACGTCGAGGTGGACCTCAGCGGGACCGATGAGGGCGTAGGACTGTTCCTCGGCGTACTCGGTGACGACCGTGGCGAGTTCGGTCTGCAGGGTGTCGCGGTAGACACTCAAGCGCTCGTCGTCGTGGGGGGAGAGATCCAAGGTGAAGACGTTGGGGGTGACGGTGCGGCCTCGGGCGACGATCGCCGAGCGGTCGTCCATCTCCTTTTGGATGGCGGCGGCCAATTCCACCGGCTGAACCTCGGACTTGAAGGCGCGCGCGAATGCGCCGTTCACCATCTTGTCGAGACGGTCCTCGAAGCGATCCAACAGGCCCACCCCGCGATCCTACGACCCGGAGCCGCTAACACCCCCGCTGAGTGGCGCGTTGTCGGGGTTTTTGAGGCGACAGCCGTGAACAACTCCCCAGTCAGTGGCAGGGGAGTTCAGTGGTCGCGGCGGAGGTGGGGCCAGAAGCCGCCCACGTGGTCGGCGTAGTCGAACCAGGGGGCGCCATGCTTCTCGGCGAGCAGGCGGTCCTCCCACAGTGCCTTGCCGGCGAAGAAGACGCCCAGGAGAACGAGAACGAAGACCTGCCAGATCGATCCGACCGCCAGGGTGAATCCCAGGGCTGCCATGAGAAGCCCGACGTAAATGGGGTGGCGAACGACCGAGTAGATCCCCCCTGTTCGCAGGGCCGCGGACGTCAAGGGGATGGGGGTTGCGGTCAGGGCGCTACCGAGGCCAAGGAAGGCGATGAGCACGATCGCGAGTCCGACGATCATCAGCGCGATACCGAGGATGTCGAGGAAGTCCGGGGGCAGATCGAGGCCGCGGCGCTTGGGGAGCAGCACCAGGGCAATGAGCAGGATGAATTGGACGATGACCAGGCCCCAACCGATGCGACCGCGGATGTCAGCCTCGGTCAGTCCGGATCCGGACTCAATCTCAGCACGGGGGCGTGAATCAGCCTCATCACGATCATCCCCCGACTCCATATGGACATTATGACCCGACCCGCCGACCATCCCGCATGGCACGACTGTCTATGGGTGCTGCGGCGCCACGTTCCCCTAGTGGGCAGATGGCTTCATGGCGCGGATACCTCATCTAGTCGGTCTAGGTCGTCTGCGGTGAGCTCGAGAGTCATCGACCGCATGAGCGCGGGAAGTTGGGATGTTCGCGACACCGATGCAACCGGCGCGGCGACTGCTGGCCGTGTCAAGGTCCAGGCCAACGCGACCGTGGTGGGTTCAACTCTGTGCGACTCGGCAATCTCCCGGACGACGTTCAAAATCCGCCAGTTGCGTTCGGTGAAGAACTGCGCAACGTGGCGTGCGCGGGGCACCTCGCCAATGTCGTCGGAGGAGTACTTGCCGGTGAGGAAACCGGCCCCCAAGGGCCAGAACGGCAGGCAGGACAGCCCTTCGCGCTCACAAAGATTCTGAAGCGACCCTTCGAACTCATCGCGAACGACCAGGCTGTACTGCGGTTGGACGGCAACGAAGCGCGGCAGGCCGAGGCGATCTGATGTGCCCAGTGCAAGGGCGAGTCGGTCGGGCGAGTAGTTCGAAGCAGCGATCGCCCGGATACGACCGGCCTCGATCTGTTCGGCGAGGGCTTCGAGGGTCTCCTCCAGTGGGGTCTGCGGGTCGTCCATGTGGCAGTAGTAGAGGTCGACGTAGTCGGTCCGCAGGCGTTCGAGTGAGCCCTGGAGTCCGGCGTTGATCTGTTCGCGGGTCAGGCCGTAGTTTTCAGGAAACTTGCCCACCTTGGTGGCGAGGACAACCTCGGCCCTGTTGCCCCGTGCGTCCATCCATCGACCCACAATCTCCTCGGACTCACCGCCTCGGCACCCTGGTGCCCAGTGCGGGTAGGAGTCGGCGAGGTCGACCGCATTGCCACCTGCTTCGACGTACGCATCAAGGACGCTGTACGACGACTCCTCATCAGCCGTCCACCCAAAGACGTTGCCTCCCAGCACCACGCGGGAGATGTCGATTCCGGAGTTGCCGATCTGCACCACGGGGTCAATCTAGGCGACGCCGATGTGCCCTGAAATCCCCCACATGGTCGGCTCAAGTAGTTAGCGTGAGGAAACATGAATTGGTCTGTCTGGCGCACTGCGCGCGTCGTTGCTTCGATCTTCGTGCTCATGACCGCGGCGTACTACCTGGTCGTCGCTTTCGACAACATCACCAATCCGGTCAATCCCAATGCCAGCAACTGGCCCTTCGTCCAGGGGGTGCTCAGCGGTGACGGCGTGCCCGCCGACAGCGGGTTCGAGTGGCGATTCATTGATGCCACCTGGTTCCAGGTCATCAGTTACATCGGCATCATCGCGGGGGAGACCATCACCGGCATCCTGTTGCTCATCGGTGGAATCCTGGGGCTTCGTCGGTCATCAACCTGTCCTCGGTGGGGTCGGGCGCAGAAGTGGACCTTCGCGGGCGGGACCACCGGCCTACTGGTCTTCTTCTTCGGCTTCATCACGGTCGGCGGCAATTGGTTCATCATGTACCTGAACTCCAAGTGGAACGGGATGGCGCCGGCCTTCCAGAACTCGGTGATGACCGCATTGATGATGATCTTCGTCATCGGCGTACTGATCGGCGGTCACATGGCACCGGAGCACGAGCGCCGAGAGGAGTAGCGCACCTCGGGAGCCCCTTGGGGGTACCGGTTCTGGGGTTGTACCCTTCTATGGCTCGGCACGCCGGGCAACGCGCGAGTGGCGGAATAGGCAGACGCGCACGGTTCAGGTCCGTGTGCCCGAAAGGGTGTGGGGGTTCAACTCCCCCCTCGCGCACCCAGT
>JALQUH010000217.1 GCA_023263845.1 Candidatus Nanopelagicales bacterium | reverse complement strand
TCGGCGAACGAGATCGACTGCCCCTGGCCCCAGATGGCATACAGCGAGATCGGCACGTAGACACCCGGCGCATACGGGAAGGTCAGCGGCGTGGTGCCGACGCTGGTTGCCGACCAGCCGACGAACGTCGCCCCGGCCTTGGTGGGCGCCGTCGGCTCCGCCACCGTTCCGTCGGCTTCGAAGGTCGTGTCGGCGACCGTCGATCCGCCGTTCTCCTCGAAGGCGACCGTGTAGGTGTCAGGGGTCCAGACCGCGTAGAGCGTGTCGGTCGCCCCGTTTGCCCCGGCATCCGTGGCCCACGTCACCGATCCCGTCGCATACTCAGCAGCACCCGAGCTGGCCGTGCTCCAGCCCGCCAACGTGTAGTGGGTCCGCGTGTAGTCTGAGGAGCCGGGAAGGGTCACCGACTGGCCGTAGGTCGGCGAGATGCTGGTTGCCGCACCGCTACCCGCACTTCCCCCATTGGCGTCCAGCGCGACCGTGTAGGACTCGGGAGTCCACACGGCGTAGAGGGTGTCCGTCGCGCCGTTCGCCCCCGCGTCGGTGGCCCACGTGACCGAGCCCGACGAGTACACGACACTGCCCGAGGGCGACGTGGCCCAGCCGGAGAAGGCGTGTCCATTGCGGGAGAACTCGGCCGAACCCGGAAGCGTCACCGACGCGTCATAGGTCGGCGACACATCGGCAGCAGAGCCCGAGCCGCCGTTGGCATCGAACGAGACCGTATACGACTCCGCGGTCCACACCGCATAGAGGACGTCTGACGCACCGTTGGCACCGGAGTCGGTGAGCCAGGTCTGGGTGCCTGTCCCGAACTCGGCCGACCCTGATGAGGAGGTGCTCCACCCCGATAGCAGGTAACCGGTGCGGGTGAAGTCAGCAGCCCCCGGCAGCGACACGGATGTTCCGTAGGTGGCGGTGATCGCCGAGGCGGAGCCCGATCCGGAGTTCGCATCGAACGAGACCGTGTACGACTCGGCCGTCCACAGCGCGTGCATCGTGATGTCGCCATAGCCCACCGGCGAGTAGGCGTTGCCCGTCCAGGTCACGGCGGATCCGCCGTCGGTCAGGGACCAGCCGCCGAAGGTATGGCCGGTGCGCGTCGGCGCTGTGGGCTCAGCGACCGTTCCGCCGGTGGAGTAGGACCCGTCGGTCACCGATGTGCCACCGTTGGAGTCGAACGTCACGGTGTAGGAGATCGGCGACCACTGGGCCGTCAGGGTCACGTCCTGCGCCGTCGACCACATCTGCGCGCCCGACGAGTACGAGGCACTGTCCGAACCGGACCACGAGGTGAACGTGTAGCCACCCCGTGACGGCGTCGGAATCGTCACACTCGACCCGAAGACCGCCGACACCGATGTCGGTGTGACCGTGCCACCGTTGGCCACGAGCGTGATGGTGTAGGTGCTTGCCGTCCAGAGGGCGTACATCGTGAGGTTGCCGTAGCCCACCGGGGCGTAGGCATTGCTCGTCCAGGTCACGGCGGATCCGCCGTCGGTCAGGGACCAGCCGCCGAAGGTGTAGCCGGTGCGCG
>JALQUH010000211.1 GCA_023263845.1 Candidatus Nanopelagicales bacterium | reverse complement strand
GAGATCGAGAAGGGTCTCGGGGGAGTGCGACGGGATCGACATCTGGAGAACCGGGATAGCACCGGCCGGGTACATCACCTTCAGCGGCACCCAGGCCCCATGATCCAGGCCGCGGGACAGGTGCTCGTGTACGCCGTAGTGGTCGGGCAGGACGCTACGCACTAACTCCGCGAGCGCGCTCGCATCCGGAGTGGCGTAGGTCATCTCGTAGTAGTGCATGGGGAAGCCGCTGAAGTCATAGACCAGCGGTGTGCCGGCCTGCGGCGACGAGAGCATGATCGGGGCCGCCTCCCAATGGGCGCTCACGATGAGGATCCCGGTGGGGCGAGGAAGGTTCGCGGCCCACGTCGCAAGTTCGCCGGTCCACGTCGGATCGTCAAGGAGGGGCGGGGCGCCGTGCCCGAGGTAGAGAGCAGGCATCGCCGACTGGACATCCATGGGAACCACGGTATCATGTAATTCAACGCTCAACTACTTTGCCTTAGCCCCGGGAGGACCGCATGCCCGCCGTGACCGTCGACAACACCCTTGCTCTGCCACGCGTACCCGCGACGGATCCGCACCTCGTCGACCGGCCGGTCGTCTCGCTCACGACGGCGCCCCAGGGCTTCGAGGGCGAGGGCTTCCCGGTACGCCGCGCCTTCGCCGGTGTCGACATGCGCGCGCTCGACCCGTTCATCCACATGGACCAGATGGGCGAGGTGGAATATGCCCCGGGCGAGCCCAAGGGCACTCCCTGGCATCCGCACCGCGGCTTCGAGACCGTCACCTACATCATCGACGGCATCTTCGAACACGCTGACTCACACGGCGGTGGCGGCGAGATCACCAACGGCGACACCCAGTGGATGACTGCCGGCGCCGGCATCTTGCATATCGAGAAGCCCCCGGAGCACCTCGTTGTCAGCGGTGGCCTCTTCCACGGCCTGCAACTGTGGGTCAACCTCCCCCGCACTTTGAAGATGGCCGAGCCCCGCTACCAGGACCTGCGGTCCGGCCAGGTCGGTCTGGCGACGTCCACCGACGGCGGTGCGCTACTGCGCATCATCGCCGGGGAAATGGCGGGGGTCAGCGGTCCAGGCATGACCTACACGCCGATCACGCTCATCCACGCGACCATTGCCCCGGGCGCTGAAGTGACGCTGCCATGGCGACCGGACTACAACGCACTCGTCTACGCACTGTCCGGCAACGGAGCCGTCAGCAGCGGACCAGCGCGCCGGCCGTTGAAGTCCGGCCAACTGGCCGTGCTCGGATCCGGCGACACGATCACCGTGGCCGCCGACCCGGTCCAGGAATCCCGCGTGAACGGGCTTGACGTCTTCATCCTCGGCGGCCAGCCCATCCGCGAGCCGGTTGCCGCCTACGGTCCCTTCGTCATGAACACCAAGGAAGAACTCATGCAGGCGTTTGAGGACTACCAGGCTGGTCGACTCGGGTCGATTCCCGCGGCCCACTCCGCGGTCAATGGCAGCACCCCCGACGCCTGACGGTACGTCCGCGCGCGTGCTCGATGCACGCGCGGCGGACGTGGGCGGGTTCGCGGTTCGACGAGCGTTACCGCGGGTCGGCATGCGCACCGTCGGCGCCTGGTGCTTCGCCGATCACATGGGACCGGAGGTGGTGACCGAGACCAGCGGGCTCGACGTTGGGCCGCATCCGCACATCGGCCTACAGACCGTGACGTGGCTCGTCGAGGGGTCGGTCAGACACACCGACTCCCTTGGCTCCGATCAACTCATCCGGCCCGGTCAGCTCAACCTCATGACCGCCGGGCACGGCATCGTCCACGCCGAAGAGTCAGTGCGCGCCCGCGGCACACTGCACGGCGTACAACTGTGGATTGCCCAACCGGAGCAGACCCGTCATGGCCCATCGTCGTTCTCGCACCTTGCTGACCTGCCCGTCGTCGACGTCGGGCACGGCAACGCCACCGTCATGATCGGTGACTACGCCCGCGCAGAGTCCGCCGCGGCCGTTGACACTCCGCTGATGGGAGTCGACTTCGATCTGCAGGCGGGCGCGTCGACGCATTCCCTGCGATCGGATTTCGAGTACGCCGTGTACGTCGTGCACGGAAGGGCGCGCGTGGACGGCACGGTCGTGGCCGAGGGCCAACTCCTGGACCTGCGCAGGCACCCAGCCGAACTGCTCGTGGAGACTCTCGAACCGACGCGACTTCTACTGCTCGGTGGCCTTCCCCTTGGTGAGCCGCTGACGATGTGGTGGAACTTCGTCGGTCGATCTCGAGAAGAGATCGCGACGGCAGCCACGGACTGGGCCGCGTATGTCGATTCGGGTGCGTCGGCCAGTGACGTCGTCGAGCGGTTCGCCACGGTTGATACGGCACTAGCACCGATCCCCGCACCCGCGCTGGGATGACACCACGCAAGAGCGTCAATGTCAGACCCCCGACGTAGCGTCAGGTCATGCAGCCTGGATCTGAACAGTCGCGCAACGAACAACCGATCAGTGTCGACCCGCGTGCGCCGGCCGCCATTGCGGCAGCCCTCAGCAAACCACCGGAGCGTTCGGCCCCACGCGATGCGCAGTTGCTCGATCTCGCCGCCGAAGGACAGATCGGTGGCTCCGCTCTCGGTCTGCTGGAGCAGGCGGACCTGGCCCACCTCAATGCCCACGACCGAGTGCGGTTCCTGCGCGCCGTCCAGGCACAGGCAGCGTGGTTCGAGGCCTTCACCTCGATCGCCCTGGTGGCGGTGTGCGGACCCACCACCGGCTGGCCCGAGGACGATGTCGATGCCCTCATCAAGGACGAACTCGTCGACGCACAGGTAGCCAGCGCCGCCCCTGGGGAGAGGCTGCGTGTCGAGACCGAGGCGCGGTCACAGGTATGGGAAGCCCGCGAACGGGCCATCACCCTCGAGGTGAGTCTGGCTACCCGTGTCTCCACCCGCACGGCCGGTCGCCGCGTCGAGAGCAGCCGTTTCCTCGCCGAAGAGATTCCCGAGGCCCTGGGCGCCGCTTGGGCCGGACACTGGGGCTACGGCCACCTGCGTGTGGCCGAGAAGGAACTCGCCGAGGTTCCCCGCGGCATTCGACCCGCCGTGTTGGGTGATGTGCTGCCATACGCGGCGACCGATCATCCCCGGCGCCTCACCGACCGGCTCCGCAAGTCCGTCTCTCATCGTGATGCCGACGGAGTCACCGAGCGCACCCGTGAGAAGTCCGCTCAGCGTGACGTGGGGATGTGGACTTTGTCAGACGGCCAGTCCCGCTTGGCGATTACCGGACCCCATGCGTTGATCTCCACCATCCATCGCGACGTGCTCGATGTTGCCCGAGTCCGCAAGGCGGTCATGGACGCAGCGCCGGAAGCCTTCGCCGACGAAGAGCGACGGCCGGGCGCCGTTCGCGTGGACGCCGTACGCGAGGCGATGGCGCGGTTGAGCGCACTGGCTCGAGGGGAGGAGCCCGTCCACAGCGGCGTGGGGATTCGTGCTGGCAACCTTGCCGGCACCGTCCACAGCGACCCGTGGCTCGCACCAGACGGCGCACTTCCGGACGCATCCGCACCCGGGTCACGGCCGAGAGCCGATGCCGCTGTCGTGATCGACATCGCGACCGCCCTCGGTCTGTCCGACGAGCCCGGATTCGTCCCCGGCAACGGCTGGGTCCCGGCCAACCTCGGTCGCGAAATCCTCGCCGACGCTCCACGGTGGCGGCGGTGGCTGCTCGACGACAGGTCACGTCGTCTGATCGAAGTGGGTACGACTCGCTACCGGCCCAGTCAGGCTCTGCGCGACCTTGTGGCAGCGCGTGACCTGACCTGCACCGCCGACACATGCAGCCGGCCGGCCACGCAGGCCCAGCTCGACCATGCAATCGACTTCGATGGGGCCAACACGACACCGGCCAACGTGCACGCGGCCTGCGGACCGGACCATCTCGCGGTTACGGCTGGCTACTTCATCATCAGCGAGGACGACCAGGGTCGCGTGACGTGGACGTCCACCCGGAGCGGCACGACATACCCGAGCCATCTCCACCCGCTGTATGACGTGCCTGTCACCGAGTCGGCGTAGAGCCCCCTGTCGGCGTACCGCGCAAATTCCTGACAGACTCAGAACCATGGGCCTGTTCAACCGACGCAAGCGACACGCTGCCTGGGACCGGGGCTCCACGCGCGAGGACATCAAGCACCTCGAGGAGTTCACCAAGACCCGCACTGGCGTTGAGGCCTACCTCGAGCCGGTAACTATGGCCACCGAGACCACCGTCGTGCTCGTCGCACACGACGGTGAGTGGACCCGGCGTCGCGTCGAGACCCCCGACGAGGCTCGTGACCTCGCCAAGAAGTGGAAGATCCCGCTGTACGACACGCAACTCGTCGGCTACCCACCGCGCATGCGCGAGTGGACGCAACGACACAAGGACGAACGCGGCACCCTCTAGCGACCGAATGGCGCGACGTCTAGACGGTCTCGGCAAGGCGGAGGAGGAAGAGCGTCTCCGCAACGATCATGGACTCGAGTTCGGCGATATCGACGGACTCGTTCGGTGCGTGGATGGCAGCGCCTGGGTCCTCCGCTCCCATGAGCAAGATCTCCGTGCGTGGCGCGACCTCCATGATGGCCGCCACCAGCGGAATGCTCCCGCCCTCGCCGGCCTCGCTTGCTTCGCGCCCATATGCCGCCCCGAGGGCCCATCGCGCCGCGGCGTACGCCGGGCCTTGGGTCTCTAGGGCGCACCCCCGGCCTTCCTCCCCCGGGGTGACCACGACATCAACACCCCACGGCGCGGCTTGACGCAGGTGCTCACACAGCGCAGCCATCGCGGTGCCGGGATCGGTGGCGGGCGGAATCCGCAGCGACACTTTTGCCCGAGCCACCGGGATTACCGCATTGATGGCGCCGTGGACCGGCGGCGCGTCGAGGCCGATGACGTTCACCGCCGGCTTCGTCACCAGTCGATCAGCCAGTGGCCCGGTGCCGAGCAGCTGCGCATCCGGCGCAACACCTAGGTCGGCTCGGTACTGCTGCTCATCGACCGGCGCACCCTCCCAGGGATAGCCGGACAGCACCGTCGTGTCACCCGCCTCATCGCGCAGCGTGTCCAAGATGCGGATGAGCGCGAGCAGCGCATCGGGTGCGGGTCCGCCGAACATGCCCGAGTGTGCCGGATGCGGCAGTGTGCGGACCTCGACCGTTGCATCCACGACGCCACGCAAGGCGGTGACCAATGTCGGCTCGCCCAGGGACCGATTGCCCACGTCCGCAACGACCATCGCATCGGCATCGACCATCGCCGGGTGAGCGAGCACATAGTCCGGCAGCGGACCTCCGCATTCCTCCTCCCCTTCGATCAGGGCGGTAACACGCAGCGGTACGTCACCGAGCAGACGCGTCATCGCGCGCAGAGCGCCAAGGTGCATCACGATGCCACTCTTGTCGTCTGCTGCGCCCCGACCGTAGAGGCGTCCATCGCGAATCGTCGGCTCGAAGGGACTCGTCGTCCAAGCGTCGAGATCGCCCGCGGGCTGTACGTCGTAGTGCGAGTACAGGACGACATGGCGTTCGCCCGCACCCAATTCCGCGACGACGGCTGGCTCGCCGCCATCGATGGGGAGCAGACGCGACTGCGCCCCTACGGCCGCAAACAGGGCCCGGGTGATCTCGGCGGCTTCGTGAACAGGCTCGCGCGGGAAACCCGAGAAAGCACAGGACGGGACCCGCACGAGGGCCGACAGGTCCTCGAGGAGGTCCGGCATGAGGTCGTGTACGGCTCGGCGAACTGCTTCAGGGGTAAGGGGGCCAGCCATGGGCGTCGTTGAGGTCACCGCCGCAGGCTAGTGCCCGAAAGGCTCGACCGACCACGTCAGCGCGAACACCATTCCGACCGTCGCCATCCCAAGGGCACCCGCGCTGAACCAGGGGACGGCCCGCGTGCGCGGAAGGGGTCGACCTTCGAACATGGCCGCGTCGGATCGATGCCACCCTCGAGATCAGTCATCCTCCAACTCCTGCGGTGGCTTGCGTCCCTTCTTGGCCGCCTTCGCTGCCTTCCGCGCCGCTCGCTCAGCGCGCGCCTGCCGGTCGAGTTCCTCGGCCTGCTCCAACGTCGGCGCGGTGCCACCGAGACGACGCGGCACCCACCACGGCGAACCAGTCACCGGGTAGCGCGCAACCGTCTCGTCGAGCAGTTCGCGCATGCGCATGCGGAGTTCTTCGGTGAGCTCGTCAGTGTTGTCGCCGCGCTTGGGATACATGGGCGTGCCGACAGTAATCGCAACCGTCGTACCACGCGAGAAGTCGCGATGGTCGTACGACAGGATGCGCGCACCGCCGAAGACACACATGGGGATCAGCGGGACGCCCGCGGCAATCGCGATACGCACCGCACCGGACTTGATGTCCTTGACGTCCATGGACCGACTCATGGTGGCTTCAGGGAAGATGCCGACGATTTCACCCGCCTTCAGGTACCGCACGGCGTCACGGAAGGACTGCGAGCCTTGATCACGATCGACCGGGATGTGCTTCATGCCACGCATCAACGGTCCGGCGATGCGATGACGGAAGATCGAGTCCTTGGCCATGAAGCGGACCAGCCGCTTGCCGCGAAGATCTGCCGGGATTCCGGAGAGCGCGAAGTCCAGATAGCTCGTGTGGTTGATGGACAGAAGAGCCCCACCCACGAGCGGGATGTTCTCCTCACCCACGATGTCGAATCGGATACCGAGACCGGCGAAGAAGGTCTTGGCGACCTTGATGATCGGGCGATAGGTCGGATCGCGCTGGAATTCGGCTTCGGCCACCCCACGACGGTATCGGCTGGCATGCTCTCCCCGTGAGTCAACGGCCCGATGAGGCGCCCCCGGAAGACGGCGAAGACCTTGAGGCCTTCGTCCTGGAGTTGGGCCGCGCGCAACTCGCCGCCGGCTACCCCGTGGACGACGTGACTCGAAGTCTGCACGCGGTCACCGAGGCCCATGGGCGACCCGACCTCGGCATCTTTGTCCTGCCGAACGCGGTACTGCTCGATGACCCTGTCATCGGCCGAGCGCGCGTGATCGCCGAGAACCCCAAGGTCCTGCGTATGGACCAGGCGGCCGCGGTACACGAGATCGCCCAGAAGGCCAAGGCGGGCGAAATTACGCCCGACGAAGGCCTGGACGACCTCGACCACCTTCGTGACATGAAGCCGCGCTTCGCGCCGTGGGCAACGATCCTGGGCAGAGGGTTGGCCGCGGCCGGATTCGCCCTCGTCTTTCGTCTCAGCTTCTGGGGCGTGGCGATGGCCTTCCTCGGGGGCGTCTTCGTGGGCTTCCTCACCCACATCACCGACAGCCACCCGGCGATTCAACCGCTGGTCCCACCACTGGCTGCAGCGGTGTGCGCGTTTGCCGTCTTCGGCTTCGGCTCGCTGATTGACGACAGCGTGCAACCGCTCCGGGTGGTCGCCGCACCCATGATCACCCTGATCCCCGGTGCAGCCATCACACGTGCCACCCAGGAGTTGGCGAGCGGGCACATCATCTCGGGCGCTTCGAGACTTGTCTCCTCGATCGTGCAGATCCTGGTCCTCACCTTCGGCGTCCTCGTCGGCGGCCTGCTCGCCAGCGTTTCGCCGTACGACATCGGCGACCTCACCGAGCAGCGACTGCCGCTCGGAATGGCGTGGGTCGGAGCTGCCATCTACGCCGCGGGACAGATTCTCGCCTTCAACGAGCCCCGCGGGTCCGTGACACCGGTGATCGTGTTGCTGCTCATCGCCTTCAGCGTGCAGCAACTAGTTTCCTGGCTGCTCGATGCGGTCATGGCCGCCGGAGTCGCTGCCGCGGTAGGTCTGTTCGTGGCGATCCTCATCCAGGACCGGAGCAAACGGGGAACGCCCGCCTTCGTGCTCTTCACCCCCGTGTTCTGGCTGCTCGTGCCCGGATCCCTCGGACTCGTGGCACTCGCCGAGGCCGTCACGGGCACCGCGAACGATGCGAAAGCCACGGCCACGAGCGCAGACACCCCGGCGAGCCCGACGCTCACCTCATCGCTACCGTCCTTCGACGACCTCAGCCTGGATGCCAACTCTTCGGTGCTGCTGGTTTTCGCCGCATCGATCATCGCCATCACCATCGGGATGCAGATCGCTTCACTGGCCGGCCGCATGGTGCAACGCCTGCCGGAGCTTCCGACGCCGAGCTTCCGTACCCGTCGACGCGAGGACTAGAGCGGACTCGCCAACGCGCAAGGCCCACTCGACCCGCGGGCCACTAGGCCGGTCGCGACGCGGCTATGAACCGAAGGTCGACCGGGCTGGTTGATGCGTTGGATCAGCAGGTCAGCTGCCTGCCGCCCCATGTCAGCGAGCGGCTGTGCCACCGTCGTAACGTCCAGGGACTCGAGCAGGCGCATACCGTCGTAGCCGACGATCGACATGCCACCCGGGACATCGACGCCAAGCTCACGCATGGCCGCCAGCGCGCCGATGGCCGCAAGATCATTGGCCACGACGAGTGCGGTTGGGCGCGGAGCTGACGAGCCGACGGCCTCCCGCGCAGCGGTGTATCCCGCGGCTTCAGTGAATCCGCCGGAGACGATGCGGGGTGCCAGGCCGTGCGCTGCCATCGCAACCTCGTATCCCGCTTGACGGGCGTGCGCGATGCGGTTGTCCCCGCCCGATAGGTGGGTGATCCGCTCATGCCCGAGAGCGACGAGATGGTCCACGCCCAGACGCATGCCAAGGGCGTCATCGCCACTCACCGAGTCCAGTTGCGCGATGCCTTCCATCGGCCACGTGACCACAACCGTGGGGACCTCCGCGGCGATCTCAGCGACGTCCTCGTCGGACAAGCGATGGGCGATGAGGATCAGGCCCTCGACCCGGGACTCCAGCAGGCGCGTGATCTCTCGCTTCTCGGTCTGCCGGTCAGCGTTTCCCGTGACCAGGACCGTGGAGTACTCATGATGTCGAGCAGCCTCGTGAACGCCGTCCAGGATCTCGGCGAAGACCGGGTTGTGCAGGTCCAGGATGTGCACGCCGATGGTGTGCGTGCGCTGCTGCACCAGACTGCTCGCGGTGCGATTGGGGCGGTACCCCAACTCCTCGGCGGCGGTGAGAATAGCCACCCGGCTCGCCGCCGAGACCTTCGGTGAGTTCCGTAGGGCCAGCGAGACCAGCGATTTCGAGACGCCCGCGCGCGCGGCGACGTCGTGCAGGGTCGGTCGCCTGCGGGTCGGCTCAAAGGATGGTGTCGGCATGGGCTTGCGCCTAGGAGGGCCCGGACTCACTCAACCTCGGCCATGGCGACCGGTCGTCCTTCGCGGGCGCTGATCTCGCAGGCTATGGCTGCCGCGAGTGCTGCGCGGGAGGCCTCGGGCGGGCAGGGATTGTCTCCCTCACCGAGGACGAAGTCGACGTAGGCGCTGGTTTCGGCAGTGAAGGCAGCACGGAACCGGTCCATGAATCCGGCGTACGGATGGGCATTGACCGGGAGATCACCATCGGCAAGGTGAAGGGGTGTGCGGTGATTGAGCCCGGCCGACAGCGAATCCTGCGACCCGAAGGCCTCGAGCCGAATGTCGTGGCCCACCGCGTCGTGACGGGTGCCGCTGATGATGATGGGTACGCCGTTCGCCATGGTGAGGTGGACCGCCACAACGTCGTAGTCATTCGCCGCTGCGTAGTCGGGATGGTTGCGCACGGCACCCGTCGCATAGACGGTGGAGATCTCGGAGTCGCTGAGCCATCTCGCGAGATCGAGATCGTGCACGAGCATGTCCCGGAAGGTCCCTCCACTACCCGCGATGAATTCGGCCGTGCCCGGCGCGATGTCGTGAGCGGTCATGGTGAGCGTGTAGAGGACACCAAGATCACCTGACTCAATGGCCCGCTTGACCTCGCGAATTCCGGCATCGAATCGACGCTGGAAACCGATCTGCATGCCGGTTCGGCCGGCAAGCTCAACGAGCGCGTCGGTCTCCTCCAGTGTCATCGCAAGCGGCTTCTCGATCAGCAGTGGCCGGCCGCGGGTGGCCAGCGTCGCGATGAGGTCGGCGTGGGTATCGGTCGCGGTGGTCACGATGTAGCCATCCGCATCAGGCCATTGCTCGGAGTCGGCCACATCCTGGGGCCAGGCGACGGCGGTCGCCCCGACCCGCTCGGCAAGCGCGGCGGCGCGCTCGGCGTTGCGGTTGATGACAACGATCTCGTCGACCCGCCCGTCGGCCGCGAGGTCCTCCGCCCGGATGGTGCCCATGCGACCGGCCCCGATGACGACAACGCGCATCGACATGCCTCCCTCTTTCCCGCGAGTGTCGAGATACGGGGCGGAATCGGTCGACAATCCCCCCGCTGCTCGACAGTCGCGATGGGGTGGGCCACTTGCCCACTTCTGGGGCAGTGTGCCACGATTTGCCCATCAACGTTGGAACGTTCCAATCATTGGGGAGTTCATGTCCACCTTCCTCGACCGCGTGGCGTCAGCGCCCATCTCCTGGGGCATCTGCGAGGTCCCCGGCTGGGGCGCCATGCTTCCCACCCCGCGCGTCCTGACGGAGATGTCCGGGCTCGGGCTCCCGGCCACCGAACTCGGGGCTCCGGGCTTCCTGCCCACCTCCCCCGAGGATGTGCGCGCGACGCTCGGCGAATACGACATGACCCTGATCGGTGGCTTCACCCCGCTGGTCCTGCACAACCCCGACTTCCGCGAGACCACGATCACCGAGGCCCACCGTGTTGCGGACCTCTTCAAGCGGGCAGGCGCGACCGAGTTCATCTCGGCGATCGTCGTCGACCCGGACTGGTCCGTTCCGACACCACTGACGGCCGACGAGCGCAAGCACATGATGGAGATGTTCGGCATCGTCGACGAGATCTGCGCCGAGTACGGCCTGAATCAGGTCATGCACTCTCACGTCCAGACGGTTATCGAGACCAAGGACGACATTGACATGGTCCTCAACGGGTGCGACGTGAACTTCTGCCTCGACACCGGGCACATGGCCATCGGCGGCCAAGACCCCGTGGAGTTCGCCAAGAAGGCCTTCGACCGTGTCGGACACGTCCACCTCAAGGATGTGGATCTGTCGCTCGTACCGCCGGTCCTCGCTCGCCAGAAGTCGCTGATGGCGGCAACGCAGGAGGGCCTGTTCACCCCGCTGGGTCAGGGCGACGTGGACATTGCCGGAGTCGTCGAGGCACTGGAATCGCGCGGCTACGACGGCTGGTACGTCATCGAGCAGGACACCGCCATCACCGACGGCCTTCCCGCGGAGGGCGAGGGCCCGATCGCCCAGATCGTGACATCGCTGGACTACCTGCGCGACACCGTGGCCCCCAAGGTCGCTTCGGCCGACGCTGCGCACTAGGGCCATGGCCACCCCAGACGTCATCACGGTCGGTCGCGTCAGCGTCGATCTCTACGCGCGCGAGGAAGGCGCTGGATTTCTCGACCCGCAGACGTTCGCCAAGTCGATCGGTGGCTCGCCCACCAACGTCGCGGTGGCGGCGGCCCGCCTGGGACATCACGCTGCGCTCGTGACCAAGGTGGGCGCTGGTCCCCTCGGCGAGTACGTCCGTCACCAACTGCGCACCTGGAACGTCGACACGTCGTTCGTCGGCACCGGCGATGGCCAGACACCGGTGGTGCTGACGGCTCTAGACCCGCCCGAGGATCCGAAGATCGAGTTCTATCGCGGCTCGTCCGCACCAGACACCCAGATCACTCCGGACGACGTTCCCGAGCAGGTCATCCACGACACGCGCATCCTGTGGATGTCCTTCGGGGCGCTAGCGCAGGGAGAGACGGCCCGCACCTGCGAGCGGTGGCTCGACCTACGGGCTCGACATCCGGAGGTCATCCTCGACCTGGACTACCGCCCCGCCATGTGGCCCGATCCGGGTCGCGCGCACGAGGTGGCACTGGCCGCCGTACGCCGCTCCACCGTCGTTGTCGGCAACCGAGCCGAGTGCGAGGTTGCTATCGGGGAGACCGATCCGGACCTTGCCGCCGACGCCCTCCTGGCCGAAGGGGTGCGGCTCGCCATCGTCAAACGCGGTGGCGATGGCGTCCTGCTCGCGACCACCGAGGACCGCTGGACGATCCCGCCTCTGCCGATCGACGTGCTGTGCGGTCTCGGCGCGGGCGATGCCTTCGGCGGTGCGCTGATCCACGGACTGCTGTCCGGCTGGACCATCCCCGAAATCGGCATGTTCGCCAACGCGGCCGGGGCCTACGTCGCGACCCAGTTGACCTGCTCGGACGCGATGCCGACCATCGAACTGGTGGAGGACATGATGGCGAAGGGAACCTGATGCTCGATCGGACGGACTATTCCGCGCTGTGTGAGGCGCGCGTGCGCGATCCGCAGTCCCTGCGCCGCGCCCTCGCCGACCGTGCGCGGCGCCCCTTCGTGGGGGATGACGGCAACCTGCTCATCCTCGCGGCCGACCACACCGCCCGCGGAATGATCTCCGTCGCGAGCGATCCCCTTGCCGTGGCCGACCGCTACACACTGCTCAACAACCTCATCCGGGGGTTGTCGGTGCCAGGTGTGGACGGTGTCATGGCGAGCGCGGACATCCTGGAGGAACTCGCCTGGCTCGGCGCACTCGAGGGTCGTGTCACGGTCGGAACGATCAACCGCGGTGGGCTACGCGGGGCCGACTGGGAGCTGGACGATCGCATCACGGCGTACGACCCCGATCACATTGCCGAGGCAGGTGTCGACGCGGGCAAGGTGCTGTTGCGGATCGAGTTCACCGACCCCGGTGTCGCCAGCACTCTGGAGATGTGCGCGGCCGTCGTCACGGCGATGGCCGATCAGGGCATCCCCATCATGGTGGAACCGCTCCCCTACCGGAAGGATGAGCGGGGCCGG
>JALQUH010000183.1 GCA_023263845.1 Candidatus Nanopelagicales bacterium | reverse complement strand
CGACTACTCGATGACGACGGTGACGTGTTGGGTGTCGCGGTCGCATCGGTGGACCTTCAGTCGCAGATGGATAGCGCGCATTTGGGACTGGCGACCGCCCTTGAGGCGGTGCGGTCGGACATGGCTCACCCTTGGCGGGTCACAGAGATTGCCAATCTCGCCGATCTATCGACCACTCAACTCGAGCGCCTGTGCCGGAGAACGCTCGGGATGTCCCCGCGCGGCGTACTCCAGCGCTTGCGCCTTGAACACGCCGTACGTCTGCTATCGACGACGTCCATGTCGGCCGGTGAGGTGGCCGCCGCGTGCGGTTTCTACGACCAGAGTTCGTTCACGCGGCAATTCCGCTCGGTGCTGGGCCTGACTCCGGGTGCCTACCGTCGGTCATCACACTGACCCCACACTCGGGGATGAAGGGCGGGGGTTGACGTCGGAGTGTCATATGTAATATTTTACTGAGACACACCACCCAAGGAGAGTCATGACCACCACGCCCTGGCGCGGGATCCTCACCGCGACCGCCCTGCCCTTCACCGCCGACGGCGCCGTCGACTTCGATCGCTACGGCGAGCACGTCGCGTGGCTGTGCCAGAACGGCAGCGATGGTGTGGTCTGCAACGGCTCCCTCGGCGAATACCAAACCCTGACCACCGAGGAGCGCGCCAAGGTCGTCGAGACGGCTGTCGCTGCCGCCTCCGCCAACGGCGGTGTCGTTGTGCCGGGTGTGGCCGCGTATGGCGCCCAGGAGTCGCGGCGCTGGACCGAGCAGGCCGCCGAGGCCGGTGCCGTCGCCGTCATGCTGCTGCCGCCGAATGCCTACCGCGCGGACGATCGCATCGTCGTGGAGCACTACCGCGAGGTAGCGAAAGCAGGCATGCCGATCGTGGCCTACAACAACCCCTACGACACCAAGGTCGACCTCACCCCGCGTCTGCTCGGCGAGATTTACGGCGAGGGACTCATCGTGGCCGTCAAGGAGTTCAGTGGCGACCCCCGTCGCGCCTACGAGATCGCCGAGTACGCCCCGGGACTCGATGTCATCATCGGCTCCGACGATGTCGTTCTCGAACTCGCGATGGCCGGTGCCCAGGGTTGGATTGCCGGCTACACCAACGCCTTCCCGTCTGCCTCGCGCACGCTGTACGACGCCTGCATGGAGATTGATCTCGATACGGCTCTGCCGCTCTACCGGCTCATGCACCCGCTGCTGCGCTGGGATTCCAAGACCGAGTTCGTCCAGGCGATCAAACTGTCGATGGACATGGTGGGCCAGTATGGCGGCCCGTGCCGTCCGCCGCGTCTGCCGCTCACGGCCGAGCAGGAGTCCGTCGTTCGCGCGGCCACACAGGCCGCGATCGACGCGGGCCTGGCCACCGCCTGACATGCGCGCCAAGCGCGTCCTGCATGCCGTCGACTCCCACACGGAGGGCATGCCGGCACGTGTGATTGTGGGTGGGGTGGGGGTCGTCCCCGGTGCCACGATGGCCGAGCGCCGCGTGCACTTCATGGAGCACATGGACGACCTCCGCACCCTCCTCATGTACGAACCCCGCGGACATGCGGCGATGAGCGGCGCGATCTTGCAGCCGCCGGCGCGTGCCGACGCGGACTGGGGCGTCCTCTACATCGAGGTCAGTGGCTGCCTGCCGATGTGTGGCCACGGCACGATGGGGGTGGCGACCGTCCTGGTCGAGACCGGCATGGTCGAGGTGACCGACCCGGTGACGACCATCCGCCTCGACACCCCGGCCGGACTTGTTGTCGCTGAGGTCGCGGTGCAGGACGGGTCGGCGAAGTCGGTGACGCTCCGCAACGTCGACTCCTTCTCCGTCGGTCTCGATCAGAAGGTCGATGTCCCTGGAATTGGTGAGGTCACCTACGACATCGCGTATGGCGGCAACTTCTACGTCATGGTCGATGCCGAGCAACTCGGTGTGGAATTCGATCGGTCGAACGGTGACGCGATCATCAACGCTGGGATGAGGCTGATGACCGCCATCAACGAAGCCGCCCCGCCCCAGCATCCGCTCGATGCCGAGATCCGCGGCGTGCGTCACGTGCAGGTCATCGCTCCGGGTTCCACCCCCCATCACTCACGGCACGCCATGGTGATCAGCCCCGGCTGGTTCGATCGGTCGCCGTGCGGAACCGGGACGTCGGCCCGCCTGGCTCAGTTGCACGCCCGCGGGCTCATTGGTGTCGGGGACGAGTTCGTCAACGAGTCCTTCATCGGCACGCACTTCACCGCGCGCATCGCCGAAGAGACCTCGGTTGCCGGCCTCCCGGCGATCGTCCCCGTCATCACCGGCCGCGCCTGGGTGACAGGCACGGCCCAGTTCATGCTCAGTGATGACGACCCCTTCCCGGCGGGTTTCCTGCTGTGACAAGCGGCGTCGAAGGCATCGCGGAGATCGGCGATCGCGTGTCCCTACGGGAGCGTGTCGCCGAGTCGTTGCGCGCTGCCCTCGTGTCCGGGCGCATGGCTCCGGGTACGACCTACAGCATCCCCGCGCTCGCGGAACAGTTCGGTGTCAGCGCCACACCCGTGCGCGAAGCCATGCTCGACCTCGTCAACGAAGGGATCGTGGCGCCGGTCCCCAACAAGGGCTTTCGGGTCGTCGAACTCTCCGACGAGGAGTTGGATCAGATCACCGAACTGCGACGACTCAGATCGGAAGAGCACACGTCTGAACTCCAGTCAC
>JALQUH010000130.1 GCA_023263845.1 Candidatus Nanopelagicales bacterium | reverse complement strand
AGAAGAAAGCAAGGCGCGGGGCGAATTCGTCCACGTGCTGACCCGAGGCCACGGCCGCGCGCACGTAGGCCATGGCATTCGCCAGCGTGAAGGCGATCTCCTGCACGGGCGTGGCACCCGCCTCGGCCATGTGATAGCCGGAGATGGAGATGGTGTTCCAGCGCGGAAGCTCGTCACGACAGTAAGAGAAGATGTCCGTCGTCAGGCGCAGGGATTGAGCGGGTGGGTAGATGTAGGTGCCGCGAGCGATGTACTCCTTGAGCACATCGTTCTGGATGGTGCCGTTGAGCTGATCCCCAGTCACGCCCTGCTCCTCGGCAACCAACTGGTAGAGCAGCAGCAGGATGGCGGCCGGGGCGTTGATCGTCATGGACGTGGAGACTTGGTCCAACGGGATGTCGCGGAAGAGGATCCGCATGTCGTCGATCGTGTCGATGGCCACACCGACCTTGCCCACCTCGCCGTGCGCAAGGGGCGCATCGGAGTCGTAGCCCATCTGAGTGGGCAGATCGAAGGCCACCGACAGGCCCGTCGTCCCGGCGGCGAGGAGTTGCCGATAGCGCTCATTGGACTCGGCCGCATTGCCGAAGCCGGCGTACTGACGCATGGTCCAGGGTCGGCCGGTATACATCGTCGGGTAGACACCCCGGGTGAACGGGTAGTTGCCGGGAGCCCCCAGTGCTAGATCGGGGTCCCAACCGTCAAGGTCGTCGGGCGCGTATACGGGCGCGATGGGAAGACCGGACTCGGTCTTTCCGGCCCGGTCGCTAGTCGTCACCCTTTCGCACCCGGATCTTGCTGCCCAACCAACGGACCGGGTCGTACTTCGTGTCGACCACGCGCTCCTTCAGCGGGATCAACGCATTGTCGGTGATCTTGATGTGCTCCGGGCACACTTCGGTGCAGCACTTAGTGATGTTGCAGTAGCCGAGGCCGAGCACGTCTTGGGCTTCGCCCTTGCGATCCAGCGTGTCGAGGGGATGCATGTCGAGCTCGGCAACCCGCATGAGAACGCGCGGACCAGCGAAGCTGGTCATGTTGTCCTCATGGTCACGGATGGCATGGCAGGTGTTCTGACACAAGAAGCACTCGATGCACTTGCGGAATTCCTGGCTGCGTGCGACATCCTCCTGCTGCATTCGGTACTCCCCAGGCTTCAGCCCCGCGGGAGGGTCGAAGGCGGGCACTTCGCGCGCCTTCTCGTAGTTGTAGGAAACGTCCGTGACGAGGTCTCGGATCACGGGGAAGGTCCGCAGCGGGGTCACCGTAACCGGCTCGCCTTCCGGGAGGCTGTTCATGCGAGTAAGGCACATGAGGCGCGGCTTGCCGTTGACCTCGGCACTGCAGGACCCGCATTTGCCCGCCTTGCAGTTCCAGCGGATTGCGAGTTCGTTGTCCTGCTCGGCCTGGATGCGATGCAGGACATCGAGAACGACCTCGCCCTCGTTGACTTCGACGGTGTAGTCCTTGAGCTCACCGTCGCCCTTGCCTCCGCGCCAAATTCGGAAGGTAGCTTCGTGCCCCATTACTGCTCCGCTCCCTGCATGAGTGAATCAACCTCAACCTCGGTCATGTACTTGCCCAACTCCTCAGCCTTGAACAGGCTCGCGAGCTCGGGTGTCATCGTCGGGAGCGGTTGCTTGAAGACTTCAAGAAGTCCATCGGACCAGCGACACATGACGTTGACCTTGCGCCACTCGGGATCCATCGAGGGGAAGTCGTCGCGGGTGTGGCCACCACGAGACTCCTCGCGCAGGAGGGCGGCCTCGGCAATGCATTGGGAGACCAGCAATTGCTTCGGCAGATCAAGCGCCAGGTGCCACCCCGGGTTGTACTCGCGCCCACCCGAAGTCTTCATCGCGCGGGTGCGCTCCTTGAGTTCGTCGATGCGCTTGAGAGCGACTCGCATCTCGTCCGCCGTCCTGATGATGCCGACGAGAGTGTTCATGACCTCCTGCAGTTCCTTCTGGATGGTAAAGGGGTTCTCTCCACGCTCGGCGGTGAAGGGAGCCAGGGCCCAGGCCGTGGCGGCCTCCACCTCCTGCGGTGAGGGGCTCGGCGTGCCGCCGCGGCGCGTCACCTCATCGACGTACTCAGCGGCGTACAAGCCAGCGCGGCGACCGAACACGAGAAGGTCGGAGAGCGAGTTGCCACCGAGCCGGTTGGAGCCATGCATCCCTCCGGCCGCCTCGCCGGCGCAGAACAGACCCGGCACACCGACCACTGCCTGGGAGTCCGGGTTCACCTCAACGCCACCCATGACGTAGTGACACGTGGGACCCACCTCCATGGGCTCCTCGGTGATATCAACGTCGGCAAGTTCCTTGAACTGGTGCCACATCGACGGCAACTTCGCGCGGATGACGTCGGCTGGGAGTCGTTTGGAGACGTCCAGGAATACTCCGCCATGGGGCGAGCCGCGCCCTGCTTTTACCTCGGTATTGATCGCGCGTGCCACCTCATCACGCGGAAGGAGTTCCGGAGGGCGTCTGTTGTTGTCGGGGTCGGCGTACCAGCGGTCGGCTTCCTCCTCCGTCGTGGCGTACTTCTCCTTGAAGACATCAGGGATGTAGTCGAACATGAACCGACGCCCGTCGGAGTTGGTGAGGACACCGCCGTCACCGCGGACGGACTCGGTCACCAAGAGCCCGCGCACACTGGGCGGCCACACCATGCCCGTGGGATGGAATTGCACGAATTCCATGTTGACGAGATTGCCCCCGCACTCCAATGCCAGAGCGTGGCCGTCGCCGGTGTACTCCCAGGAGTTGCTCGTGACCTTGAAGGACTTGCCGATGCCGCCGGTGGCGATGACGACGGCCGACGTGTCAATAAGAACGAACTCACCGCTGGGACGCCAGTAGGCGAGCACGCCGCACACGCGCCGATCATCACCCTCGCCCGCCATGAAGATTTTGGTGACCGTGCACTCGGCGAAGACGCGAATGCCGGACTCGTAGTCACCGGTGCGCTTCTTGTCGGCCTGCTGCAGCGCGACGATCTTCTGCTGGAGAGTACGGATCATCTCGAGGCCGGTGCGATCGCCCACGTGCGCCAACCGCGGATATTCGTGCCCCCCGAAATTCCGCTGACTGATGCGGCCATCCTTCGTGCGATCGAACAGTGCACCCCAGGACTCGAGTTCCCACACGCGCTCCGGAGCCTCCTTGGCATGCAGCTCCGCCATGCGGTAGTGGTTGAGGAACTTGCCGCCGCGCATCGTGTCGCAGAAGTGCACGTCCCAGTTGTCATTGGGGTTGACGTTCGCCATCGAAGCGGCGATGCCGCCCTCGGCCATCACCGTGTGCGCCTTGCCGAAGAGCGACTTGCTCATGACAGCAACCGACTTGCCCATCTCCCGGGCCTCGATGGCCGCGCGCAAGCCGGCGCCACCGGCACCGATAACGACGACGTCGAACGCGTAGCGCTGCATGTCAGTCATGACGTTTCCTCCAGCACCTCAGAACAGATACCAATTGGGAATGACACCGGCCGCTACTTCGCGCACATACAGGTCGGTCAGCGCGACCACGATGAGCGAAATCCACGCGAAGCGCATGTGGTGCACATTCAGGCGGGACACGAAAGTCCACGCCTTGTACCGGACCGGATGCTTCGAAAAGTTCTTCAAGCGCCCTCCCATCGCATGGCGACACGAGTGGCAGGACAGCGAATACAGCCACAGGCAGGTGGCGTTCAGCGTCAGGATCAGGGTGCCGATGCTCACATGCCCCCAAGCGCCGTCGGCGTTACGGAAGGCGATGATGGCGTCCCAGGTCAAGATCACGTTGAGGATCAAGCCGAGGTAGAAGAAGTAGCGGTGCGAGTTCTGCAGGATAAGCGGAAAGCGCGTCTCACCCGTGTAGTTGCGATGGGGTTCGGCAACCGCACAAGCGGGCGGTGACATCCAGAACGACCGGTAGTAAGCCTTGCGGTAGTAGTAGCACGTGAGCCGGAACCCCAGCGGGATCGCCAGGATGAGCAGCGCAGGTGACAACGTCCACCAGGACCCCACCGGCGTCCAGTGCGTCGAACCGGGAATGCAGTCGGTTGCCAAGCACGGTGAATAGAAAGGTGAGATCAGGGGCGCGGAGTAGTAGTAGGCATTCTCGAAGGCGCGCCATGTCGAGTAGATGACGAAAGCCAGGAGGACCGCAGCCGTCAAAGCCGGGGTCAGCCACCACCGGTCCAGTCGCAACGTTCGCTGTGGGATGTCGGCGCGGTGCTCCCCTGGCACTCCGCTCGTTGGGGGCGTGTCCAGCGTGCTGCTCATGGAGTGTTCGGCATCCCTTCCCGAGCCCTACGGCTCAATTCGTTGCATGCTATCCGACATTGCGCAGT
>JALQUH010000129.1 GCA_023263845.1 Candidatus Nanopelagicales bacterium | reverse complement strand
GCACGAGCCACACCAGGGAGTGAAAGCGCGAGGTGAAGGTGCCGTCGGCTCGATCGTCAAGGCGCCAATCTGACGAGTCCGTGCCGATGCGCAGATCCCGGCCGTCAAGTCGCAGGAGGCCCCCAGCAAGGCCCGATGCGTCGGCGCCGAAGCGCTGCGCCGAACTCACCTCATCCGCGCACAGGCGCGGGACATCAGCGGATGCCGGAACACCGAGGAGTCCGGCACCCAAAACCGCTGCCACCGCAGCGGTGGCCGCACGGATCATGACGGAGGGCTGACCGTCAACGTCGTCGACAAACTGGCCTTCTTGCCGCGGGCGGTCACCAGACATTGCAGATCCCAGGCCACTTCGGATGTACGCCACGCTGTGAACGTCTCCACTTGCACGGCGTTGATATTCGAGCACGAGAGCGTCAACGTCGCGCCGGAGGTGTGCTCGGCGCCAGTCTTGGTGGGGGTCCAACCTGGGGCGAGCTGCCAGTGCTGGATCCACTCCTTGGCCCCCCGACCGCGATCTCGCACAACGAGCTGTGTGGATGAGATGGAGATGCGGCGCTGGCGGGATATCCCGTCGGCACTGTCGGTTAGCGTGAAGGACGTGCCCTTGCCGCGCTTGCCCTTCGTGGTCGCCTTATACGCGTCGAAGCCAACCGGTTCGAATACCGAATGCGCCGCCATGGACTTGGCGAAGTCGAAGCGACGATCGCGCTTCTTGTCATAGAGGCCGCGGTCGGACAGGACCGGGATATCGAAGGCGTACCAGGTGATGCTGCCGTGATCACGATGCCCGTGACGGTCAGTCTCCGGGCCGAAGTGAACGGTGTAGTGAGTGGACGGGTCTGGCGTGCCAGCCGCCCAACCAGTGTCGGGACACCACAGGGTGGCGCCGTTCGGCATCATGTCCGGCTCCGGCTGGCCATCGCCGACCGCCTCGAGTACACCGTCAGGTCGCACCAGTGCACCCAGCGCAAATTCGGGCTTGTCGAGGGGTACATCCAGAACGCGCGCAGCGCGGTTCCACAGCGACACGTTGTGCTCTTGGTAGGTGCTGCTCTGCTCCCACATCATGCCGCAATTGGAGAACACATCGGGCAAATCTCGCTCGAAGCGACCCACCGCGTAGTCGATCCACTTCTTCATATCGAATGCTCGGCCCGCTTGAACGAGAGCGATGTTCGACATCGTGCCGTGGTTATGTGCCGGCCCATTCGGGGGACCTGGGTAGCGATCGGGATCCATGTTTGCCGAGACCAAGCGCTTGGCTATGGGAATGAGTCGCTCATCTCCGGTCATGGCATAAAGGCAGGTCGCTGTCTCCAGGCGAGTGCGGAACTGACCCTGGGTCCAGCCGAGCGGCTTGCGTGTCTTGTTGTTGGTGGACGATCCGGGATCTGGGAGGGCCGCGTCGCGCTCCTCGAAGACCTCGATTGCCGTCTCGGGGTCGTCGAGCGCGAGGGGGACGAGCCAATTGAGGGAGTGGAACCACAGCGCCCACGATGGGTCCTTGGCATACGAAGCGGCCCACCCGTTCGAGGTCAGCGAGACCGTGACTCCGTCGTAGATCACCACCCGCTTGCTCGCGACTTTGCTGACGTCAAAGCCACGCGCAGTCGCCACGTTGTAGGACGCGTTGCACAGGCCCGGAATCTTCACACTGTCAGAAGGCCTAGCGCTCGCCGGGGAGGCCAACAGGCCTGCGGCTACGGCACCTACGGCCCCCACCGCGAGTGCACCGCGAAGGAGCCGGGAGACGCGCATCGTTCGATTCTGCCCGAGGCGCGCCCCCGGAGGCGAACCGAGGGTCAGCGCACCGGCTCGACTGTGAGGTGCGCACCGTCGGGCACCGTCCCAATGCGCACGGTGTCCCCGTCATGGACCGCCCCGGACAAGATCTCCTTGGCGAGGGGGTCCCCGATCGCGGTCTGGACCAGTCGACGCAGCGGACGGGCCCCATAGGCCGGCTCATAGCCCTTGTTGACGAGCCACTGCAGGGCCTCGTCCGTGATGTCGAGGGTGATGCGGCGGTCGGTCAGTCGATGCTGCAATTGATCGACCTGGAGCTTTGCGATGCGCTCGAGTTCAGCCTTGTCGAGCGGGTTGAACATCACCAT
>JALQUH010000160.1 GCA_023263845.1 Candidatus Nanopelagicales bacterium | reverse complement strand
TGCCGAGCAGGCCACGCTGCTGTGAAACGCACCCGTATGAAGGCCGTATCCGATAACAGACGGAAGCGTGACGCCGGCTATCCCGCGGCCAGGCACACGGTCTGGGCGCGGTCTGAGGGCATCTGCGAGGTGTGCCATGCGGCCCCGGTTGAGCAGGTGCATCACATCGCAGGACGAGGCGGGGTAGATCCGCATCGCCTCGCCAACCTTCTCGGGGTCTGCGCGGAAGACCACGCCAGAATCCACCAGAACCCAGAATGGGCCCGTTACAAGGGCTACATGGCGAGTCGGCATACCTACCGAGACCGATAGGCGTCCGGCGGTCCTTGACAGAGGTTGACAGCCCCCGGTAGCGTCCGAGCGTCGGACACACGGTCCGGCAGGGCCGTCGGACGGGGAAGCCGGCGGCCCACCGACCTCGGAGAGAACCATGACCAGGTACGTCGCAACCGGCCGCGCCATCGTCTACCGCGACGGCAACGCCACCCCCATCGAGTGCGACCTCGAGACCGCGAAGGCCATGTACGCCGGCCAGCCGGGCTACGAGGTCTACGGCGTGATGCGGGAGGTCGACGGTGAGTGAACACCCGTCCGCCCGCCGCGTCCGCGAGGGCATCGAAGTGCTGCACGTCCTGATGCGGTCGTGCGAGTCGTGCCGTCAGGCGCCGTGGCAGCAGTTCATCCACGAGACGTTCGTGTGTGACGGTTGCGCGGAGGTGGCCCGATGAGCGGCTGGTCGCCGATGCTCGACATGCTCATCATCGCGCTGGTCATCTCGTCGGTCGGGTTCGGCTTCTGGAAGACCATGCCGATCTTCAGCCGGATGTGCGTGGGGTCGACGTCCGGCGAGTAGATGTCCTTGCCCTCGTACAGCACCTCGCCGGCCAGTGCTGCACCCGGAATCAGCTCGTGGAGGCGGTTCAGGGTGCGGATGAAGGTGGACTTGCCGCAGCCGGACGGACCGATCAGGGCCGTGACGGTGTTCTTCGGGAAGTCGATGTTGACGCCCTCGAGCACCTTGCGCTTGCCGAACCACACGGAGATGTCACGCGCCGTCAGCTCGATGGGCAGCGCCGGCGCAGGGTCGCCGATCTGGGGCTCCAGCGCCTGGACGCTCTGGTCGAACTCTGCAGTGGACATCATCTGTGACTCCCTACTTGACCTTGCCACGCCCGAGTATACGGGCGACGACGAACAGGATCCCGACGAGGATGATCAGCACGAGGGCTGCTCCCCAGGCACGGGTGACGGCATTCGGGTACGGCTGGTCGACGTTGGCGAAGATGTACGTCGGCAGAGCCGAGATGGGTGACGACACGGGATTCAGCACGGTCGAGTCGCTGTAGCCCGTGACGAGCAGCAGGGGGGCCGTCTCCCCGATGACCCGGGCCATGCCCAGGACGATCGCCGTGACGATGCCGGTCTTGGCTGCGGGCAGCACGACCTTCATGACGGTGCGGGCCCGGGTGGACCCGAGCGCGAGGGCAACATCGTGGCGACGGGTCAGGCGCTGGACTGGACCGCGCGCTTGCTCGCCGCCGGAGATGACCGCTCC
>JALQUH010000037.1 GCA_023263845.1 Candidatus Nanopelagicales bacterium | reverse complement strand
ATCCTCGTCGCTCCGGGTGACTTCTACGGCTCCCGTGGCGCGCGTCATGTGCGCCTGGCGCTCACCGCACCCGATGCCGTGATCGCGGGGGCAACTGAGCGCCTCGGCGCCTGACGAGCCCGGGGGAGGGCTGCCCGTACGCGCGGGATACGGTGGGGCCGCCGAGCCCCTGCCGGGTGAGACAACCGCACGTGAGGGGCCACGGCACCGTTGACGGACCCCCACGAAGGGTCCACGGGCACGGGAGGTAGCCGCGTGAGTGATGTCGTCCTGAACTACCCCGGCGGCGAGCTCCCCTTGGAGCATGTCCCCTCCACGATCGGGGAGTCTGGGCTCGATATCAGCGCCCTGCTGGCCACGACCGGCGACGTCACCTTGGACCACGGCTTCGTCAACACCGCGGCCTGCTCATCGGCGATCACCTACATCGATGGCGACAAGGGGATCCTGCGCTACCGCGGCTACCCCATCGAGCAACTCGCCGAGCAGTCGACCTACCTCGAGGTGGCCTATCTCCTCATCTACGGCTACCTGCCGACCGTGGATGAGTTGTCTGACTTCAAGTTGCGCATCAAGCGCCACACCATGCTGCACGAGGAGTTGCGCGCGTTCTTCGACGGATTCCCCCGCGACGCGCATCCGATGGCCGTGTTGTCGTCCGCGGTATCGGCCCTTTCTACCTTCTATCAGGATTCGCTCGATCCGTTCGATGCTGAGCAGGTCCACATTTCGACCATTCGCTTGATGGCGAAACTGCCGACCATCGCGGCCTACGCCTACAAGAAGTCCGTGGGTCAACCGTTCTTGTATCCGGACAACTCCTACAGCTTCGAGGACAACTTCCTGCGCATGACTTTCGGTGTGCCGGCGGAACAATACGAAGCGAACCCCATCATTTCTCGCGCACTCGATCAATTGCTCATTTTGCATGCTGACCACGAGCAGAACTGCTCGACGTCGACGGTGCGACTCGTCGGGTCATCGCACGCCAATCTCTTCGCATCCGTCTCGGCCGGTGTGAATGCTCTCTTCGGTCCACTGCACGGAGGAGCCAACCAGGCTGTGCTGGAGATGCTAGAGAACATTCACGCCTCCGGCGGAGGCGTCAATCGCTTCATCCGCGCCGTGAAAGATCGGGAAGCCGGAATCAAGTTGATGGGCTTCGGTCACCGCGTCTACAAGAACTACGACCCACGCGCGGCCGTGGTGAAGAAGACGGCATACGAGGTCTTCGAGCAGATGAATGTGGACGACCCGCTTCTCGACATCGCACTCCGACTCGAAGAGGTCGCGCTTGCAGACGAGTTCTTCATCGAGCGAAAGCTCTACCCGAATGTCGACTTCTATACGGGATTGATCTACAAGGCGATGGGTTTCCCGACCCGCATGTTCACCGTCTTGTTCGCCATTGGTCGCTTACCCGGCTGGATTGCCCATTGGCGAGAAATGAATGAAGATCCCAACACCAAGATTGGTCGTCCCCAGCAGTTGTATGTCGGTCCAGCAGCGAGAGAGTGGCCAAAACACCAAGCTCGGTGAGTCAGATTGACGAAAGTCAGCGTTCGGGGTTGTGGAAGCTTACCGAGTTGTAGCGTCCTTGTCGGCGAAGTCGTGTAATCGCAGAAACAAGATCGTGTTGAGTCTGGGGTCTGGGTAT
>JALQUH010000005.1 GCA_023263845.1 Candidatus Nanopelagicales bacterium | reverse complement strand
GGCCAGCCTCGCCCATCGATCGCGTGGGGGACGGTGCCTGCGTCAGGGCTTCGAGATCGGCGCCCAGATAGTCCGGCCGCTCCCCATCAGCGGCTTCTAGGAGCGTACGCACGTCGGTGACCCCGGTGAGCACGAGCAAACTCGGCACCCGAACGGCGTGCGCACCTGCAATGTCCGTGTCGAGTCGGTCACCGACGACGAGCGGGCGTCGAGCGCCAGTACGTTCAATCGACGCCCGCATCAGCGCCGGATAGGGCTTGCCGGCAATGTCATCAGGGCCGCGTCCGGCCGCGGTGGCCACCGCCGCGACAAGGGCTCCGTTGCCGGGGGCACGTCCACCTGGCACGGGCAGGGTGGCATCGGGATTGGTCGCCACCCAGTAGGCGCCGCGCTCAACGGCAACCGCCGCGGCGGCCAGGTCGACCCAGGTCACCTCGCGACCGAATCCCTGCAGGACCGCGGCGGGCGTACGGCCACTCGCCTGCTCAGTCGTGAGGGGGACGAGTCCCACCGCCTCGAGAGCCAGGGCAACACCCGGTCCGCCCACCGCGAGGACCGCACTTTTGGGGTCGAGTCGTTCAGACAGCAGGGCAGCACCGGCCTGGGACGACGTCACGACCTCGAGTGGTGCGGCGGGCACCCCGAGTTCGGTCAAGTGCGCTGCCACGACATCGGGCGGGCGCGACGCGTTGTTGGTGACAAAGGTGAGCGCCATGCCGTGCCGCCGGGCCGCTGCGAGCCCCTCCGCGGCACCGGGAACGGGCTCATCACCGATGTAGACCACGCCGTCGAGATCGAGCAAGGCCACGTCGAAGTCGTGGGCGAGCAGTTTCACGAAGCTGCGTCCCGCTCCGTCGGCACCGGGCCCGACAGGGGCAGGCCGGCCTCCGCACGCGCCGCCAGTGTGGCTCGAACCTGCGTGAGCGCCCGCGCGTAATCGGCGCGATCTGGACGCATGACGCAGGCCATGGCCAGGTGGTCGCGCGATTCGGGAAAGCGTTGCAGACGCCACAGGCTCATGCCCGCGCCGTAATGGGCGTAGTCGTCGTCTGGCCGCGCCGCCAAGCACACCGCGAAGGCGTCCGCGGCTTCGGCGAAGTGACCACCGTCGAAGAGTGCACGAGCGCGAATCTCCAAGGCGGACAGTGACGCCGGTTCCTCGACGAGTACCCGCTCGATCAGCGTGAGGCTGGCCCCTGCATCACCGCGCTCGAGCAGTTCGCTGGCGCGCCGGTACCAGTCATAGGTGTCGCCTTCGGGGACTCCGGATGGGCGCATCGCCCTATCGTGACACAGCGCCCCCGGCAATGCGGCGCAGCGAGATCGCCTCAACCTCGATCACCGACATAGGTCCGGTCCCGGACCGCCAGAACCGACGACGCAAACTGCCCGACACCTCCACGGTCGCACCCTCCTCGAGGCCGAGGACTCGGTGGCGGACCGAGGCAACGTAGGCGGAGCACTCAATCGCATCGACACGTACGCGACCCGACGGACCACGGCTGCGCGGCGGTCGATCGACGATGAGGCGGAATGCCACCAGCATGTCCCCACTGGGCAGATCCCGCTCGGTCACCTTGGCTAGGCGACCCACGAGGGTCACCGCATTGTGCGGATCATTCTTGGCCATGACTCTCCCTCCATCCGCCGGTGCCGACTGCACTGACCGCCATACGATGCGAGGGGCAGCCGCGAGGCGGAATCGCTGCGACAGCGGCTGTCGACAACTCGGAGGGGAGATTCCTGTGGATGGCGTCACCGACCTAGGCGGCGAGGTGTTCGAGATCGACACGCTCATGGGCGGTCATACCGGGATCACCGCCGGATACCTCATCCGTGGCGACCGGCCGTGTCTAGTCGAGACCGGCACCGCCCTCTCGGCCCCCACGGTGGTCGATGCCCTGACCCACTTGGGTATCGGGCCTGCAGATCTGGCCACCGTCGTGGTGACGCACATCCACCTTGACCACGCCGGAGGCGTGGGAGACATCGCGGCGGCCTTTCCGAACGCGCAGATCGTTGTACACGAACGCGGCGCCCGCCACCTGGTGGATCCCACCAAGCTGGTCGCGAGTGCTCACCGCGTCTTTGGTCCGGTCATGGATGAGCTGTTCGGCGACCTGAAGCCGACGGAAGCCGAACGGATCATCGCTCTCGGCGAAGTCGGCAGCATCGACCTGGGCGGCGGCCGAAGGCTGGATGCTTTCCACGCGCCCGGGCACGCATCGCACCACCTTGGGCTGCTGGACTCGATTACGGGCGACCTGTACACCGGCGACGCCGCCGGGGTCTACGTGCCGGAGTCCGATGAGTTACGACCCGCCACTCCGCCACCGGACTTCGACCTCCATCTTGCGCTGGCCTCCATGGACCGCATGCGTGACGTGGCGCCTGCCCGGCTGCTGTTCAGTCACTACGGTCCGGTGGTTGAGGTCGACTCGGCCCTGGACCGATCCGAGGCCGTTCTGCGGGAATGGGTTGACATGGTGCGCCAGGCGCGCACCATGCAGATGGATCTGGATCACGCCGTTGCGATGGTGCGCGAACGCACGCCTCTGGCGATACCCGACGATGCCGAATACGACGAGCGACGCGACGCGTGGGAGCAACTGTCATCGACTGCCGCCAACGTTGCGGGGATCAGTCGATGGCTCGACCAAACCGAGGGGCATGGGTCGACATCCGGCGATGCCGCGTCAGTTGCTCGCTGAGTTCTCGCTGGATTCATCTTTCAGCGCGACGTCCTCGACTTCTACGGACGCCTCCTCGACGTCGTCAGTCCAGTCATCTCCGAAGACCACCCCATCAATCTCCGCCACCCGTTCGGCCGCGTCGGTCTGCTCTTCGAGGTCCGCATCCGCTGCACGACCAAACCAGGTGCGTGCATCATCCACCCGGCCCAGGTCGAGCAGCGTGTCTGCGTAGGCGTAGCGCAAGCGAGGCAGCCAGGACTCGGTCCGTCGCGCATTGAGGGCTGGCACCTGCAGGAGCAACAGCGCCGCGTCGGCCTGGCCAAGGTCCCGACGAGCGCCCGCAGCCACGATCCGGGCCTCCACCCGCGACGGCTCAGGCAATTGCTCCTCCGGCACCTCAGCCAGTAGTTCCAGCGCCTTGCGCGGTCGTCCCAGTCCGCGTTCGCAATCGGCCATGAGCGGCAGATGGTCCTGGCTACCTGTCAGGCGGCGCACCGCACGCAGTTCGGCCAAAGCCTCGGCGTAGTCCCCGGCCGCGTATGCCGCGAGACCGAGCGCCTCTCGGACCACAGAAACTCTTCCGGCAAGCCGTTTTGCTTCCTGAGCAAAGGCGAGGGCCTGCTCGGGATCGTTCGCGTCCAGTGCCACCGAGGTTGCGACGAGCAGGCGGGCGACCTTCTCCGCGAGAGCCTCCGGGAGCGTGCGCAGCTCCGCTGCGACGCGCCGGTCGATTTCCGTCCCCGTGATGTCATCGGGAATCCGCGGCCCGCGCGGCCGCTCTTCACGGTCTCGAGGTTTGCGGTCACTTCGCTCAGACGAACGACCCTGCGGCAGCTTGCCGTCGCCTTTGCCCGTCGGCCGGCTCCCTGGTTTGCCACCTGCACCTTTGCCCGAGGAATTCGAAAAGCCCTTCCCGCTTGGTTTCCCCGGTTTCGCACTGCCCTTGCCCTTCGGCTTGCCGGCGGCATCGCCAGAACGCTTCGCCGATGAAGGCTTCCCGGTTTCGGACATGGGCCCAGTCTTGTGTATCCCCTCGGCTGCTCCAACAGCGCCCCGCTCGTGCAAACATCGAACGGCAAAACAACAAGGGCCGCACCCGAAGGTGCGGCCCTTGTGAAAGATGTCCGGCGGCGTCCTACTCTCCCACGCAGTCACCCGCGCAGTACCATCGGCGCTGAGAGGCTTAGCTTCCGGGTTCGGAATGGAGCCGGGCGTTTCCCTCTCGCTATGGCCACCGAAACTCTATGGAGTTGTCGATCGGTTCCCGACCGTCACTCGGGAACCGCACAGTGGACGCAAATTACGCAAAGTAGATAAAGATAAGAGTCAAGTCCTCGGCCTATTAGTACCGGTCAGCTGCACGCATTGCTGCGCTTCCACCTCCGGCCTATCAACCCAGTGTTCTCGCTGGGGGCCTTACCAGGTTAACCCTGTGGGAGTCCTCATCTTGAAGCGAGCTTCCCGCTTAGATGCTTTCAGCGGTTATCCCTTCCGAACGTAGCCAACCAGCCGTGCCCTTGGCAGGACAACTGGCACACCAGAGGTTCGTCCGTCCCCGGTTTATCGAATGAAATATGTCAAAAGCTGAGTGAAGCCAGGCCCACATCCTTGGCAAGAGCAGGAAGAATTTCTGGGGTAACCCCAGCGGCCCTCTCCTTACTGCTTGTCTATCTGAAGAGGTCGCAGTCGGTCCAACGCGCCTCAAATGGTTGATAGCCCAGAGAATCTCC
>JALQUH010000124.1 GCA_023263845.1 Candidatus Nanopelagicales bacterium | reverse complement strand
GACGCCCCGTGGAGGTCGCACCGGACCTTCAGCGTGGCATTGCTCGATCCGGCCAGGTGCCCCTCGACGGTGATGTCACCGACCGTGAGCACGGCCTCGGTCGACGAACTCAAGCGCGCCGCCGATATCCGTTGGCACGGGGACAGATGTGACCTCCGGCATCAAGTGGCTGCATGCAGAACGGGCAGGGTGGTCGGCCGGCGGCGACCAGAGCTCGAGCCCGCCGGCTGAAAGCGGCCGCCTCCCCTGGACTGACCAACACGCGCAGGGTGTCCGGAGCATCGCTGTCGACTTCGTCATCCCCGACGTCAGCAGGCTCATCACCGAGAGCGTGGGCTTCCACGACCACGGCTTCCTGGGCCGGATCCCAGGCTAAGGCGAGGGAACCCACGCGGAACTCTTCTTCCAGAGGGACAGAGAGGGGGTCGTTGTCATCCGGTGCGAGATCATCGCCGTCCCGCCCGATCTCGCTAAGGAGATCATCAAGGCGCTCGGCGAGCAGTGCCACCTGGGCCTTCTCGAGGGCCACACTGGCGATCCGGGAGCCATCGACGGCCTGTAGGTAGAAGGTGCGCTCACCGGGCATGCCGATGGTGCCGGCAATGAAGCGATCCGGCCGTTCGAAATCGAAAACACGGCGAGGCACGACTCCACCGTACCTAGCGTTGCCCCGAGCCGCCGCCCACGGCAGCGGAGGAGGTACGTCGCCGACGGGCGATCGCGAGGTCGCTGAGGTCAGAGGCCATGTCGTTCATGCGCAGGACGCTGGATCCATCTCTGGTGTAACGAACAACGGACACCGAAGCTGGGTCCACGACGATGCGCTGAAACGTGTCTAGGTGCATGCCTAGCGCATCGCACAGGATGGACTTGATGACGTCGCCGTGACTGACCACGACGTAAAGGCCACGGGGTCCCACCCGCTCGTTCCATTCGTGAATGGCGGCAACGGCACGCTGCTGCATATGCAGCATGGACTCGCCATCGGGGAATGTCACGGCGCTGGGCCTTGCCTGAACCGTCTTCCATAGCGGCTCGCGGGCGAGGTCCTTCAGCGCTCGACCCGTCCACTCCCCATACGCGCACTCACCAACGCGATCGTCCAGGGTGACGGTGAGCGTGCGACGCTGGGCGCTCGCAATGGCGGCGGCCGTCTCCTGGGTGCGCTCGAGGGGGCTGGCCACGATGGCCGACAGCGCAAGGGGCGCCAGGCGCTGGCCCACCACCTGCGCCTGGTCGGTGCCCACGTCATCGAGGTGAACATCCGCGGTCCACCCGGCCAACACGCCGGTGGCATTCGCTGTCGTGCGGCCATGGCGCACGAGCACGACGACGCTCATGCCATGCAGACTAGCCGTACCTTCGCCTCATCGCCGAAGGTGCGCGCCCTACGTCGCGCTGATGGTGCCCGTGGCGAGCAGCACCACGATGAGGGCGGCGAGCCCGAGGCGGTAGTACACGAACGGACGGAACGAGTTGGTCTGCAGGTATCGGATCAACCAGGCGATGACGAGATAGCCGATCACGAAGGCAATGAGGGTCGCAACGATCGTCTGGCCCCAGGCCACGTTTGTGTCACTACCGATCTTGGTGGCCTCGTAGAACCCAGAGGCCAGGACCGCTGGAATGGCGAGCAGGAAGGCGTATCGCGTCGCCGCCTCGCGGGTGTAGCCGAGGGCCA
>JALQUH010000290.1 GCA_023263845.1 Candidatus Nanopelagicales bacterium | reverse complement strand
GAAGGGCCCGGGCTCGGGCCGCGAGACCGCCATCCGCTCCCTCCAGGCCACCGGCCTCGAGGTGGGCTCAATCCAGGACGTCACCCCGGTCCCCTTCAACGGGTGCCGCCCACCCAAGCGCCGCCGCGTCTGAGAACGGAGAACTGACACACCATGGCTCGTTACACCGACGCGGACTGCAAGCGCTGCCGCCGAGAGAAGACCAAACTCTTCCTCAAGGGCGCCAAGTGCGAGTCCCCCAAGTGCCCATTTGAGAAGCGTCCCTATCCGCCCGGCCAGCACGGTCGCGGCCGGTCCAAGGACAGCGAGTACCTCTTGCAGCTTCGCGAGAAGCAGAAGGCGACCCGGATCTACGGCGTCCTCGAGAAGCAGTTCCGCAACTACTACGAGGAAGCGCACCGGCGCACCGGCAAGACCGGTGACAACCTCATGCGCATCCTGGAGTCCCGCCTCGACAACGTCGTCTACCGCGCTGGCTTCGCCAAGTCCCGTGACATGGCACGCCAGCTGGTCACGCACGGTCACTTCACCGTCAATGGCCACAAGGTCGACATTCCGTCGTACCGCGTGCAAGCCAACGACATCATCGAGGTTCGCCCCGGCTCACGTGAGATGACGCCCTTTGTCGTCGCGCACGCTGAGATTGGCGAGCGTCCGGTACCGGCGTGGCTGGAGGTCATTCCCTCCCAGATGCGCATCCTCGTGCACTCGCTGCCGTCGCGCCAGGTCATCGATACCCCGGTGCAAGAGCAGTTGATCGTCGAGCTCTACTCCAAGTAGTCCCCCTCTATCCCGACGTCATATAGCGGTCGTCGCCGAAAGGACAGCACGTGCTTATCTCGCAGCGCCCCATTCTCACCGAGGAGCCCATCAGCGAGTTCCGCTCTCGGTTCGTCCTCGAACCCCTTGAGCCCGGATTCGGTTACACCCTGGGCAACTCCATGCGCCGCACGCTCCTGTCGTCGATCCCGGGTGCTGCCGTAACCAGCATTCGCATCGACGGCGTCCTCCACGAGTTCACCACCATCCCGGGGGTCAAGGAGGATGTGACCGAACTCATCCTCAACATCAAGCAGCTCGTGGTCTCCTCCGATCACGACGAGCCGGTCGTGATGTACCTGCGCAAGCAGGGTCCCGGCCCGGTCGTCGCTGCCGACATCGCGCCCCCGGCCGGTGTGGAGATTCACAACCCCGATCTGCACATCGCCACCTTGAACGACAAGGGCAAGTTGGAGATGGAGTTCGTTGTCGAGCGTGGCCGCGGCTACGTCTCGGCCGCTCTGAACAAGCAGCCAGGTCAGGAGATCGGTCGCATCCCGGTCGACTCCATTTACTCACCGGTTCTCAAGGTCACCTACAAGGTCGAGGCAACTCGCGTCGAGCAGCGCACCGACTTCGACAAACTTGTCATCGACGTCGAGACCAAGCCGTGCATGCTTCCACGTGATGCGGTGGCTTCGGCCGGCAAGACCCTGGTCGAGCTCTTCGGCCTGGCCCGTGAATTGAACGTCGACGCCGAGGGCATCGATATCGGCCCCTCACCGGCCGATGCCTTCGTCGCCGAGCAACTGTCGACCCCCATCGAGCAGCTCGATCTCACGGTCCGCTCGTACAACTGCCTCAAGCGCGAGGGCATCCACACCGTGGGCGAGCTCGTCGGTCGCAGTGAGGCCGATCTACTCGACATTCGCAACTTCGGTGCAAAGTCCATCGACGAGGTTAAGGTCAAGCTCGTCGGCCTCGGACTGGCCCTCAAGGACAGCCCGCCCGGATTCGACCCCGGCGCCGCCGTGTACTTCAGCGATGAAGACGACGACGACGATCTGGATCTGGTCGAGGACGAGCAGCTCTAACCACGCCACCCGGACAAGGAGTTCTACATCATGCCTACGCCTACCAAAGGTGCCCGCCTGGGTGGCGGTCCCGCCCACGAGCGCCTCATGCTCGCCAACCTGGCGACGGCGCTGTTCGAGCATGGCCGCATCACGACAACCGAGGCGAAGGCCAAGCGCCTGCGGCCCTTGGCTGAGCGTCTGATCACCTTCGCCAAGCGTGGTGACCTGGCCGCCCGCCGCCGCGTCCTCACTGTCGTTCGCGACAAGGGCGTCGTTCACGTTCTCTTCACCGAGATCGGTCCGCGCTACGAAAACCGTCACGGCGGCTACACCCGCATCGTCAAGCTCGGTCCGCGCAAGGGTGACAACGCCCCCATGGCCGTGATCGAACTCGTCGAGCCGCTCGCCGAGCAGGTCGTCGCCGAGGCCACGGGCGCCACCAAGCGTGCGGCGAAGGAGAAGGCCGCCGCATCCGCTCCCGCGGCGAAGAAGGCCGCGGCCCAGGAAGTTGCGCCGGCAGAGGAGTCGGCCGTCGAGGTCGTCGCCGACGATGTCGAGGTCGAGGCTTCGCCGGTCGAGGCTGACACCGAGGTCGAGGCTGACACCGAGGTTGAGGCTGCTGCTGACACCGAGGCTGACACCGACAAGAAGGACGAGTCCTGACCGACTCCACACCATCGAATCAGCCCGTCACCGAAGATCGTGGTGACGGGCTGATTCGTCTGCGCCTGGACGTTGCTTACGACGGCCGCGATTTCCACGGCTGGGGCGCCCAGCCGCAGGCCACGGGGCTGCGCACCGTCCAGGGTGAGATGCAGCGGGTGCTGGGTCATCTCTACGGCGGTCCGGTGCAGGTGCAGTGTGCCGGGCGCACCGACGCCGGAGTGCACGCCCGGGGCCAGGTAGCCCACGTGGATGTACCTCGGGGGTCTGATGTTGATGCACGTCGGATGAACCGCGCTCTGCCGGACGACGTTCGGGTGTTGCGCAGCGAGATCGTGTCGCGTGATTTCGACGCGCGATTCTCGGCGATCTGGCGCCGCTACTCCTACCGCGTCTGCGACGACGGCCTGGGTCCGGACCCGCTCGCACGTCATCAGGTGCTGGCCTGGCCGCGACCGCTTGATCTGGCACGAATGAATGCTGCCGCCGTGCCGCTGCTAGGGGAGCACGACTTTGCGCCGTTCTGCAAACAACGCGATTTCGCCACCACGGTGCGCGGCCTGCAGCGTCTGGAATGGGTGCGCGATGAGAGTGACGTTGCCGTGATGACGATCCAGGCCGATGCGTTCTGTCATTCCATGGTGAGGTCGTTGGTTGGCGCGCTGCTTCCGGTGGGAGATGGCCGGCGACCGGTCGATTGGCCCACCAAGATCCTCGCCTCGGGGGTCAAGGACTCGGGCGTAACGACGATGCCGGCCTACCCCCTGATCCTGGAGGAGGTCGGCTACCCAGCACCCCGGGAGTGGGCTGCCCGCCAGGAGCACACGCGCGTTCGCCGGGAGCATTGATGGGGCACATCGATGTCCAGCATGTGGCGTACTCCCTGCCGGACGGGCGGGTACTCCTCGACGACATCTGCTTCCGGGTCGGGGAGGGGACTACCGCGGCTCTCATCGGAGCGAACGGAGCGGGCAAGACCACCCTCATGCGCATGATCGCCGGTGATCTCGCGCCCGATGAGGGCAGCGTTGTATCGACCGGGGGGCTGGGGGTCATGCGGCAATTCGTGGGTCAGGATCAAGATCTCGACGTGCGCGGACTGCTACTGACCACGGCACATCCGGCCTTGCAGGCGGCAGCCGCGGAAGTGGACGCGTGCGAACTGGCGCTCATGGACCGTGAGGACGAGGCGACGCAGATGCGTTACGCGCAGGCGTTGGCGGACTATGCAGACGCCGGAGGCTATGACGCCGAGGTGCAGTGGGACGTCGTCTGTACCGCGGCGCTGGGGCTGCCGTACGAGTCGGTGCGCTACCGCTCTGCCGACACGCTGTCCGGCGGGGAGCGCAAGCGACTGGTCCTCGAAGCGCTCCTGCGTGGCCCGGACGAGGTCTTGCTCTTGGACGAGCCGGACAACTTCCTCGATGTGCCAGCCAAGATCTGGCTGGAACAGCAGTTGCGAAGCACTCCCAAGACGGTTCTGCTCATCAGCCACGACCGAGCGTTACTCGACCAGGCCGCCGACGTGATCATCACGGTTGAACTCGGTGCGGCCGGCAACTCGGTGTGGGTGCACGGTGGCCGGTTCGCCACCTACGCCGAGGCGCGGGCCGATCGCTTCAGTCGTCTGGAGGAACTCCGCCGCCGTTGGGACGAAGAACACCGCAAGCTCAAGGACCTCGTGCAGATGTACAAGACCAAGGCGGCGTACAACGATGGACTGGCCTCCCGCTACCAAGCGGCCCAGACGCGATTGCGAATGTTCGAGGAGGCCGGACCACCGCAGGCCGTGCCGGTGCGTCAATCCCTGAAGATGCGCCTGGGTGGTGGCCGCACCGCCAAGCGCGCCGTCATCTGCGAAGACCTTGCGCTCACGGGGCTCACCGAATCCTTTGACCTGGAGATCTGGTTCGGGGAGCGGGTAGGCATCCTTGGGCGCAACGGCGCGGGCAAGTCCCATCTGCTTCGCTTGCTCGCGCTCGGAGGCACCGATCCCGATCTGCCGCCGCTCGGCGACGTCCCCATCGAGCCGGTCGCGCACACTGGGATTGCCCGCCTCGGCTCGCGGGTGCGGGCGGGGTGGTTCGCGCAGACCCACACCCGCCCCGATCTGCAGGGGCGGACCTTGCTGGAGATCCTGCATCGCGGTGACGGGGATCGGCAGGGGATGGGCCGGGAGCCGGCCAGCCGTGCCCTGGACCGCTACGGCCTCGCCGGCGCTGCCGAGCGCCCCTTCGCGACCCTCTCAGGCGGGCAGCAGGCCCGGTTCCAAATCCTGCTCCTCGAGCTCTCGGGAGCCACGTTGCTGTGCCTGGACGAGCCGACGGACAATCTGGACCTGGAGAGCGCCGAAGCCTTGGAGGGTGCCCTGGCCGAGTTCACCGGAACCGTGCTGGCGGTGACCCACGACCGGTGGTTCACGAGGGGATTCGACCGCTTCGTGGTGGTCGGGCAGGACGGCTCGGTGACGACCAGTGAGGACCCCGTCTGGGGCGTCGAGGGGGCGTTTTGACCCCTCGTGCCGGGCGCGGGTAGTCTAAGCGGTCGTTGTGCCCGGTCCCGGGCACTTTCGAAACAAGAGGTTCTCGTGCGCACGTACACCCCCAAGACCGGCGAAGTCACCCGCGAGTGGCTCGTCATCGACGCGACGGATGTCGTCCTCGGTCGACTCGCCTCCCAGACCGCCACGCTGCTGCGTGGCAAGCACAAGCCGGTCTTCGCGCCACACGTCGACACCGGCGACTTCGTGATCATCGTCAATGCTGACAAGGTCGCGCTCACCGGGAGCAAGCGCGAGCAGAAGATGGACTACCGCCACTCGGGCTACCCGGGCGGCCTGCGCGCTACCTCGTACGCCGACCTCCTCGAGTCCGATCCCCGTCGCGCCGTGGAGAAGGCCGTTCGCGGCATGCTGCCGCACAACAAGCTCGGCCGTCAGCAGATGACCAAGCTCAAGGTCTACTCCGGCCCGGATCATCCCCACACCGCGCAGAAGCCCACGCCGTACACCATCACGCAGGTCGCGCAGTAGCGGGCACGGCGTAGGAAAGGAACTGAACCAGTGAGCGTCACCGAAACCGAACTCCACGACGAGGACGTCCCGTCGGAGTACACCACCGAGACTCCGTCGTCGGCTCCCGCAGCCGCCGACCGTCCCGTCGTCACCGCTCCCGGCGGTGCCACGGGTCGCCGCAAGGAGGCCATCGCTCGCGTTCGCCTGGTGCCGGGCACCGGCCGCTGGACCATCAATGGCCGCGATCTGGATTCTTACTTCCCGAACCGGGTGCACCAGCAGGAGGTCAACGAGCCTTTCGTCACGCTGGGCCTTGAGGGTCGGTACGACGTCTTCGCCCGCATGTCCGGTGGTGGGATCTCCGGGCAGGCCGGAGCCCTGCGCCTCGGCATTGCCCGGGCTCTTAATGAGATCGACGAAGAGGGCAATCGTCCAGCGCTCAAGAAGGCTGGATTCCTCACCCGTGATGCCCGGGCCAAGGAGCGCAAGAAGTACGGCCTGAAGAAGGCCCGCAAGGCGCCCCAGTACAGCAAGCGCTAGTCGTACTGCCGTGGGCGGTCGCCTCTTCGGCACCGACGGGGTGCGGGGCCTTGCGAATCGGGACCTCACCGCTGAGATGGCGCTGGGCCTGGCCGCCTCCGCAGCCCATGTTCTTGGTGACGCCGGCGCGTTGAGCGCCGCCGGGTCGGGGCGCCCGCTTGCTGTCGTCGGGCGCGATCCACGCGCGAGTGGGGAGTTCCTAGAGGCTGCCGTCGTGGCGGGGCTCGCCAGCGCCGGAGTCGATGTCCTGCTTGTCGGCGTCGTACCAACTCCCGCGGTCGCCTATCTCACGACGTCCGTCGGCGCGAGTCTCGGCGTGATGCTCTCGGCGTCGCACAACCCCATGCCGGACAACGGAATCAAGTTCTTCGACGCCTCAGGTCACAAACTCCCCGATGCCGTGGAGGACACTATCGAGGCCCGCATGACCGAGGCCTGGGATCGCCCCACCGGTGCCGCCGTCGGTCGGGTCCGGCAGATGCCCGACGCGCGCGCCCGATACATCGACCATCTGCTCGCCGCATGTCCGACCCGCCTGGACCGATTGCGGGTCGTGGTTGATACCGCCAACGGTGCCGCGGCCGAGGTGTCCCCGGAGGCCATGCGCAGAGCAGGTGCCGAGGTGCTCGCGATCCATTCGTCACCGGATGGACTCAATATCAACGCCGGGTGTGGCAGTACGCACCTTGAGGATCTCGTGGCGGCCGTGGTCGAACACGGCGCCGACGTCGGCATCGCCCACGACGGTGACGCCGATCGATGCCTCGCCGTGGACGCTCAGGGAGAGCTGATCGACGGCGATCAGATCCTGGCCATCTTGGCGTTGGGCATGCGCGAGGTGGGATCCCTCACGGGGGACACCGTCGTCGCCACTGTCATGTCCAACCTAGGGTTCAAGATCGCGATGCAGAATGCGGGTATCACCATGGTCGAGACGGCCGTGGGTGATCGCTATGTGCTGGAGGCCATGCGAGCCGGCGGGTTCCGGCTTGGCGGCGAGCAGAGCGGGCACGTGATCCTGCTCGAGCACGCGACCACCGGTGATGGCACCTTGACCGCGCTCGCCCTGCTCGGACGGATGGCGCAGACCGGGTTGTCGCTCGCCGAACTCGCTGGCGTCGTGGAGCGACTACCTCAGGTGCTCATCAACGTCTCCGGAGTCGATCGATCCGGCCTGGACGCACACCCCGACGTTCGGGCGGCCGTGCTCGCCGTCGAGGAGCGGCTCGGTGCCACCGGGCGCGTGCTGCTGCGTCCATCGGGTACCGAGCCCATCGTGCGTGTCATGGTGGAGGCCCCGACCCTCGACGAGGCCACGGCTGCGGCCGAAGCGATCGCGGCGACCGTGTCGTCCTGCCTCGCGTTGGACTAGCCGGGCTTGCGGTGGGCGCGGATTCGTAGGCGCCGTAGGACCAGCAGGGTCAGCGATCCGGCCACCGCCATCCCAGTGATGTTGATGCCGAGTTGGAGGGCACTGCCGGTGACCTCGTCCCAATCGCCGAAGGGCAGCGCCAGCGCGATGTTGCCCGCGGCCGGGATGGTCGTCACGGAGATGAAGACGCCGGTGAGGGTCGCGGATCGGCCGGTCACCAGAGCGATCACTCCGGCGATCCCGGCGATGATCGCGATGACGATGGACCAGTTGTCGGGTCGGTAGATGAACTCAGTGAAAGGGCGAGGACCGCTCACGACCGAACTCGTGACCCAGCCCAGTTGGGCGAGGACGAGAAACAACGCCGTCGTGATGGATATGGCAATAACAAACCCGAGAAGGAGGGTGCGGAGTGCGGACCACAGCAGATGGGGCCGGCCAGTCACCAGAGCCACGCCCAGCGCGGCGATGGCCCCGAACTCCGGGCCAAGCACCATCGCGCCGATGATGAGGACCTGGGAGTCGAGCACGATCGCGATCGAGGCGATGACGGTAGCCATCGTCATGAAGGCGAGGAACCCCCAGGTCAATCCGGACGCGTCGTAGGCCTCCTGAACGACGTCCGTCCACACGACGGCATCCTGATCGTCCGGCGCCTCGGACTGCTGCACCGCGAGGGCGCGCTGCGAGGTCCATCCGCTGAGAGTGGTGATTTCGATGGTGCCGCGCTCGGTCACTCCGAGGCGCTGCAGTCGTCCGATCACCGCGTCGGTTGTCGTCCGCGGGATGGTGGCCACGAGGAGGTCACCGGCTGGTTCCCGACTACCGCCGGCTACCACGGCTAGGGAAACGAGCGAAGGTTCACGGGCGAGGAGTTGTTCAGCCTCGGCCGCAAGGTCGGCCGGGCAGAACACCCGCAGGCTCAGCATGGGTCGATTCTGACGGCTGGGCCCCACGGCGCGGCCATTCGACACGGGGTGAGCGCGTACGCTGGCTCCCATGTGCGGCATCGTGGGCTACGTCGGGGAGAAGCAGGCTCTCGAGGTCGTGGTCGAGGGGCTGCGTCGCCTGGAGTACCGGGGCTACGACTCCGCTGGGGTTGCCGTGGTGACCGGTGACCAGCTCGACGTTCGCAAGAAGGCCGGCAAACTCGCCAATTTGGAGAGTCTGCTCGGCTCTGATCCCCTCGCGGCGGCCACCATCGGGATTGGCCACACCCGTTGGGCGACACACGGCGGGCCGACGGATGCCAACGCGCATCCGCATATCAGTGCAGACGGATCTGTGGCGGTGATCCACAACGGCATCATCGAGAACTTCGCTGAGATCCGCGATGAGTTGATCGCCGCGGGCGTTGAACTCGCCTCGGAGACCGACACCGAGGTCGTAGCCCACCTCTTGGCCGCGGAACTACCGCGTTGCGAAGGGGATCTCGCGGAGGCCATGCGCCGCACCTGTCGGCAGCTCGAAGGGGCCTTCACCCTCGTCGCCGTTGTCGCCGACCACGTGGACGTCGTCGTGGCGGCTCGCCGCAACTCCCCTTTGGTCGTCGGACTCGGCGAGGGCGAGAACTTCCTGGCCTCGGACGTGGCTGCGTTTGTCTCCCACACCCGAGAGGCGCTCGAACTCGGTCAGGATCAGGTCGTCCAGATCTCGCGTGACTCGGTCGTGGTGACCGACTTTGATGGCAATGCCGTCGAAGTCGCGCCCTTCACGGTCACGTGGGATGCATCGGCGGCGGAGAAGGGCGGCTACGACCTGTTCATGCTCAAGGAGATTGACGAGCAACCCAAGGCCGTGGCGGATGCGCAGCGTGGGCGAGTTGGACGCGACGGTCGACTACATCTTGATGAGATGCGTCTCACGGATGCCGAACTGCGTGAGATCGACAAGATCATCGTCGTTGCGTGCGGCACGGCCTACCACGCTGGCCTGGTGGCGAAGTACGCGATCGAGCACTGGACCCGCATCCCGGTCGATGTCGAACTCGCCAGCGAGTTCCGCTACCGGGATCCGATCGTCGATGGGCGCACGCTCACCATCGCCATCTCCCAGTCCGGCGAGACGATGGACACGCTCATGGCGCTGCGTCATGCGCGCGAGCAGGGGTCCCGCGCACTGGCGATCTGCAACACCGTCGGATCGACCATTCCGCGCGAGTGCGATGCCGTGCTCTACACCTACGCAGGGCCGGAGGTCGCCGTCGCGTCCACCAAGGCCTTCCTCACTCAGATCATCGCGGCGTACCTTGTCGGGCTCTATCTCGCCCAGGTGCGCGGCAACATGTTCGGCGACGAGATCCGCAGTGTGCTGACGGACCTGTCCGACATGCCGCAGGCGGTGGATCTGGTGCTCGATACGAGCGAAGGTGTGCAGGCTCTGGCCCGCGAACTCGTCGACGCGAAATCTGTGCTCTTCCTTGGCCGTCACGTCGGTTATCCGGTCGCCCTCGAAGGTGCTCTCAAACTCAAGGAACTCGCCTACATGCACGCCGAGGGCTTCCCGGCTGGCGAACTCAAGCACGGTCCGATCGCCCTCATCGAACCCGGCGTTCCGGTCATCTGCGTCGTTCCGTCGCCGCGGGGTCGCGCCGTCCTCCACGGCAAGATGATTTCCAACATCCAGGAGGTGCGTGCCCGCGGCGCACGCACGATCGTGGTGGCCGAAGAGGGCGACGAGTCGGTCGTGCCTTTCGCTGACGACATCATCCGGGTGCCGGCCGTGCCGACGCTTATGCAGCCCCTCGTCTCTACTGTGCCCCTGCAGATCTTCGCGTGCGCGATGGCCACGGTGAAGGGGCACGACGTTGATCAGCCCCGCAATCTCGCCAAGTCCGTCACCGTGGAGTAGCGATGATCGTCGGTATCGGCATCGACATCGTCGTCATCGCCCGCTTCGCCGGAATGATGGAACGACGTCCGAGCATGGTGGAGCGCCTCTTCACCGAACGCGAGTCCCGACTGCCGAGCGGAGACCTGCGTGGCCCTGCTTCGCTCGCGGCCCGCTTCGCGGCGAAGGAGGCGATCGCCAAGGCCCTCGGTGCGCCGGCGGGCATGGCATGGCACGACTGCGAGATCCTCGTCGATGAGTCCGGACGCCCGCGCGTGGAGACGCAGGGCACGGTCGCAAGCGTCGCCGAGCGCCTTGGCATCGAGAGGTGGCACCTGTCCCTGACCCACGACGGTGACAACGCCGTCGCTCAGGCGATCGGAGAGGCGTGATGGCCGGCGTATACGACGTGGCCTCGGTTCGGCAGGCCGAGGAGTTGCTGATGGCCGTGCTGCCTGAGGGCGCCTTGATGGATCGTGCGGCCACCGGACTGGCCGACGCCTGTGCGACTCTGCTGCGCGAGGCGGGGGTCGACGTCGTCGGTAGTCGGATCGTTCTGCTCATCGGCAGTGGAAACAACGGTGGCGACGCGCTCTACGCCGGGGCGCGACTGGCGCGCCGAGGAGCGCAGGTTCGCGCGATCTGCCTGTCCCCGACCTGCCATGACGGGGGTGCACAGGCGCTTCGGGAGGCGGGCGGTCGCCTCACGGATCCGGCTCACGGGGACGAACTCGTCGCCCAGGCGGACCTTGTGGTCGACGGCATCGTCGGCATTGGTGGGCGCGGTGGGCTGCGTGCCGAAGCAGCGGCCCTGGCAGAAGCTGCGAAAAGGTCCGGTGCACTCATCATTGCGGTGGACATTCCCTCCGGCGTCGACGCGAACACCGGTGCGGTGGCCGACCCGGTGGGCGCGGTGGACGCCGATGCCACCGTTACCTTCGGGTGCCTGAAGCCGGGCCTCCTGGTGGCGCCGGGACGGGACCGCGCCGGAGCGGTGATCTTGATCGATATTGGACTTCGACCCGTACTCCCTGACGCGCAGACCCATGTGCTCGGTGCCGATGCGCTCGCGGCATTCGTACCGGAGCCTGATGCCGACGACTACAAGTATTCACGCGGAGTGGTCGGGATAGCGGCCGGGAGCGCGCGGTATCGCGGAGCCGCCTTCATGGCGACGGGCAGTGCCCGCTTCGGCAACGTCGGAATGGTCCATGTCCTCGACCGTGGAGACGGGCTTGCGGCCGCGATCGTGGATCGGTTCTGGGATGTCGTCGTGTCGACGGATGCTCCAGCGACAGTTGAGCGCGCGACCGCCTGGACGGTGGGTCCGGGACTGGATATCGATGCGGACGGTGTGGCGACCTTGTCGGCCGTTCTGGCTGCGGATCGACCGGTGGTTGTTGATGCCGACGGTCTGCGGATGCTTCGCGACGACGGGCCCTGGTCCGTGCTCCAGAGCCGCAGCGCCCCCACGGTGATCACCCCACATCAAGGAGAGTTCGCAGCCCTCGGGTACCACCTGCGCGACGGAGCCGAGTCGGATCGCGTGGGGGCGGCACGGGCTGCCGCGCGTGACCTCGGGGTGGTCGTCGTCCTCAAGGGACCCGGTACGGTCGTCGCCGCACCCGGCGGCGTGGCCTACGTCGACACCTGGGGCGGCCCTGAGCTCGGTGTGGCGGGCAGTGGCGACGTTCTGGCCGGGCTTACCGGAGCGCTCTTGGCCGGCGCCGTGGCGCGCGGCGAGTGCCCCGATGCTGATGCGGCAGCGCACGTCGCCGCGGCTGCGGTGGGTCTCCACGGGATCGCGGGCCGACTCGCTGCTCGCGACGGTCGCACGGTCACGGCCCCTGACATCATTGCCGCTCTCCCTGAGGCGATCGGCGGCATACGGCGCGGGGTGATCACATGACCAATCGCGCCGAAGCGACCATCGACCTCGACGCCATCGCGGAAAACCTGCGCCAACTTCATCAGCCGGATGTGCTCACGATGGCGGTGGTGAAGGCGGATGCCTATGGACACGGCGCAACGCCGGTCGCACGTGCCGCGCGTTCGGCCGGGGCACAGTGGCTCGGGGTGGCTCTGCCCAGTGAGGCGATCGCCCTACGCGAGGCTGGAGACACCGGGGCGATCCTTGCGTGGTTGTACGCCCCTGGAGACGACGACCTGCTCGAGTGTGTGCGCAGAGACGTCGATCTCAACGTGGGGGCCGTCTGGGCAGCGCAGGAGGTCGCCGATGTGGCTCACGCAGCCGGTCGCCGCGCGCGCGTGCACCTCAAAGTCGACACCGGTCTCGGGCGTGGTGGCGCGCCACTGCACCTGTTCGATGAACTTCTCGACACAGTTCTCGAACGACGGTCTGACCTTGAGATCGCGGGCATCTGGTCGCACTTCGCCTCCGGTGAGGTTCCGGACGCGATCGAGACGACGGAGCAGTTGGCCATGTTCGACGATGCACTCGACCGCGCCCGACGAAGAGGTGTCGAACCGCCACTGCGCCACATCGCGAATAGTGGTGCGACCCTCACCCGCCCGGAGTCGCACTATGACCTTGTCCGGCTTGGGATCGCGATGTACGGCCTACCACCCGGACCACAGGTCGAGATGGGCAGCCTGCGACCGGCCATGACCCTGCGCGCGTCCCTCGCCTCGGTCAAGCGGGTGTCGGCAGGCCACGGCGTGTCCTACGGGTTCACATGGCGAGCACCGCGGGACACGACGATCGCCCTTGTGCCCGTGGGCTACGCGGACGGAATCCCGCGCACCGCGAAGGGCGCCCAGATCCAACTTGCCGGCGAGCGCGTACCCGTCGTGGGCCGCATCGCCATGGACCAGTTTGTCGTGGACGTCGGGGATCGCGAGGTGATGCCCGGTGATGAGGTCATCGTGTGGGGGCCGGGTGATGTGGGTGAGCCGACCGCACAGGAGTGGGCGGTTTGGGACGACACCATCGGCTACGAGATCGTCACGCGACTCGGTGTGCGTGTGCCAAGGCGCTTTTCCGGGACCGTGTGATGTCGACACGGTCGACCACCGCCAAGGCGCTGGTGGCCCTGGCCGCGCTGACGGCGGGCGTTGCCGTCGGCGCAGCCACCGAACGGCTCGCCACACGGCGCCTGCGGCAAGGCGCGGGCCTAGGTCCGCGATCAACGAGGGGCACACAACTCACCGTCCGCACCGACGATGGGATCGACCTCGCTGTCGTCGTCGAGGAACCGATCGAGAATGTGGAGGCTGCGCCTACCGTCGTGTTCACCCACGGCTATGCACTGTCCTTGGACTCCTGGCCCGACCAGCGCGTGGCCCTCGGTCGCCGTGCTCGTCTTGTGCTGTGGGACCAGCGGGGCCACGGGGCGTCAGCGCGTGGCCCGGCGGGTACCACCCTTGATCGCCTCGGCCGGGACCTCGGCTGCGTACTCGATGCGGTCGCACCCACCGGTCCCGTGATCCTCGTTGGACACTCCATGGGCGGCATGACGGTCATGGCCCTCGCCGATCAGCGTCCGCAGATCTTCGCCGATCAGGTCCGCGGTGTGGCGTTGCTGGCCACGTCGGCCGGCGGCATCGCCGATATCGATCTCGGCCTGCCCTGGCCGGTCGCCCGACTCGCCCACCGCGCTGCGCCCGCGATCGGCGCGGCACTGGAGTCCGAGGGTCCGGTCTCGGCGCTCGTCGAACGTGCGCGCCGCGCATCCAACGACCTCGGTCTGCTCATTACCCGCGCGTACGCCTTCGGCTCGACTCCACCGACGGACGGCACGCGACTGGTCGGCGACCTCATTGCCGGTACGCCGGTTGAGGTTCTCGCCGATCTCCTGCCGGCGCTCCAGGCACACGACAAGCGTGATGCTCTGCACGCGCTGGAGGCAGCCGAACTGCTCATCATGGTGGGCGATGCAGATCTGCTGACGCCACCCGGTCACAGCATCGAGATCGTGAGACGCACACCATCGGCGGAGTTGGTCATCCTGCCCGGCGTCGGCCACATGCTGACTCTCGAAGCGCCGGATGAGGTCAACCGCCACCTGCTTCGCCTCATCGAACGGTCCACCGCGTGACGGACGCCTTCATGGAACTCGCCGATGCCGACGCCACCGTCCGGTGGGGTCGGCACGTGGGGGAGCGATTGCGCCGCGGCGATCTGGTGATCCTCACCGGTGAGCTCGGCGCTGGCAAGACCACGCTGACGCGAGGCATCGGCGAGGCGCTCCAGATCCGCGGTGCCGTGTCGAGCCCCACCTTCGTCCTTGCCCGCGAGCACCCCTCGACCGTGGGCGGGGTTCCCCTCCTGCACGTCGACGCCTATCGCCTGAACTCCGCCGGGGAAGTCGACGATCTCGACCTGCCGATCGAGGATTGCATCACGGTCGTGGAGTGGGGTGAGGACCGAGTCGAGCACCTGGCCGACGATCGGCTACACATTTCGCTGCAACCGCAGGGACTCGGCCGCATCGCCCGCGTCCGCGGGGTGGGCGCCCGCTGGTCCGGTACGGCCATCGCGGACCTGGTCGTCGGCACCTAGGGTGGCGACGTGCTTGTACTGGGAATCGACACCTCGACCGCAGTGACATCCGTCGGCCTCGTCGACGACGGCGTCGTCCGCGGTGCGGCTGCGCATGCGGATGCGCGTCGACATGCGGAGGTACTTCCGGGATTGGTGCGTTCGGTCCTCTTTGATGCGGGCCTCATCCCGGCGGACCTATCGCTGGTGGCCTGCGGTGTGGGGCCCGGTCCGTTCACCGGTTTGCGCGTGGGGGTCACATTCGCCCGAGCCATGGCGCAGGCACTCGGCGTCCCTGCTGTTGGAGTCTGCAGCCTCGATGCGCTCGCCGTGAACGAGGCGGATCGAGTGCGCGCGGCCGGTGTGGATGCCGAGTCGATCACTGCCCTCATCCGGGTACGTCGAGGTGAGCATGCCTGGGCGACGTACGACAGCTACGGCCGACGTACCGCTGGGCCCCTGGTGAGCCGGGATGAGACTCTGCCATCGGTCGGCCGTCGCGTAGGCGACAGCGACGAATTCGACGTGCAAGGCACTCCCGCGGGCACCGCGGTGGCCGCGCTCGCGCGGGACCGGCTGCGCGCGGGCGAGGTGATCCCGGCCGATGTGGCCTGGCCGGAGGATGCGGCGCAGGGCACTGGTGCCCCAACAGCCGATCTCCTCGCGGCCCGCAACGACGCCGGTCAGGTCCTCCTGCCCGCACTGCCCCTCTATCTGCGTCGCCCCGATGCGGTACCGACGGATCAGCGATGACGGCGCCAGAGCCAACCCCAGAGCCAACCGTGCGACAGTCGGCGGTCAGAACCCGCGCCATGCGGTGGTGGGACATCTCGGCGGCGATGCCGATCGAGTCTGCGCTCTTCGGAGGGACCGCGTGGTCGGCCGCCCAGTTCTGGGGAGAACTTGCACAGTCCAACCGGGTCTATCGCGTCGCCGAGGACGACGACGGACTGCTCGGTTATGCCGGACTGCTCAGTGTTCCTCCGACCGCTGACGTGCAGACCATCGCCGTGTCGCCGCGGGCGCAACGTCGGGGAGTCGGGCGCGCCCTGCTGGCCGAGCTGCTCGACGCCGCCCGGCGCGACGGATGCACCGAAGTCCTCCTGGAGGTGCGGGCCAACAACGAATCGGCCCTGGCACTGTATGAAACCGAGGATTTCTCGATCATCGCCCGGCGCACGAACTACTACGGTCCCGGGGAAGACGCCCTGGTCATGCGTCGGAGGCCGGCATGATCGATGAGCCGCTAGTCCTGGGTATCGAAACTTCCTGTGACGAGACGGGTGTCGCGATCGTGCGCGGCACGACGCTGCTGTCGGACGTGGTCGCCTCGAGCGTGAGCGAACACGAGCGCTTCGGTGGTGTGGTTCCCGAGGTCGCGAGTCGCGCCCACCTTGAGGCGATGTCTGCGACTGTTGATCGCGCACTGTCCGATGCGGGAGTCTCACTCAGCGATCTCGATGCCCTCGCCGTCACGTCGGGACCGGGGCTCGTGGGAGCGCTTTTGGTGGGTGTGAGTGCCGCGGAGGGGCTTGCGCTCGCGGCCGATCGACCGCTCTACGGCGTCAACCACCTTGCCGCGCATGTCGCCGTGGGGCGACTCGTCGATGGTGACCTGCCGGCCCCGGCGATCGCTCTCCTGGTCTCCGGTGGTCACACGTCGCTCCTGCGCGTCGACGACGTCACGGCCGACATCACGCCGTTGGGGGTGACGCTCGACGATGCTGCGGGAGAGGCCTTCGACAAGGTGGCTCGGTTGCTCGGACTGCCCTTTCCCGGCGGTCCCCACATTGATCGGATTGCCGAGGAGGGAGACCCGCACGCGATCGACTTCCCCAGGGGTCTTTCGTCTTCGCGAGATGATGTCGCACATCGGAATGACTTCTCGTTCTCCGGACTCAAGACTGCGGTGGTGCGATGGATCGACGCCTCCCGCCGCGAAGGCCGCGACATCCCCGTGGCTGATGTGGCCGCCTCATTCCAGGAGGCGGTCGTTGACGTGCTGACCCGCAAGGCGGTGCGCGCCTGCCGCGAAGAAGGCATCGACACCTTGATCCTCGGTGGCGGAGTCGCGGCGAACTCACGGCTGCGGGCGCTGGTGATGGAGCGTGCCGACGGATTGGATGTACGGATTCCACCCGCACGGCTGTGTACCGACAACGGAGCCATGGTGGCGGCTCTGGGCTCGGCGCTGGTGGCGCAAGGCCGCCCGGCCTCATCGCCCGGCCTCGGGGCAGACTCCTCGCTGCCGGTCGATTCGGTTCAGATGTTCGGATCGTCGTGATCGGCCACGCGGACATCTGACAGGTACTCTTCTCAGATGCGGGTCGAACGCCAGGAACGTGGTCCCCGCGCGCGGGGACGACGTGGCGGGGGCGGAGCTGTCCTCGGCCTCCTTGTAGCTGCCGCCCTTGTCCTGTCCGGGGTGACGGGCTACGTCGTCGGTGCGGCGACGTCTGCGCCGTCCGCCGCCGCCGCCGCGACTCCCACCCCGGCGGCGACGATCGTCACCCCGCAGCCGGTGACGCCGACTCCCACGCCAACGGCCACGGACGCAGGCACCAATGTGCCGCTCGATCCCGACATGGCGGTCGACACCGAGACGCTCGCCGAAGGGCAGGCCGGCCGTAGCGACGTCAATCTTGCCTCCGACGATGTCCAGGTGCTCAACTGGGTTGAAACCGACGATCCGGTGTTCTTCATCACCATCGACGACGGGCTCAAGCAGTCGCCGGCCGTGCGCGATTTCGTCGCCGCCAACCAGATTCCCGTGACGGCGTTCCTCACCGAGTTCGCCGTTCGTAATCACACGGAGTACTTCCAAGAAGTGACGGCGTACGGCGGTTCGATCCAGAACCACTCGATGGTCCACGGGGCCTTCACAGATCCCGAGACCGACGTGCAGTGGGAGATCTGCGAGACGCAGGATCGTTTCGAAGTGCAGTTCGGAACTCGGCCCTGGATGCTGCGCCCGCCGTATGGCGCTGGCCCGAATGACCCGCAGGTGCTGCAGTACGCACAGGAGTGCGGCATCAATCGCATCGTGCTGTGGAACGTTCTCGTCACCGACCAGAACCAGGTTGAGTACTGGGACCCGCCGCTGCGCGCGGGCGACATCGTGCTGTTCCACTTCGGGGATGGACTCGAGGTTGGATTGGAGAAGATCCTTGAACTCGGCCGGCAGCAGGGCCTGACGCCGGCGTCTCTCGAGGACTACATCTGAGCGGCGCCCTGGCCCTCAGCGGTTTGGTTGCGGCGGGGCCCCACGCGATCGATGGCGGGCTCGCCAGTGAACTCGAGCGGCGGGGCCACGATCTTGCCGACACGCTGTGGTCCGCCCGCATCCTGGCTGATCAGCCGGCGGAGATCCGGGCAGTGCACGAGTCATACATCGCTGCGGGAGCGAGGGTGATCGTCACCGCGAGCTACCAGGTCTCGCGAGACGGCTTCGCCGCCGCCGGACGATCGTCAGCGAGCGCTGACGATGCCCTGCGTTCCAGCGTGCGCATCGCCCGTGATGCTGTCGGTGGCCGGGGTGTTCTCGTGGCGGCGAGTGTCGGGCCCTACGGCGCGATTCTGCACGACGGCAGTGAGTACCGCGGGCGCTACGGTGTGAGTCGCGAGCGGCTTATCGACTTCCATGCTGAGCGACTTCGGGTGCTAGCCGAGGCTGGCCCGGATGCGTTGGCGATCGAGACCATCCCGGATGTCGACGAGATCGACGCGCTGCTCGAGGCGCTTGCCGAGGTCCCGCACCTGCCGGCGTGGTTGACGGTGACCTGCGCCGATCCAGCCCACACGAGCGCGGGACAACCTCTCGCGGAGGTGATGGTTGCTGGCGGTGAGTCCACGCAGATCGTCGCGGTCGGCGTGAATTGCACCGCCCCGGACAATGTGGCCGGTGCTCTTGGACAGTTGGCTGCTGCCGGTGATCTTCCGCTTATCGCCTACCCGAATGCCGGGGGTGATTGGGACCCCGACCGTGGGTGGCTGGGGGCGGCCGAGGGACGGGCGGTGGATCTCATCGACGAGTGGTGCGGGATGCCGAGGCTGGCGCTACTCGGCGGATGCTGTGGGGTGGGTCCACAGACGATCCGCCAGATTTCTGATCGGTTCGGCTAGAGCTCCCGGTAGGCCCCATCGCACCGGTCAGGTGGGAGTGACCTCCACGACGATGCCCCCCGCAGCAAGAACAACGTGTGTCGGTTCGGCGCCGCGAACGGGCTGATGGCGCACGCGACGTTGCTGCTCGACGGCGCTCACGGGAACATCGTTGGTCTTCCAGGTGACCGGTCCGCGGTCGGCGAGTGCGGCGCGCAGCGCCTTGGCCTGCGTCGGAAGTTCGGCCACCACCGACCACGCGCGGGCCAATTGCGTGGCAGGGACGGTATCGGTTGTCAGCCAGTGGCTTTCGGAACGCAGTCGGTGCAGATCGAAGCGATGGGCAAGTTCATCGACGAGTCCTGCGCGGCGCACGGCAGGAGTGGGCTCAACGAGGAACGCCTGGATGGACGCGGCGACGGGTGCGGGGGAGTCGGCGCTGGCGACGAGGGACTCGGCCTGCTGGGAAGGGTCCGCTGGTACGACGGTTGCACGTTTGCGCGTTGAGGCGAGTGGAGCAAACCACACGCAGGCCTCGACAGTGTCGCCGTCATGATCAATCCACTCCACCTCGGCGTTCACTGGGACCGCGGAGATCGGAAGCCCCGTCGAAGCCTTCGCAGCCAAGGGGAGAGCCTTTGATGTCTGCACGACCCAGGGCCACGGTGGTGACCAGCTGGCGGGGTCGACCTCCTTGGTCGAGCGTGTTCCGTCAATGCTGCGGGGTGCGTTGGGAGTGCGTCGGGCCGGATCCACAAAGGCTGCGTCGACGTTGGACAGGTCGACGTCGCGCACGTCGGCACACAGGGTGTGGACGGCGCCGGAGAGCTCGGCGTTGAGGACTGCGGCCGCGCATCGCCACGGATCACGGTCGACCACGGTGACCTCGCAGCCCGCTTCAGCCAGGGCTCGTGCGTCAACACCGATCCCACATCCCAGATCGGCCACGCGCGGATGCTCAAGGCCGAGCCGCCCGATCAGTTGACTTGCGCGATAGCGGGCGACGTCACGTCGAGTTGCTTGCTCAAGTGCGATCGGCTCGAGGACCATGTCGTGCGCCCAGGAGCCGAGTCGACGTTCGCCACGGCGCGCCAACTCCGCCTGCGTCACGACGGCCGAGACCAGTTCGGCTTCGACGTTGGGGAACTGTCGCCGTAGTCGCGTGACCACATCGAGAGCGTTGGTCGGGCCGACTGCGGCGAGCTCTGCGCGAAGCGCGGACGCCTCCGCAGAGCGCAACTCCAGCGGGGTGACGGTCACGTGCTCGACTACAGCGCCCTGAGGATGTCTTCGACCCGATCCTTGGCGTCACCGAAGAGCATCGAGGTGTTGTCGCGGAAGAACAGTGGGTTTTGCACTCCGGCGTAACCTACGGCCATCGACCGCTTGAACACGATGACGTTGCCCGCCTCCCACACCCGCAGCACCGGCATACCTGCGATGGGGGACGTCGGGTCCTCCTCGGCGGCCGGATTGACCGTGTCGTTGGCACCAATGACGAGAACGACGTCGGTATCGGCGAGGTCGTCGTTGACCTCATCCATCTCTAAGACGATGTCGTAGGGCACCTTGGCCTCTGCGAGCAGGACGTTCATGTGCCCGGGAAGTCGTCCGGCCACGGGATGGATGCCGAAGCGAACATTGACACCTTTTTCGCGGAGCACGCGGGTGATTTCGGCGACCGGGTACTGCGCCTGAGCAACCGCCATGCCGTAGCCGGGGGTGATCACCACGGAGGATGCCCCTGCGAGCATCTCAGCCACCTCCTCGGCGGTCACCTCGCGGTGCTCACCGTGCTCGGCATCGTCGCCCGAAGTCGGGGCCTCCATGCCAAAGCCGCCGGCGATGACCGAGATGAATGAGCGATTCATTGCCTCGCACATGATGTAGCTGAGGTAGGCGCCAGAGGAGCCGACCAGCGCTCCGGTGATGATGAGCAGGTTGTTGTTCAAGAGGAAGCCGGAGGCTGCCGCTGCCCATCCCGAGTAGCTGTTAAGCATCGACACGACGACGGGCATGTCACCACCGCCGATGGAGGCAACCAGATGCCAGCCGAGGAGCAACGCGATGACCGTGGCGGCCACCAAGATCCACAGGTCGGGCGTAATAACGAACCACACGGTCAGGCCAAGCAACAACGCCAGGGCGCCGACGTTGAGGGCGTTCTTGCCCGGGAGCATCATGGGCTTAGAGGAGATCTTGGCCGATAGTTTCAGGTAGGCGACGATCGATCCGGTGAACGTGACGGCGCCGATGAACAGACCGACGATGACTTCGCCGTGGTGGATGCCGAGTAGATCGGGGGCGATCTCGGTCTGCGCCTCGCCCTGGGCCTCGACCATGATGTAGCCGTTCCAGGCCACGAGGACGGCGGCGAGTCCGACAAAACTGTGCAGCAGAGCGATGAGTTCGGGCATGCCGGTCATCTCGACCACGCGGGCCCGCCACAGCCCGATCGCGGCACCGAGGATGACGGCAATGATCATCAGGGCGATGCCGATCGCAGTCATGCCGCCGTGGTTGCCGCCTTCGACGGCGAGTGCAACGGTGGCGATGAGGGCAATGCCCATGCCGACGATGCCGTACCAGATGCCCTGCTTGCCGGACTCGTGCTTGCTGAGCCCGGCCAGGCTCATGATGAAGAGAAGTGCCGCGACGAGGTAGGCCCCCGTGGCCAAGGATTCGATGGTCATCGCTGGAACATCTCCAGCATTCGGCGCGTGACTGCGAAGCCTCCGAAGATGTTGATGCTCGCAATCAGGATGGCAATCGCCGCGAGAACGGTGACGATCGTATTGCCGGTGCCGACCTGAAGGAGAGCGCCGACGATGATGATGCCGGAGATCGCATTGGTGATGGACATCAAGGGCGTGTGCAGCGCATGGTGCACGTTCCCGATGACGTAAAAGCCGATGACGATGGCGAGGACGAACACGGTGATGTTGGAGGTGAGCTGGGCGGGGGCCGCGGCCGTGATGAGCAGGAGCACAGCGGCGGCGATGCCGACCAGCGCGTATCGACGCCCCGGACCCGGGGGCGATTTCTCCTGCGTTGCCGCGCGCGTCGTTGGCGCGGGTGCGGCCTTGGGTGCCGCGGAGACCTCCACGGGCGGCGGCGGCCAGGTCACCACGCCGTCCCTGGCGACGGTGATCGCGCGCTGTACGACGTCATCCCAGTCCAGGACGAGCACACCGTCCTTGCCGGGCGTCAGGAGTTTCATCAGATTGACCAGGTTCGTGGAATACAACTGTGAGGCCTGGGCCGGCAGCCGTCCCGCGAGATCGGTGTAGCCGACGATCGTCACGCCGTTGGGTGTGACGACGACCTCGTCCGGCTTGGAACCCTCAACATTGCCGCCGTTGGCGGCAGCCAGGTCGATGATGACCGAGCCGGGCTTCATTGAGGCCACCATGTCTGCGGTGAGCAGGCGAGGAGCTGGTCGGCCGGGTATGAGCGCGGTCGTGATGACGATGTCGACGTCCTTGGCCTGATCGGCGTACAACTGTGCCTCGCGCGCCTTGTAGTCGTCACCCATCTCCTTGGCGTAGCCGGTGGCGCTGACCTCCGTCTCGGCAGATTCGATCGAGAGATATTCACCCCCGAGTGACTTGACCTGGTCGGCGACCTCCGGGCGCGGGTCGGTGGCACGAACGATGGCTCCCATCGATCCGGCCGCACCGATGGCCGCGAGACCGGCGACGCCAGCACCGGCGACGAGGACCTTCGCGGGAGGAACCTTGCCGGCCGCGGTGACCTGCCCGGTGAAGAATCGGCCGAAGACGTTAGCGGCCTCGACCACCGCCCGGTAGCCGGCAATGTTGGCCATGGAACTGAGAACGTCCATCGACTGAGCACGGGAGATCCGGGGGACCGCTTCCATCGCGAGGGCGACGACCCCGTGCTCGGCAAGTGCGGCGAGCAAGTCCGGACTCTGCGCGGGGGCCATCATCGATATGAGGTAGGCGCCGGGGGTCAGTTGGGCGATCTGTTCGTCATTGGGCGGGTTCACATGGAAGACGATGGGCGCGCCCCAGGCCTGCTCGGCCGTCCCGAGCGCCGCCCCGGCTTGGGCATACGCCTCGTCCGGGAACGACGCGCCAGCACCGGCGCCGGACTCGATGAGGACCTCGTAGCCGAGTTTGATCAACTGCTCGACGGTGGCCGGGGTGGCTGCCACGCGCGTCTCCCCCGGCTTGGTCTCCCGGGGCACTCCGATCAACACCGTGTTTCCACCTTCCGACGAGATCGCAGCCCTCAACCTAGACCATGGCTCGTGAGGGACGCGGGCGCGTCAGCCCCTTGTCAGCGGGCGCGTCCGAACGCAGTCCGACGGCGAGGTCGGGCCCCGGTTGTCACGCCCGGCATCGCTGGCACTCGAATTGACGGAGTGCTAATCGCCCCCTACTCTGATACCTAGCACTCGGGCCCGTTGACTGCTAGTTCAGGCGAACGGCAGGACGCGGACTCGGGGGTGGGGGCACCTCGCCCTCTGGGTCAAACCGGCACCGCGACGACGGGGCGACTCGACCATCCATCCATCAACTCGGAGGACATCACCGTGTCGGTCTCCATCAAGCCGCTCGAGGATCGCATCCTCGTGCAGACCCTCGACGCCGAGCAGACCACGGCTTCCGGCCTGGTCATTCCCGACACCGCCAAGGAGAAGCCCCAGGAGGGCAAGGTCCTAGCGGTGGGCCCGGGTCGCTTCGACGAGGACGGCGACAAGCGCATCCCGCTCGACATCAAGGTCGGCGACGTCGTCATCTACTCGAAGTAC
>JALQUH010000230.1 GCA_023263845.1 Candidatus Nanopelagicales bacterium | reverse complement strand
ACCATGCCGGTGGCCGAGCCGATGACCACGGACTTGTTGAGTTTGTCGAACGCCACGGTCTCTTCCAGAGCCAGCGAACATCCGAGGCTGCCGAGGGCGCGCATCTCCAAGACCCGTCGAGCACGCTCGACATCGCCTTGCGCCGACGGCTCGTCGGCCAACCAATCCACCAGCGTCGCCAGGATCAACGACCACTTGGCCTCATCGACCAGATCTTCCGCCGCCTCGGCCGTCGTCAATGCCCGAAGGTCCTTGGCCAACGCGTTCACGTACTGCGCCTCACCGGTTACCCAGCGGGCATACCCCACACCGAGCACGCGCTTGGTGACCGCAGACGGTGACGCAGGCGACCCCGCGTCAGCGACGCCGGATGCCGCGGCACGCAAAACGCTCGCATTCGCCCTTCGAAGGGCCTCCGACGGGGTCACCAACCGCTCCTGCTGTGCAGCAACCTGTTCGTTGGTGGTCCATAGTCGTGGGCCTGTCCAGTCCTGCGAAGGAACGTACGTCGATGTCTCCACCGTCGGCAGAGCACAGCCCCCGGGAATCGCGGTCAAGCCGGGAACCGCCGGGGGCATATCCCCCGCGGCCGCGGCCTGGTACGCCGCTGATGCCGACGGTCGGTACGACGAAGGCTTGAGTCGACGTACCTGGTCAAGCGCCGCCCGACGGTCGGCGAGCGCATGGGCACCGGCTGTCGACCACCGCAACTGGCGGAGGTCCGTATCCATCGGGAATCCAGACCGTAGGCCCTGTTGCAGGTCGGCCAGGACCTGCCCGCGGACCTGACCCAAGATCGCGAGGGCGGCGCCGACCGCTTCCGCTCCGCGACGAAGCGCTGTGGCCTGCCGGCCGAGCTTCGTGATGCGTCTGGAAAGACTCTTGCTCGGCGTGCCCTGGGACTTGCTCAGATCGGCCGAGGCCGCCGCTGCCGCGGATCGCATCCGATTCAACTGCTCACGCACCAGGCGAGCATCGTTCGCGGGGAGTTTCGCGAGCGCCTTCGCACTTGCCTGATTGTCCTGGCGGGAGTTCGCGATTATCTTGCGCAGCGCTGCCGAGTCCGTCGCAGCCAGCGCTGGGGCTGTTGCCACTCCGCCTGAAAGCAGGGCGAGGATCGCAAGCATCACCACGGATCGCCGCACCATCACTCCCCCTACTCCAGGCCCCCGTCTGGGGTGCGGCCTTCGCCGTCAGCCGGGGTATCGGACCGACACACACCGGGTGCCCCCCACAGGGCGAACCAGCGCGAGGTGTCCGTATCCCACGGCAGATCCCCCTGAAGCAGATCGCGAATCTGGAGTTCAGTGATCGAATCGCGCTGCTCCCCCTCGCGCGGGGCGAACGGGTAGAAGGTGCCCCGCTTGAACAGGTAGACCAACGCCAGTATTTGGCCGTCCGGCCCGCGAAAGGGAATCAGGCTGCACAACAGTTGGGGCCCGAAGCCGTGATCGGCGAGTGTGACATTGACTGCGTGCACGTCGGTCACGACAGAACTCACATCGGGCGGATCGGTCGAGACGACGATCCAGGTGTAGCCGAAGCCATCGCTCACTACCTCGACGGGCGGGCCGCCGTCCGCGTCCAAGAGAGCACGAATGTCGGCCTCGATATCCGCGAACGCGCGACCTTCGACCGGACGGAAGGCGACAGCCCCCTTGCCGGTGGGCAGCAGGTCACTGGCAGCCTGCAAAGTGATGGCCGCGTTGGGCACGGAGAAGAGCGCGTCGAGGTTGGGCTTGGCCGGCTTGCGCCGACCGAGGAGTCCATCGAGGAAGCCCATCCGTTATCGCTGACCCATCTCGGCGGCGATCTTGGCCAGTTGGTCCAGGCGCTTCTGCAGCGGTGGGTGGGTGGACATGATCGACTCCAGTCCGAAACCGCCACTTCGCCCCTTGGAGAACGCCGGCACGAAGGCAAAGGACACGACCGGCTCCATTTGGCGCAGGTCCTTGGTCGGGATCGATCCCATCTCACCGGAGATCTTTTGAAGTGCGCGGGCTAACGCCGCGGGCTGCCCGGTGACGTGCGCGGCACCGCGGTCTGCACCGAGTTCTCGATATCGCGACAGCGCGCGGATGAGGACGAAGGAGATGACATAGACGAGGACGCTGACGATCATCACCGCGAAGAAGACCAGGGCGGTGTTCTGATCGCGACGATCGCGCATCATCGAGCCCCACATCGCCGAGCGCACCATGAATCCGGCGAGGATCGCGGTAAACGAGGCAACGGTCATGACGGTGACATCGCGATGCGCAATGTGCGACAACTCGTGGGCAAGGACGCCCTCAAGTTCATCCCGATCGAGGCGGCGCAGGAGACCCGTCGTCACGACAACAACGCTGCGCTTAGCCGTGCGGCCCGTGGCAAAGGCGTTGGGAGCATCGTTGTCTGCGATCGCGATGCGCGGCTTCTCCATGTCGGCCATCGCGCACAGGCGATCGACGAGCCCGTGCAACTGCGGCGCCTGCTCCGGGGTAACGACATGGGCCCGCATGGCCGCCATAGCCATCGAATCGGAGAACCACCACTGGCCAAAGAGCAGCGCAGCCGAGATACCGAGGACCCAGATCGCACTGACGCCGAGGGCGTAGAGGACTGCAGCGAGAATCACATAGACCAAGCCGAGACCGAAGAGCGTGCCGACCATGCGGGCGGTCAGTCCCCGATCAGTCCCGTATCGCGTGCGTGCCATGCGGTCTGCGCGCTCCCTTCAGATCCCACTCGTCGTACGGCGAAGGCGTCGTCGGCGGTGAGCCGGGGAACTACTTGGCGTCGCCTTCGATCGCGGGATTGCCGCCGGAGCCGAGCTCCAGTCGCATCTTGGCCAACTCGTCGTCGACCTGATGCTCATTGGCCATCCGTTCCAACTCCAACGTGAGGTTGTCCTTGCCCATTCCCGACACATCCTCCAGCGCACCGGAGGAGACGAGCTCGTCGATAGCGCCGGCACGCGCCTGCATCTGCGCGGTCTTGTCTTCGGCGCGCTGCATCGCCAAGCCCACCTCACCGAGCTCGTCGGAGATGCCGGCGAAGGCCTCGTTAATCTTCGTCTGGGCCTCTGCGGCGGAGTATGTGGCCTTGATGGTCTCCTTCTTGGTGCGGAAGGAATCGACCTTCGCCTGCAGTTGCTGGGACGCACTGACGAGCTTCTCCTCCTGATCCTGGAGCTGGGCGAGTTGCCCGGTCAGGTCAGCAATCTGCGTCTCAAGACCACTCTTGCGTGTCAGTGCTTCACGGGCGAGATCTTCGCGACCCCCCGCCAGCGCCGCCTTGGCCTGCTCGGTCAACTTGACGGTCTGCTGCCCAAGATTTTGAATCTGGAGTTCGATGCGCTTGCGGCTCGTCGCAACGTCGGCAACACCACGGCGCACCTTCTGCAGCAGCTCCAGCTGCTTCTCGTAGGAATAGTCCAGCGTCTCGCGCGGGTCTTCCGCACGGTCCAGGGCCTTATTGGCCTTCGACGCAAAGATGAGCTTGAAACGCTGCCACATTCCCATGGTGTCCTCCTACCGACGACCGACTTCCCCCAGCCTATGGGGTCCAGCGGCCCAATGCGCACGCTCGCGACAGACCGGTAGATTGCCCATATGTTCGGACGCAAGGCCCCCGTGGAGCCCGAGAGTCCCGTCGACACCACCCCGGTGGCGGGTAAGGGGCGCCCGACGCCCACCCGCAAGGAGGCGGAGGCGGCCCGCAAGCAGGCTCTGAAAATCCCGAAGGACCCCAAGGCGGCCAAGCGCGCGGCCCGGGACCGGGACCGCCAGGCTCGCGCCGAACAGCGGGCGGCCCTCATGGCCGGCGACGAGCGCGCCCTACCGGCCAGGGACCAGGGCCCGGCGCGCCGCTACATCCGCGACTTCGTGGACAGCCGTTTCACCATCGCCGAGTGGTTCATCTTCATCGCTCTCGCCGTACTCGTCCTCGGCTTCATCCCGGTTCCGTCGGTGCAGTTGGGCGTGTCCGTTGCCTGGATGGCTCTCATCATCATCGTCGCGCTCGACGAGATCTGGCTGCTGTGGCGCCTGCACGCCAACCTGCGCAAGTACTTCCCGGACAAGGCCGATCGCAGGGGCGCCTCGCTCTACGCCATCCTGCGCAGCCTGCAGATGCGCCGTTTCCGCCTGCCTCCGCCGCGGATCAAGCGCGGGCAGACCCCCGAAGAGCCGCGCACCTCTCGCTAGAACGGGCTCGCCAGCGCGCCTTAGGGCGTAGCGTGGACGCATGGGATGGATGTGGATCTACACCGATGCTGACGGCTCTCCCGTGGAGACCCTTCCCGCCGCGGCGAGCACGCAGGATTTCCCGACCCAGGCCGACGCCGAATCCTGGCTCGGTGAGACGTGGCGTGAGCTGCTCGACGGGGGGGTCGACGCGGTGGTGCTCTGGGAGGACGACCGCCAGGTCTACGGACCGATGAGCCTGCACCCCGAATCCTGAAGGGCGGCTTGTCCCGGCGGGCCACCTTTGACTCCCGGCGTCCGGCGTGGTCGGATGCACCCATAACTGAATGAATCACGCGCCCGAGTCCAGGGGAAGCCGGTGCAAGTCCGGCGCTGTCCCGCAACCGTGAGCCGCTGAGCGAGAAGCATCCAGCGACAAGTCGGAGCACCTGGCGGGCGCGAGCGCCTGCGGTCGATCATCCGGTCGGCCGCCCCGTCGAGGTCTGCGGGATGTGGCGGCTCCGCGGGAGGATCTGCGCCAGCCGGCATCGTCAGTGGGTCGCTCACCTGAGGAGTACACGTGCGTATCGCACGCTTCACGGCACTGGCAGTTGCCGGCGCCATTCTCGCCGGTGGAGTCGCCGGTGCATCCGCTAGTTCAGCCGGCACGCCTGGTCCTACCGCCCCACGCAGTGATGCGGGACTCTTCGGCACGCAGGACGCCACCTATGACGGCGTGTTCCGGCAGTCCTATGCCCTGATGGGACTTGTGGCTGCCGACGCCAGCGTTCCCCGCCCCGCGGTGAACTGGCTGCTCGATCAGCAGTGCGCCGACGGATCCTTCATGAGTTTCCGGGCGGACACCGCCGAGACCTGCCCACCCTCCGATCCGACGACGTACTCCGGGCCCGACACCAACTCCACCGCGATGGCACTGGCCGCCCTCGTCGCGGTCGGTGAGGACGACGCGGCGCGGGAGGCGGCCACCTGGCTGCTCGCGCAGCAGTCCCGCGGCGGCGGCTTCCCCTACTACGCCGGCGGCTCCCCGGACACCAACTCGACCGGCCTCGCGATGGCCGCCCTCACACTCGTCGATGGCACATCGAAGCAGCGTCGAAACGCCGCCAACTACGAACGCCGCATGGCCTACGGCTGCAACTCCGATCCCGACCTGGTGGGCAGCATGCCGTACATGGCCGGGATGCTCCCGGAGTCGATGTCGACGACCCAGAGCCTGCTCGGCCTGTCGCGCGCCTTCCTGGTGCGCGAAAGAAGCCAGCAACGAGCCAATCCATCGGTGACCTGCGATGGCAACGGCCGCGTCGAGAACGTTAAGGGTGCGACCGCACGTTGGATCGCGCGCGCGCTGCGGGCGAATGACGGCCGACTCCCTGATGCCTTCAATCCACAGGTGACCGACTGGAACTCCACGGCGGTTGCGATCATCGGGCTCGTCGCCGCGCGCACCAGTGGCATCGCCACCGACATCGCTATCACGGCCCTTGCTAACAACATCGATGACTACGTCGAGGACGGTGAAGGAGGACGTGCGGGCGCCCTCGGCACGGCGATCCTTGCTGCCGTTGCGACTGGTTCGGATCCGCGCGACTTCGGTGGCCGCGATCTGGTCGCCGACCTGCAGTCAACGCGGCAGACCTCCTGATGAACCGCGTCGGATTGCTGCGATGGGCACTGGCCACCTCGGTGGCCGGGCTCGTTGTGGCGTCCGGCGCACCCGCACAGGCGACGGCGTACCGCTACTGGTCGTACTGGCTCGGCAGCGACGGTGCCTGGACCTACGCCAACGCCGGCCCCGCCTTCCGCATCCCCGCCGACGGCACGGTGGAGGGCTGGCGATTCTCGGTCGACGGCGATGGCGGCGGCCTGCCTCCGAGGACGGGCGCTGACTTCGGCACGGTGTGTGCCGACACTCCAGCCGCGGGCGGACTCAAGCGCGTTGCCGTCATCGTCGACCCCGGTGTCCCCGAAGACGCACCACCGGGACAGACCCCTCCAGGGCCATGGGCACTGTGCGTGACCGCGGACTTAAAGGCGACGGGGTACGACGTGCTGCGGGCTGCGGCGTCGGTCCGGGTGGAAGGCGGACTGATGTGCGCGATCGGCACGTATCCGACCGGCGAGTGTGCCGTGGTCGTGAAGGAGCCGACGCCGGAGCCCACGCCGAGCTCGTCTCCGACGCCCACCCCCACGAAGACACAGCAACCCGAACCCACAACCACGTCGTCGACTCCTGCAGAACCCAGTTCGGCCTCGCCCGAATCGACCTCCCCTGCTTCAAGTGCAAGCACTCCGGTCAGCACCTCACCTTCACCCACCCCCACCGCAGCGCCGATACCCACTGAGTCGCAGATACCCGCACCGACGCAACCCACTCTGTCCTCAAGTGAGGCCGCGAGTCTGGCCGCTGGTCCTGCCGGCAGCCCAAGTCCTGCAGTCTCTTTGCTCGCCGAACCGCTCACCGACCCCGCCGACTCCAGCGGCGGCAGCCTGCTCATC
>JALQUH010000104.1 GCA_023263845.1 Candidatus Nanopelagicales bacterium | reverse complement strand
CGCCGAGCGAGGGATACGAGGTCAACTGGGTACCCAGCATGCGGCAGGTCGTTGACCTGTCGGACTTCGACGCCTCGACGTGGGTGAACCTCACCGGTAACAGTGGTCACGCCTACAACCCCAACTACAGCGATCAAATCGACGCCTGGCAGTCCGGTCAGCAGTTCGCATGGGCATGGAGTGAGCCCGCCGTCGGGGCGAGCGCGGAAGCCACGCTCACCCTGGTTCCCAAGGGGTAGTTCGTCATCGTGGGGGAGTTCCCTGGGAATCCGCGGAGCTATGGCGCTCGGCTATCCATCGAGGGTGCCTTGAGCCGATACTGCCGGGGTGACGACTTCGGAGACGACGCCCGTGGTGCGTGGGTTGACCGAGTCGCACACGCCCACGTGGGTTGAACGAATCACTGGCCGCTGGGCCCTGTCCTGGCAGGTCATCGTCATTGGCACGGCGCTGACCTACCCGCAGATCGTCCTCACCGGCGGGACCCTCGGGTCGCGCGAGGTCACCCCCGAGCAGTTCCCCACCATGGCAGTGGTCACCGCGGGAGCCGCGATCATCGCGGTGAGCTACGCCGTGATCGCCAATTTCACCTTCTTGCGGAACCGGGCCATCACGCCCATCCCACTGTGGCTCTACTTCGTGTTCTACGTGAGTGAGGGCTTCATCTACGCGGCGGGGATGGAGGTTTCCGACGACATCCTTGGCGTCGAGACGATCATTCCGCTCTGGGTGCGTTTCCTCTTCGCGGGTATCACCACGGTGGCCTTTGGCATGGTCATGTCCCTGCTCCTCGAAGCGCGCGATCGCTTCCGCCACGAGCGCGAGGCACTCCTCGATCAGGAAGTCGCTGTCGCGGCCGACCTCTTGCGTGAGCAGGGCATCATCGACGGCCTTCAGGGATCGCTGCGCGGTGAAGTGGACGAGTCGTTGCGCCGCGCGCGCGAGCGCATCTTGGCGGCTGCCTCGCCCTCCACCCGGAACGCTGACGTCGTGACGTGGCAGCAGGTGGCCGACGAGGTAGGTGCTGCGGCACGGGACTCGGTGCGTCCACTCAGCCACGCACTATGGGAGCAGGCTGAAGCCGACTATCCCCGACCCCGCTTCGGTGGAGTCGTACGCCAGTTCATTGCAGCGCCGAGGTTCCTGCCCGCTGCGACCGCCGCGCTTGTCGGCGTAGGTCTCCCGGGTGCGGCAATCCGCGCGGTGGGGCCGGGGTGGACTCCCCTGCTCATCGCGGTCGCGGTCGCCGCCGTGTACGCCGTACTGCGCATCGCGGACACATTCATGGCAGAAGGGTCGGCGCTGCGGCAGATCTGGTTCGTTGCGGGATACCTCGCGACGTTGTCGATCGTGCTCGTCATCGCCTTCCTCCCCGGCACGGGCCCGGGGGCGGCGGGTGAGGCCGCCGCCATTGTCATCGGTGTCACGGCCGGCATCGTCATCATCTCGATGGTCGGTGCGCTCGATGACGTCCGCTCGCAAGCTCTTGCCTCGCTGCATACCGGTGTCGCGCAAGCACATATTCGCCAAGAGGCACAGCGGCGCGAGGTTGCGGTGACGCTGTCAGAACTTGCTCAGCATCTGCACGGATCGGTCCAAACCCGCCTCACCATGTGCGCCGCTGGCGTCGAGCGAGCAGCGTTGTCCGAAGACGGTATTGCCTACCAGAAGTGTCTGGTGGAGGCGCTGGAGGTGCTTGGCGAGACAGCGCTGCCGGGTGAGTGGAGCGGGAATGTGACAGAGGATCTTGAGCGTGTGAGGTCCCTGTGGATTGGCCTTTGCGATGTCGAATGGCGGGTTGATCCGGTACTGCTTGACAGTGCGCGACCTGAGATCGCGGTGGTGGTCGCGGAGGGTGTCAGCAATGCCTACCGGCACGGTGACGCCACGCATGCCCGAGTGTCGGTGGACCAAGCAGGTGATGTCGTTCGCGTTGAGGTCATTGACAATGGGAGCGGGCCGCGCGATGTCGAACCCGGCCTCGGCACGGTGACGTTGAATCGACTCAGCCGAGGCCGCGTGTTTCTCGACTCCGCGCCCGAGGGCGGGCGACTACGGGTTGACCTCCCGGCCGTAGTCTCGCCGGACAGTCGTCCATAACGACTCTGTCGCGGTTGCGTCCTGGTTACCACCGTTAGGGCCATTTGGCAGGTGAGCGGGTACGGAGTCCCGTACGGTGACCGTTATGCGACGCCTCACCGTTACCGGGTGGATCTTCGCGCTGCCCGGACTTGTGCTCGTCGCGGGCTGTGGTGGCCAGTCCGCTGATGTCGCCTCGACCAGCGCCGCGACATCCCCTGCGCCGTCTCCATCATCGTCGTCCTCCTCGTCGAGTTCTTCAGCCACCCCGACCGAGTCATCCGAAACGCCCACGCCCACCCCGACGCCAACGGGCGCCCTCTTCGTTGATGTGGTGGAGGTGGAACTGGACAGGTTCAATGCCTTGATCGGTCAACCCACCACGGCGGATCTCACGGGTGCCCTTCCCCTCTTCGCGAGTTCGGTGCCTCTGCCGGCCGGTGACATTTCCGGCGCGGGTTACTCCATGGACTCCTGGCAGGGCCGTGTCACCGACGAGCAAATGATCGGGCTGGACACCAAGTTG
>JALQUH010000271.1 GCA_023263845.1 Candidatus Nanopelagicales bacterium | reverse complement strand
TATGTTTACTCAAACAGGAAGGGCACAAGACTTGGAAGGTTGTATTCAAATAGATAATGCAATATTAGAAATGTTTAATAACGAACAACTTCCCTTTTTTCACTTAAAAGATTTACACGACGATGCAGTAGACGTTGCATTCCAATATTTAGAAAGACGGTTTAAACGTGTTAAGATGTAATTAACTACTTTTAACGGTAAATTAAAGGCTTTTAAATGCAACATATTAAAGAAAAAATAAACAGTATAAGTGCAGTAGAGAAATCAGTAGACAAATATAATTATGTTTTAAATCTAGACTTTGAGAAATGCGAAGAGTTTGGATACTTTGCTACTTTATTACATAACAAAGTTTGCGACACAAATGGACTACCTGGTAAACGTTGGAGTTTTACAACAAGTTTAAAGGACAATCGAGTATCTTTTTATTTTGTGGATAAAAATGACTTAACGTTTTGGAATTTAAAATTTAAATAATCTTTATTTCTGCTAATTTTTTTGTATCATTTTCAAAAATTACATCTACAATTTCAGTATCTTTACAACGTATTTCGAAATTGTTTATTTTTACATCTAATATTATATGTGTCTCTTCTGTAGAATGATCTTTAATCCATTGCACCCAGTCTTTAATTGGATAGTGAAATCCTACTGCTAATAAAGATATAATCAAATCCATTTTTTCGGGTATGTTAATTCTATTTTCTATATCTATAAGTTGATAATTTATATTTTGTTTAATCAAATATTGATGTATGTCATCTATTGCTGTGTAAAACTTAGGATTTATATTTGCATCACCTTCTAGCAAATATAAATTAGAACCATACTTTTTTTGAAAAAGTATAGGAACTTGAGCAAGGCCACAACCTATGTCCATAATTTTATTGAATTTTATATTTTTATATTTTTTGAGAAGATAATTTTCTATACTTTCAAAAGTAATTTTTTTATTTTCTAGATAGGCTGGACTGGTCCAAATATCTTGCTTGTCCATTATTTTAAAATGGCTTTGACTACTTGTTGATTCCTAGGGTGATTGAATCGCCTACCTAGGTCTATAAATTTCCAGTCTAAAACTACTTCTTGTTCAGGTTGTTTTGCTTTTGCTTTAGGTTTTTCAAAATACATTCCTGTTGCATCTTCAAAACTTTCCTCAACACCATCATGCCATGATTTTTTTTGGTTGTAAGGATTGGCATTATCCTCTTGTACTTCAGTAGTCATATTCTTTTTCTCCTACTCAGGGCTTCGTTTAACAAGGTAGCTGCGTGTGCACTTGCAGGGCTTGTCTTGTAAAGGTAGCCTTTCGGTTTATAAATATGGTAAGGTGCCTATGACGTCTTGGGTAGCCTTACCGCCTTTTAGTAACCAGCTCCATGACGTTGCGGATACACGCCTCGCGAACCTCGGGACGGCCCGGCAGGTCGAGGAGATTGACCACCACGCAGGCGGCATCGAGACGTACAGCGGTGAGGACCGGCTCCGGAGCGATGGCGCTGAACATGTGGTCGGGCAGCACCGAGCCGTAGACGTTGGCGACGTCCGTGCGCATCACGAGAGCGGGACGCCCGCGCCCACCAGCGCGCTGCAGGAGTCGGGCCTGTCCGGGCGTCAACTGGATGGCGTCGGGGCCTGCGGCCGCGAGCACCTCTACCGCGCTCGGCAGATCTTCGATCCCGGACAGGAAGGCACCCTGCCCGAAGTAGCCGTGGTCCACCGCAATGTCGAGGCAGCGCCCCGAGTCGGGGTGGAAGAGGCGGCGCATGCGGTAGGCGTTGTCAGCCACGAGAACTCCTCAACAGGTCAAGTCTGACGGTCGCCGCGGCCCCCGGCTCGCGGTACTACCACCCTACCGCCCTGAGGAGTGCCAGGATGGGCCCGTGACTGTCTCCCCGGTACTGCTTCCCGTGAACCAGTTCGACCACTTCTATCGCGGTGGCGATCGCATCGGCATGCTGCGTCATGGCCCCGGCGGCCCGAACAGGCCCGAGGAGTGGATCGGATCAACAACGACGCGGTTCGGCGAGGAGCTTCAAGGCCTGAGCGTCCTGCCCGACGGCGGCCTTCTGCGCGACGCGATCATCGCTGATCCACAGGCCTGGCTCGGTGCCGCTCACGTTGCTCGTTACGGCACCGACGTTGAGGTGCTCGTCAAGTTCTTGGACTTGGGCCAACGCCTCCCCGTGCATCTCCATCCCAATCGCGAGTTCGCTCGAACGCACCTTGGACTGGCCCACGGCAAGACCGAGGCGTGGTACGTCGTCGATGCCCCGCCCGCCGCGACCGTAGGAGTCGGCTTCGCCGAGACCATGCCCTTCGCTCGGATGGCCGAACTCGTCGCCGCCCACGACAGCACCGCCCTGCTGGATTCGCTGCGAACCCGCGAGGTACGACCCGGGGACGCCATGCTCGTACCGGCCGGTCTCCCGCACACGGTTCAAGAAGGAGTGTTCGTTCTGGAACTCCAGGAGCCGACGGACCTCTCCATCCTGCTGGAGTGGCAAGACTTCGCGGTGGACGGTGACAAGGATGGCCACCTCAATCTCGGTTTCGAGACCGCTTTGCAGGCGGTTGATACCGCGGGGGTGAGCGACAGCGACCTTGATCGACTGGTGGTTCGCCGGGAGGACATCGAGGGCGCCGGCTTGCATTCGGTACTTCCCCCGGCGGCGGACGCCTACTTCCGCGCGCAGCACCTCGACACTCGATCGGCACCGGTGACGGTCGATGCCGGGTTCGCCGTCATCGTCGCTCTCGACGGTGCCGGCACGATAACGGCCGACGACGGCGTTCATCCCCTCGCCAAAGGCGATGTCCTCCTCATGCCGTACGAGGCCGGAGCCTGGGTTGCCGATGGGGCCCTCACCTGCGTGGCGTGCCGCCCGCCTGCCCCCGACGCACCCGAGGCCGCTCGCTAGCGATGGAGCTGCTCATCGGCGTGGACGTCGGCACCACGCGCATCAAGGCCCTCGCGGTCACGCTCCACGGCGAGGTGGTGGGCGAGGCCGCGGCCACCACTCCGTGGCGACACGACGGGGCCTGCGCAGACGTCGATGCCCGACTCCTCGCGGATACCGCGATGCGCGTGGCGGACGCGACCCTGGACGATCCGCGGGTCAGCGCCGCTGCCGTGGTGCGCGGGATTGGGGTGACCGGCATCGCGGAAGCGGGAGCGCTCCTCGATGCGGCGGGTGAACCCTGCGCACCGATCATGGCCTGGTACGACCCCCGCGGACTGGACGGCCCCATCCGCGAACGCGTTGGACGCGAGGAGTTCTGGCGCTCCTGTGGGATTCGCCTGAACTCCAAGCCGTCGCTGGCCAAGGTCCTCTATCTCTACGACGCGATCCCGGGAGCGCGGGAACGGTCGGCGCGACACCTCGGCGTCGCCGACTGGGTCGTCCACGCACTCGGTGGTGAGGAGGTTGCCGAGCGTTCCCTCGTCTCCCGCTCGGGTCTGTACGACGTGTTGGCCGACGACCGCTGGGAGCCCGCCATCGATCTGGTGGGCAATCTCGTGGCGCCCCGGATCATCTGGGCCGGCGAACATGCCGGCACCGCTGGCGACTCCGCACCGCCCCGCTTGCGTGGCGCTGCGTTGACCGTGGCGGGCCTCGATCACGAGGCAGCTTCCTTCGCCATGGGTGCGATGCGCACCGGTGTTCTCACCGACTCGCTCGGCACCGCGGAGGCACTGTTGCGGCTGTTCCCTCCCGTCGATGCCGACACCGTGGAACGCTTCGTCGCCCGCGACATCGGCATGGGCTGGGGCATCGTGCCGGGCTACCTCTGCCTGGTCGCGGGTTTGCTCACCGGCCTGTCCCTGGAGCGCATGTCCGCACTGCTCGGCCTCACCGACCGCGAAGCGCGCCTGCAGGTGGCGCGCGAGGCCGCGGCCCTGCCCCATCGTGACGCCGATTTCACTATCTCCGCCGTGAGCCATGAGGGGCTCACGGTGAGCGGTGTCACCGAGACCCTCACCGCACCCCTGGCATGGCGCAACGCTGTGGAGGATCTCACCGACATGTCCACCGACATCATCGACTTCATCAACGGCGAACTCGGTCCACATAACGAGGCGATGGTGACCGGCGGGTGGTCGCACGACCCGATGGTGGCCCTCGCCAAGCACCGACAACTCGGTGACTACACCACAAGCGATGTGGCTGAGGCCGCCTCCTTGGGAGCGGCCTTCTTCGCAGGCATCGCGGCGGGCCTACTCGACAGACCCGGCCCGCAGGAGCGGCCAGCCTGGCACTAACGGCGCAGCCGCCGCTCGAATCTGTCGTGCGCGGACATAGCCCACACCCGGGAAAGCGAGCGCGATATAGCTGGCGGTGTTATGGATTAGTTCCCGTAGGTGGCATCAGGGGCCCTGGAGGGAAATCCGAATTCTTTTTGCGTGAGGAGCTGATAAACCTGTGGATCCCGTTGCTTGAGGCCTTCGGCCGTTTCGATACCCCACTCGTCTCCGTTGCCGTCCCTGTCTCTTGGAATCCCGGTGACCCGGCCTTCCATCATCCCGGCCAGAGTGATGGCGGCCCAGTGCACGTACTCAGCCGCAAGGCAGCCGTATTCGCATTCGTCGTAGCGGGTGTACCAGGCTCCCGCTGGATACTGCTCGGGTATCTCTGAGAAAAATCCACCCCGAGCCGTGTCCATAGCCTTGGTCAGTCCAGAAGCCCCCTTCAGCGTTTCCTCTCCCTGCTTTGTGAGGTAACACCGATAAACCCTCGACGCATACTCGGGAATTCCCGGGATCGCAGACCAGAAATCAGCTGGGTACACGCCGGCAAAACCAACATCTGTCACCAGGTGGAGGGTTTCCTCAGTCGCCGCATCCGGAGCCATAAGCGGCTCCTCGATCATCCAATCGTCGGAGTAGGCGCTGGGTTCGAGACCGTAACGAGAGTGGTTGATCGTTGTGACATCAAGCCCGTAGGTCGGCGCACTCTCGTAGCGCAGAAGTCGCTGCTTCTTCTCATGCCATGGCCCGATCGAATTGAAGGTCACGCCCAAAATCATTCTGCTGTGTTGTCTTTGCAGCTCTGATTGGACTTTTCGGTTGTCGGGCTTGCCGTCCTCATCATTGTCAAGCCATTGAGCAAGAACTGTCGCTGACAACACCAGATCTCGATCGGTCACCCCTTTCAGTGCCATGAGTCGGATCCCGAAGACTTCCACGACCTTTTCGATATCGGCCGCCTTCTCATCTTGTCGTGGAGTGAGTATCTCGAAATCCGGTGGCTTGGTCTCGAAGACTTCCTCAGACCACGCCCGACACCGCTTGCCCGAATCACCGCCGCTGCCTTTCACCGGCTTCCAGACGAGTTTCTTGCCCTTCTTGACGCACTTGAAGGACACGCCCTGGTTTTCCTGAACGAGCCCCACCTTGGGGCATTTCGCTCCGGCTTTGGGTGGCTTTGGAGCCGCCACGGCAAGGGAACCGGCAGACGCCCACACGAGCACGGCTGCCAAAGCCACGACCAGGGTTGGATTGCGACGCATCGTGCCTCCCGATGAAGAACTCAGTGGCCAACGACACGACCATAGCCTCAGCCCTCACCGATCGCACGACACCTGTCGACCTGGGCCGGTGTCCAATCTGAGGTTAGCGTTGCCGGCGCAGCGTGCAGTCCGATGCCAGGTCCCAGGACATGACCTGCTGCAGTCGGTCCAGGCAATTCGTCAAGAAGAGTGTGCCCTGCCCGGTGAGGCGACCGGAGAGGGTTCGGCCCGCCCGGTCGAATGACCCCCGGCGCGCGGTGATGACTACCCGGTCGTTGGCGGTCACAGTCACCGCCACCGGGATGCGAGCCCCTCGGCTGCCGTCCTGTCGCTCGAACCGTAGGCGGCCGATGTAGTCAGCCGAGCGGCCAGGCGCGGGTCGGAGGACCAGGTAGTAGCCGATCCGGTTGTCGCGCAGGGAGTCCGATACCCAACGTCCTGCCAGATCATCGGCGGCTCCCGCGGGGGTTGCCCCCAGGGCGGGAAGCCCGAAGGCGAGGGCGACTCCTACGGCGATGGACATGAGGCGGGCAGCGAGAGGATTCACCCGCACAGTCTGCGCTGAACCGGCGCAAAGGGCCACTCGACCCGGCCGCGGCCAACCTGCGCGCGGGGTCCACCACTGTTACCCTCACGACGAGAAAAGGAGGCTTCCATGGATGCTGATGCTCAAGGCCCCGCGGAGGTGCTGCGCAACATCTGGCAGGCCGATGACTCAGGCGTGCCCGAGCTTGACGCTGAGTGCAGCCCCACCAAGGCGTGCCGAAACATGAAGGACGTCTCGTTCGACGGCTTCGCCGAAGAGGGGGGCGACATCGCCACGGCATGGCGCAACACCCTCGCCCGCGAAGGCAAGCTCGGCAGCGGGACCGTCGCCGACCTCGTCTTCGGTAACGGCAACTGAGCCGCGAAATGACGGATGTCGCCTCCCTGACCGTCGATCAGCTCACCGACCAACTTCGCGCTGAGGACTACATCGCCGATCGAGGTTTGGCGACCGCGCTCCTTCTCGCCCTCAAACTTGGTAAGCCCCTGCTCCTCGAAGGGGAGGTCGGCGTCGGCAAGACCGAACTTGCCCGGACTCTCGCCACCATGCTCGGTCGTGACTTGATCCGTCTGCAGTGCTACGAGGGCATCGACATGTACCACGCCCTGTACGAGTGGGACTACGCACGACAGATGCTGCACGTCCGCGCGTTGGCGCAGTCCGAGGGCGGTGCGGCAGACGATGATCTGTTCAGCCCCCGTTTCCTCCTCGAACGGCCACTCTTGCAGGCCGTGCGCGCGGGTGATCAGTGCGTCTTGCTCATCGACGAAGTAGACCGTGCCGATGACGAGTTCGAGGCATTCCTCCTCGAACTCCTCGGCGACTTCCAGGTCACGATTCCCGAAATCGGCACGGTCAAGGCGGCCTCACGCCCCATCGTGATCTTGACGTCCAACCGCACCCGCGAATTGCATGACGCCCTCAAGCGACGCTGCCTGTACACCTGGATCGGATTCCCTGAACCGGACCGCGAACTCAACATCGTGCGCGCCCGGCTGCCCGGAATCGGCGAAACACTCGCCGCCCAGGTGGTCACCGCGGTAAATCGCCTCCGCGACATGGACCTTGAAAAGCCTCCCGGGGTGGCCGAGTCGATCGACTGGGCCCAAAGCCTGGACACCCTCGGCTCGAGTGAACTCTCCGAAGCAGCCGCTCTCGACACCCTGGGCGCTGTCATAAAAGATCGTGACGACCTCGACTACGCGACGAAGAGCATCCAGGATGTCGTCGGCTGACGACGTCGACAACGCCGGCTACGACGATCTGCTGGTCGGTTTCGGTCACGCCTTGCGAGCGGTCGGACTGCCTGTCGGCTCCGACGACGTCCTCGCCTTCTGCGCTGGCGTCAGCACTCTCAACGTCGGCGACATCATGGACGTCTACTGGTGTGGACGCGCCACGCTCGTCCGGCGCCGCGACAACATCCCCCTCTACAACCAGGTCTTTCGCCACTACTTCCTGGACATTGAGCCCGCCACCGCGGACATCCGCAAGAAGACCTTGAAGGCTTCGTCCACGGCGGGAGCAACGCTGGAAATCCCCAATACCGAAGAGGGACTGCCGGGGCAGGTCAGCCCAGACGAAATCAAACTCGGCTACCTTGCGAGCACGTCAGAGGTCTACCGACACAAGGCGTTCGCCGACTGTAGCGACGACGAGATCCGTCAGTTGCGCCGGATGATGTCACGGCTACGGGTCACGCCGCCGAAGCGCCGCACACATCGCTCCACCAAGGCTCGGCGGAGCTCCACACTCGACATGCGCCGCATGGCCCGCGAGATGATGCGCACACTTGGCGAACCTCGCGACCTCTCCTTCCGCAAGCGCAAGGAGAAGCTACGTCCCCTTGTCCTCATCCTCGACGTGTCCGGGTCGATGGCGGACTATTCTCGCAACCTCCTACAGTTCGCCTACTCCGCCCGACGGGCCAACACCAAGGTCGACGTCTTCTGCTTCGGCACCCGCCTGACGCGCATCACCCGATCGCTTGATCGACGGGACCCCGATGAGGCCATGCGGATGGCCGGAGAGTCGGTGATGGACTGGGACGGGGGAACCCGGATCGGAGACTCCCTGCGTGACTTCACACGCCAGGCACGACGCGCGCGACTCGGCCGCGGCGCCATCGTCGTCATCTGCTCCGACGGCCTAGACCGCGGAGAACCAGCAGCCTTGGCTGAATCGATGGAGGCGCTGTCCCGCATCGCGCATCGCGTCGTCTGGGTCAACCCGCACAAGGGTGACGCGGTCGAGTACGTGCCCACGTCCCTCGGCATGATCGTGGCCGACCCGTTCATTGACGAGGTGCACTCCGGCCACAATCTGGCTAGTCTCGAACGACTTGCCGACCGATTGGCGAAAGTGGGCTGACCATGCGATACAGCGTTTCCCTTCAGGCCGAGGGCGACCGGGAGTTCACCCTCGAAGAAACCGTCGAGCTCGCCGACGCGGTCGCCCCTCTCGACGGCATCGCCAGCGGCATGGGCACGATGGGCTACGGCGCGCAAATCGTCGTCGAGGCTGACAACCCCGACGCGGCGGTCGAGATCGCCCTCGAACACTTCACCGCAGCCCTGGCAGGCACGAAGCTCCCGGAGTGGCCGGTCGTCCGGGCCGAATGCCTCGCTGAGGACGAGGACTACGCCGATCTCGACGAGATCCCGTGATCAGGCTCGGCAGCCTCGCCGGGTATTCCTTCGAGGGTCCTCGAGCCCTCGCGGGCTGGACGGCGCCGGCGCGCGCTGCTGTCTACGCGATTCTGGCGAAGGAGAAGGCCAGCGAATTCGCCGTCATCTA
>JALQUH010000253.1 GCA_023263845.1 Candidatus Nanopelagicales bacterium | reverse complement strand
AACGGATATCGGCGGCGCGCTTGAGTTCGTCGACCGAGGCCGTGCTCACGGTCGGTGACATCACCGTCGAGGGGCACCTGGCCGGATCGAGCAATGCCACGCTGAAGGTCCGGTGCGACCTCGACGGGGCGTCGGTGCACGCGGTCTACAAGCCGCGCCGTGGCGAACGTCCCCTCTGGGACTTCCCGCAGGGTTCGCTGGGACACCGAGAGGTGGCCATGTCCGTCCTCGACCAGGCTCTCGGCTGGCACTTGGTGCCCACCACGGTGTGGCGCACCGATGGCCCCTTTGGTCCGGGCAGTTGCCAACTCTGGGTCGAGACCGACCCCGAACGAGAGGCCGTCGTTGTCCTACCCGAGGACGATCTCCCTGACGGCTGGTTCCCTGTCGCCCAGGGCGAAGGACTAGACGGTGACGTGGTGTGTCTGGCGCATGACAATCTGCCGGATCTTCGACGCATGGCGCTCCTGGACGTTCTCGCCAACAATGCCGATCGCAAGGGAGGTCATGTTCTCGTCGCGAGCACGGGAAAAGTAGCGGCGATCGATCACGGGCTGACCTTTCACGTTGACGACAAGTTGCGCACGGTCCTGTGGGGCTGGGCGGGTCAGGACCTGAGTACGCCAGAACTTCACGATCTCGCTCGCCTGTGTGCCGACATCGACGTGGTCGAGGATCAACTGCGGGCGCACCTCACCGCGCCAGAGGTCGCGGCAGTCGCTGCACGCCTGAACCACCTGCTGCTCGAAGAGTGCTTCCCGCTGCCGTCCGGGGCATGGCCGGCCTTGCCCTGGCCGGCCATGTAGTGACGACGACTAGGCTCTGGTTGTGGAAGCGTGGCGGGCACCGGTTATCCCGCAGATCCCCGGGCACGGACCGGAGCTGCGGCTGTACGACGCCGCGAGCCGGGAGGTGCGCGCCACAACACCGGGACGAATCGCTCGAATGTACGTCTGCGGCATCACGCCGTATGACGCCACTCATATGGGCCACGCTGCCACGTATCTGACGTTTGATCTCGTCGGTCGATATTGGCGGGACCGTGGCCATGACGTGCACTACGTCCAGAACGTGACGGACATCGACGATCCGCTGCTCGAGCGCGCCGTACAAACCGGTGACGATTGGCGCGAGATCGCTCGACGCGAGACTCAACTGTTCCGCGAGGACATGGAAGCCCTCGGTGTTATCCCGCCGCAGCACTACATCGGAGCCGTGGAGTCGATCCCGTCGGTTGTGACGTGCATCCAGGGCTTAACCGAACGGGGAGCGGTGTACGAGGTTGAGGGTGACCTGTACTTCGATGTGACGTCTGACGACCTCTTCGGTGAGGTAAGCCATGCGACCCAGGATCAGATGCTCGCATTGTTCGGTGAGTGCGGCGGTGATCCCATGCGTCCGGGCAAAAGGCATCCCCTCGATCCGCTGCTGTGGCGTGCAGCACGCCCTGAGGAGCCCGCGTGGGATACCCCGCTCGGCCACGGTCGCCCCGGATGGCACATCGAGTGTGTGGCGATCGCGCTCGATCACCTCGGCATGTCCTTCGACGTGCAGGGCGGTGGTCGCGATCTGCTTTTCCCGCACCACGAGATGGGCGCGTCTCATGCGGAGGTCTTGACTGGGGCGTGGCCCTATGCGCGCCACTACGTGCACGCCGGACTCGTCGGACTCGACGGTCACAAGATGAGCAAGTCGCTGGGCAACCTGGTGTTTGTTCATCGACTTCGGGAGCAGGATGTTTCGCCGTCGGCCGTGCGCCTGGCGGTCGCCGCGCACCACTATCGGGGCGACTGGGAGTGGACCGAAGACGGCCTCGACGCGGCCATCGCCCGACATGGGCACTGGTCCCGAGCCGCCCAGCTCAGCGCTGGACCGGCTTCGGAGCCCGTCATTGAGGCGGTCCGGACCGCGTTGGCGGACGATCTGGACACCCCCAGAGCCCTCACAATCCTCGATCGTTGGGCCGAGGAGGCCCTTGAGCGCGGCGGCGCACACGGCGACGGCCCCCGCCAGGTGGCGGAGGCCGTCGACGCTCTCCTTGGTGTGCGCCTGCTGACCTAGGTCGTCTTCTCGTCGTGCCCGCCGAACTCCTTGCGCTGGGCGGACATGACCTTGTAGGCGAAGTCGGCCATGCCCTGGCTGTCAAACCGTGAGTACAACGCCTCGGTAAGCACGGGGGCCGGGACTCCCTCCTCAATAGCGGCGATGGAGGTCCAGCGACCCTCCCCGGAGTCAGAGACGCGCCCGGTGAAGCCATCAAGATCGGGGGAGTTGGCCAGAGCTAGAGCGGTGAGATCCAGCAGCCATGAGCCGATGACGCTGCCGCGACGCCACACCTCGGCGACGGCCGGAAGATCGAGCGAGTACTGGTAGAACTCCGGATGTTCCAAAGGTGCCGTCTCCGCATCGGCCGTGCGCTGCTTCAGGCCCGTATCCGCGTGCTTGAGGATGTTCAGGCCCTCGGCGTAGGCCGCCATGATTCCGTACTCGATACCGTTGTGGACCATCTTGACGAAATGCCCGGCACCGCTCGGGCCGCAATGGAGCCAGCCGGCCTCACCCGGCTGAAGTTCGCCGGTTCGGTCACCCGTTCGGGGTGCTCCTTCGACACCGGGGGCCACGGAATTCCATATCGGATCGAGACGATCCACCGACTCGTTGTCTCCGCCGATCATGAGCGAGTAGCCGCGATCAAGGCCCCACACACCACCGGAGGTCCCGCAATCGATGTAGTGAATGCCCTTGGGCTTCATCTCCGCCGAGCGACGGATGTCATCGCGGTAGTAGGAGTTGCCCCCGTCGATGATGGCGTCGCCTGGCTCTAGGAGACCGCCGAGTTCATTGACGACATCCTCGGTGATCTTGCCCGCGGGCACCATGATCCACACATTGCGTGGGGCGGTCATCTTCGCCACTAAGTCCGCGGGGGTCTCGGCACCGACCGCGCCGTCCCGCACGAGCGCAGCCACGGCTGCCGGATCGCGGTCGTACACCACAGCGGAATGTCCATCGCGCATGATGCGGCGGACGATATTGGCGCCCATTCGTCCGAGTCCAACCATTCCCAATTGCATCGGCTTCGACGTCGCCATCATCGACCTCATCTCTCTCTGCCGCTCCCAGGGGAGACGGCACACTCGCAGTCATGTTCGCTTTGCCGGTCTGCTGTACGCGGGAGCCACGGTAGTGCAACGCTTACTCCATGATTGCCTCGGAATCCACAAATCCGCGTGACTGCACAGCGTGGAGCCAACTTGCCGACCTGGCCGCCTCGTTGCGGGAGCGTGAGCTTCGGGATCTGTTTGCGGCTGAACCGGATCGAGGTCCGGCCTGGACGTTGGAAGCCGCCGGCTTGCGTGTCGACTTCAGCAAGCAGCGCCTCACGCATGAGGTGATGGAGTCCCTCTTCCGACTCGCCGCGGAGCGCGGAGTCCTAGAGCGGCGTGATGCGATGTTCGCAGGGGAGCACATCAACGTCACCGAGGACCGCTCCGTCCTCCACACGGCGCTGCGCCTTCCGTCGGGCAGTGAGCTGACAGTGGACGGAGTCGATGTTGCGGCGGAGGTGCACGGGGTGCTCACTCGCATGGCGAACTTCGCCACACGCGTACGCAGCGGTCAATGGCAGGGAGCTACCGGGCTACGCATCCGAAACGTCATCAACATCGGAATTGGCGGATCTGACCTCGGGCCCGCCATGGCCTACATCGCACTGCAGTACTACTCCGACCGCTCCATGACCTTCCGGTTTGTGTCCAACGTCGACCCCACCGATATCAGCGAGGCCATCCGCGATCTAGAGCCGGCCGAGACTCTCTTCATCGTGGCATCCAAGACCTTTGGCACCCAGGAAACACTGACGAACGCGAAGGCCGCCCGCGAGTGGATCGTCTCGGCGCTCGGCGAGGACGCGGTCGAGAGGCACTTCGTGGCCGTCTCGACGAATTCGGAGCGAGTTGCCGCGTTCGGTATCGACACCGCAAACATGTTCGGCTTTTGGGATTGGGTCGGTGGCCGCTATTCCATGGACTCGGCCATCGGCCTGAGCACCATGGTGGCCATCGGGCCCGATCACTTCGCCGACCTGCTAGCTGGCTTCCACGCCATGGATGAGCACTTCAAGCACGCCGATCCGTCGGTCAACATCCCGTTGCGCATGGGCCTGACCGCGGTGTGGAACCGGGACTTCCTGGACATCCCAACCAACGCGGTGCTGCCGTACGCGCAGTTCCTCTCCCGCTTCCCCGCGTATCTGCAGCAGTTGACGATGGAGAGCAATGGCAAGTCCGTCCGACTCGACGGTGCGCGCGTGGACTACAACACCGGTGCGATCTACTGGGGTGAGCCTGGCACGAACGGTCAGCACTCCTTCTATCAACTTCTGCACCAGGGAACTGAGATCGTCTCGTGCGATTTCGTGCTCTTTGCTCAGGCTCTCGAGCCGGTCTTTGACATGCAGGACATGCTCGCGGCGAACGCGCTCGCTCAGGCAGCCGTTCTCGCGTTCGGTCGAACCGCGGAGGAGGTACGGGCCGAAGGCGTGCCCGAAGACGTTATTCCGCACAAGGTCATGCCCGGGAACCGACCGTCCACCTTCATCCTGGCCGCCCGCCTGGATCCGCACGCTCTCGGAGCCCTCGTCGCCCTCTACGAGCACAGCGTGTTCGTCCAAGGTGCCATCTGGGGTATCGACAGCTTCGATCAATGGGGCGTCGAACTCGGTAAGGCCATGGCCAACTCGATCCTGCCGGATCTGCAGGACGCCGATAGGCCCCTGGACCGGGACTCCTCGACGGACGCGCTCATCCGGGCCTACCAGGCGTTGCACGCCACCGCCCGCGACTGACCAGTGGTGCCGGCGGAGTTGCGCTAGGTGCCGTCTACGCCCCGTCGACGAAGGTAGCGTTCGAATTCTCGGGCGATCGCCTCTCCGCTTGCCTCGGGGAGGTCGGTGGTGTCCCGCGCCTCCTCGAGGGAGCGGACGTAGTCCGCGACTTCCTCGTCCTCAGCGGCCAACTCGTCAACGCCAATCTCCCAGGCGCGTGCGTCCTCGACGAGGTCACCGAGTGGAACGGGCACGTCCAGGAGGTCCTCGACGCGGCGAACGAGTGCGAGCGTGGCCTTGGGCGAGGGTGCCTGGGCGACGTAGTGGGGGACCGCGGCCCAGAGCGAGACGGAGGGAATTCCCCGGCGCGAGCAGGCTTCCTGCAGGACACCGACGATACCTGTGGGACCTTCGTAGTGAGATGGCTCCACGCCGAGTTCGCGAGCGGTGCCTGGGTCGGTCGAGGTGCCGGTGACCGGAACCGGACGCGTGTGCGGACTGTCCGAAAGGAGCGCACCGAGGGTCACGGTAAGCGTGACGCCCAACTCGGCGCTGTAACGCAGGAGCTCTTCGGTGAATTGACGCCAGCGCATGTTCGGTTCAACCCCGTGCACGAGAACGACGTCACGCAGGGCGAGTGGGAGTCGTGCGACGTATATCCGGGTGGTGGGCCAGGTCAGGCGACGAATGCCCTCATCGTCGAAGGAGATGTGTGGTCGGTTGACCTGATAGTCGTAATAGTCCTCCGGATCGATCTCCGCCACTAGTTGGGCGCCCCAGACCTCGCGAAGGTGGTCCACCGTGTCGCTGGCGGCGTCGCCGGCATCGTTCCACCCCTCGAAGGCGGCGACAAGCACCGGATCGACGAGTTCGGGCAGAGCCTCGAACTCGATCATGCGCACCCCCTTCGGCGGGCCTCGTCGGTGACTCCCGACCACACTCACCCTATGCCAGGAGCCCGCCGATAGTGGTCGTGGCGCTAGCCTGCCTGAACTATGGTCGATGAACTCTCCGGGCTCGAGGCGGTCCTGTTCGACCTCGACGGCACGTTGATCGATTCCGAGGGCCTGTGGTGGATCGCCGAGTGTCGCGTCATGGACTTGCTAGAAGGCGACTGGACACCGGCCGATCAGCATCACTGTCTTGGTGGTCCCCTTGACCGGGTGGCCTCCTACATGGTCAACAAGACCCGGACCGACCGTACGGTGGCAGACGTGGGCGATCTGCTCATGGCGGCGATGGCGGAACTGATGGTCGAGCAGCCACTGCAGTGGCGCCCCGGTGCTGCCGAACTGCTGCGTGCATGCCAGGACCAGGACATCTCCACCGGATTGGTATCGGCAACGTACCGGCAGCTCATCCACGCCGTGTCCGACGTGGTAGCCCACGAAACCGGAGGCCGCGGGTTCGACGTGAGCGTGGCGGGGGATGAGGTGACGGACGGCAAGCCCCACCCTGAGCCGTACCTCACGGCCGCCGATCGATTGGGCGTCGACATCGCTCAGTGCGTCGTCATTGAGGACTCACCCACGGGGATCGCCGCCGGTCGTGCGAGCGGCGCGCTTGTGCTGGCAGTGCCCCACATGGTGGCGATCGAGCCCGGACCCCGGCTTATCGTCCGCGACAGCCTGGAGGGAGTGACCCCGGCCGACCTGGCGCGGTGGCTTGCCGCCGCCGAGCGCTAGCCTGCCGACGTGGACAGGACACGGCCCGATCGGGCGTTGCTCGCCCCGGGCGACATCGTGCAATTGACCGATCCGAAAGGTCGGCACCACACGCTCACCCTTGAACCGGGGCGAACCTTCCACACCCATCGCGGGGGCATCGCACACGACGATCTCCTCGGCCAGTCCGAGGGGTGTGTGATCACGTCCTCCGGCGGAACGACGTATGTGGTCCTGCGATCCCACCTGGAGGACTTCGTGCTCGCCATGCCACGCGGGGCTGCGGTGATCTACCCCAAAGATGCGGCGCGCATCGTGATGGCTGCCGGCGTGCGCCCGGGTGGGCGCGTACTGGAGGCGGGTGCCGGATCAGGTGCACTCACGTGTTCGCTGCTGTCCGCAGTGGGTCACGACGGCCTCGTGGTCTCCTGCGAATTGCGTGCTGATTTCGCCGAGGTCGCGCGTACGAACGTCGAGCGATGGTTCGACGGCCCCCCGGCGAACTGGAACCTGCACGTCGGCGACATCTCCGACGGTGCCTGGGCGGCCGATGCCCCCTACGACGCGCTCGTGCTGGACATGCTCGACCCCTGGAATCATCTGGAGACGGCCCAGGCCGCAGTCCGTCCGGGCGGGACGCTCGTCTGCTACGTCGCGACGACGACGCAACTGTCGCAGACCGCCGAGGCGCTGCGGACGGCCCAGGCCTGGACCGAGCCTCGGGCCGAGGAGTCCATGGTTCGCACGTGGCATCTGGAGGGGTTGGCGGTGCGGCCGGACCACCGCATGATCGCCCACACGGGCTTTCTGCTCATCAGTCGCCGGCTCGCCGATGGTGCGACACCGCCGCTACGTCGACGACGGCCCGCCAAGGGTGCCTACCCAGTACCGGAGGGCGACACCTCGACGTGACTCGCGCACTCTGGCCCAACCGAAGGTATGGTCAAAGGGCGGAGCGACAGGGAGGCGAGGCATGTCCACCAATGACCGGGGTACCCCGGATGAGCGGCTGCGCGTTATCGAGGCTGAGCTTGCCGCAGCACAAGCTCACAACGGCCGCCTCGTCGCCACGTTGCGCGAGGCGCGCGAGCAGATCGTCACGCTCAAGGCCGAGGTGGACCGACTGGCCGACCCGCCGGGCACCTACGGCGTCTTCCTCGCCCGAGCTGAGGACGGCGCACTTGACGTCGCCGTGTCCGGTCGCAAGATGCGACTGGTCGCTAGCCCGGATGTCGACCGTGAGGCCCTCGTCCCCGGACAGGAACTCATGCTCAACGAGGCGATGAACGTCGTCGGTGTACGCGAATTCGAGCGTCTCGGCGAACTGGTTATGTTCAAGGAACTGCTCGAGGGCGGAGATCGCGCTTTGGTCATCGGCCGCGCGGATGAGGAGCGTGTCGTGGCCCTGGCCGAGCCGCTGCGTCACCGCACACTACGGGCGGGGGACTCCCTCCTGCTGGAGTCGCGGAGCAATTACGTCTACGAGGTCATCCCAAAGTCCGAAGTCGAGGAGTTGGTCCTGGAAGAGGTTCCGGACATCGACTACGACGACATCGGTGGGCTCGGTGGACAGATCGATCAGATCAAGGACGCGGTCGAACTACCGTTCCTGCACCCCGACCTCTACCTTGAACATCACCTTGCGGCTCCCAAGGGCATCCTCCTGTACGGCCCTCCTGGCTGCGGCAAGACGCTCATCGCCAAGGCGGTTGCGCACTCGTTGGCGGCCAAGGTGGCCGAGCGAACCGGAGTCGAGGAAGGTCGCTCGTACTTTCTCAACATCAAGGGACCGGAACTGCTCAACAAATACGTAGGGGAGACCGAGCGCCACATCCGTCTTGTCTTTCAGCGGGCGCGTGAGAAGGCCTCTGAAGGCATGCCGGTCATCGTCTTCTTCGATGAGATGGATTCCCTGTTCCGCACTCGAGGCTCGGGGGTCTCCAGCGATGTCGAGAACACCATCGTGCCGCAACTGCTCAGCGAAATCGACGGTGTGGAGAGCCTTGAGAATGTGATCGTCATTGGCGCCTCCAACAGAGAGGACATGATCGACCCCGCCATCCTGCGACCGGGTCGGCTTGATGTGAAGATCAAGATCGAGCGACCCGATGCGGAGGCCGCGCGGGACATCCTCAGTAAGTACCTGACCCCTGACCTGCCGCTGCATCCGGACGATCTGAGCGAGCACGACGGCAACGCCGAAGCGACCTGCGCAGGGATGATCCAGCACGCGATCGAGCGGATGTACTCCGAGGACGACGACAATCGCTTCCTCGAGGTGACCTACGCCAATGGTGACAAGGAGGTCCTGTACTTCAAGGACTTCAACTCCGGCGCCATGTTGGAGAACGTTGTCGCTCGAGCGAAGAAGAGCGCGATCAAGGAGTTCCTCGAGACCGGGCAGAAGGGTATTCGGGTCCAGCACCTACTCAGTGCCTGCGTCGACGAGTTCCGGGAGACCGAGGACCTGCCCAACACAACGAATCCCGATGATTGGGCACGAATCTCGGGCAAGAAGGGCGAGCGCATCGTCTTCATCCGCACTCTCGTGCAAGGCAAGCAGGGCACCGAAGCGGGTCGGGTCATCGACACGGTGGCTAACACCGGTCAGTACCTGTGACCTGCTGGAAGGTGGCGGCGTGAGCGCGCGCCGCATCATGGGGATCGAGACCGAATACGGGATCTCTGTCCCCGGTCATCCGCATGTCAATTCGATGATGACGTCGTCCCAGGTGGTGACGGCGTACACCGGGCCCGCGGTGGGGGACCGTCGGTCATCCCTGCGCTGGGATTTCGACGAGGAGCATCCGCTGCGGGATGCTCGCGGCTACGACATGTCTAGGGCCGATGCGGATCCATCACAACTCACGGACGAGGAGATCGGCCTCGCCAACCTCATCCTCACGAACGGTGCCCGGCTCTACGTCGATCACGCTCACCCGGAGTACTCGAGCCCCGAGGTGACCAACCCCCGCGACGCGGTGGTCTGGGACCGAGCCGGCATGGAAATCATGGCTGAAGCAGCACTCGAGGCTTCCCGCACTGGGCCCTTCACGATCCAGCTGTACAAGAACAACACCGACAACAAGGGCGCGTCCTACGGGTGCCACGAGAACTACCTCATGCGACGGGCGACTCCGTTTCCGAATATTGTGCGCGACCTCACCACGTTTTTCGTCACGCGCCAGATCTTTACCGGAGCAGGCCGTGTTGGGATCGGCCAGGACGGACGCGCGGCAGGTTTTCAGATCTCGCAACGGGCCGACTTCTTCGAGGTCGAGGTTGGCCTCGAAACGACGTTGAAACGGCCGATCATCAACACCCGCGACGAGCCGCATGCCGATCCGGAGCGTCACCGACGACTGCACGTCATCGTCGGTGACGCCAACATGTGCGAGGCCGCCACCTACGTGAAGTTGGGGACAACCGCACTCGTGCTGTCCGTGATCGAAGACGATGCACTTGGAGAGGACCTGAGCCTGGCTGATCCGGTGCGCGAAATGCACCTGGTCAGCCATGATCCCTCATTGAGTCACCACGTCACCTTGCGGGATGGGCGAAGGATGTCGGCTCTCGACGTGCAACGCCGCTATCACGCAGCCTGTGAGCGCCTCGTCGGATCCTCATACGGCGACGATTCGCTCACCCGGGACATTCTGGAGCGTTGGTCCCGTCTGTTGGATGACCTTGGCGATGACCCTCGCTTGGCCGCTGACCGCATCGACTGGGTGGCCAAGCACGCGCTCATGGAGGGCTATCGCCGTCGCGACGGGCTGGATTGGTCGTCCCCGCGACTGGAACTCATCGATCTTCAGTACGCCGACATTAGGCCCGATCGGGGACTCGCCTTGAAACTCGAGGCCGCTGGTCGGCTGCAGCGGATCACGACAGATGACGAGGTTCGTCGAGCTCGTGAGCGTGCCCCTGAGGACACCCGCGCGTACTTCCGAGGGGAGTGCCTACGTCGATACGGTGACGCGGTCGCGGCCGCCTCGTGGGATTCGGTGATCTTCGATGTGGATGGGCAGGACGCCCTCCAGCGCATTCCGACCCTCGAACCATCGCGGGGAACCCGCGAGCATGTCGGTCACCTGCTAGAGGGCGCCGCCACGGCGGAGGACCTGCTCCAGGCACTACGCCACGCCTAAGGGGTTGGCTTCGGCGAGCAACGCGCACGGAGGCACCGCGGAGTTTAGGGTAAGGGCATGAGCACGCAGGGTGAACAGCGAAGAGTTGAGCGACCCCGGACCGAAGAGGTCGAGGAGGTCGAGCTTCCCGCGCGGGAACCGGCCGACCTCGACGCCGACGTTGACGCGATCCTCGATGAGATCGATGAGGTCCTCGAAGAGAACGCCGAGGAATTCGTCAAATCCTTCGTCCAGAAGGGTGGGCAGTGATCCCCGATCCGGCGCCGGGCCGATTTGCGGCCGCCTATCTTGCTCCGGGCACATCGTCGTTCTCGGACTTCCTGCGTGCGGCCGGACATCAAACCCTCACTGTGCCTGTATCGGCGGACTTGTCGTCGACTGTCCCTCACGGTACGACGATCGTGGCCTTCACCTACCGCGACGGCGTCGTGATGGCGGGGGATCGTCGGGCAACGATGGGCAACCTCATCGCCCAACGAGATATCGAGAAGGTGTTCCCAGCCGATGAGCATTCGATCATCGGGATCGCCGGGGCGGCGGGTCTGGCGGTGGAGCTGGTTCGGCTGTTCCAGGTCGAGTTGGAACACTACGAGAAGATCGAGGGAATACCGCTATCGCTCGATGGCAAGGCGAATCGCCTCGCCACGCTTCTGCGGAGTAATCTCGGCTTCGCCATGCAAGGACTTGCCGTGGTCCCACTTTTCGGGGGCTACGACCTCCATCGTTCCCGTGGACGAATCTTCTCCTACGACGTCACCGGCGGCCGATACGAGGAGCACGATCATTTCGCCGTGGGCTCCGGTTCGGTGTTCGCACGCGGATCCTTAAAGAAGCTCTACCGGCCGGGCTTGAATGAGAATGCCGCGGTGACCGCTGCCATCGAGGCTCTCTACGACGCGGCCGATGATGACTCCGCGACGGGTGGCCCGGATCTGAATCGAGGGATCTTTCCGGTCGTGGCCCTCGCGACCGAAAGCGGCGTCACCCTGCTCGACGAAGCCCGCATGGCCGGGTCCGTCGGCGACGTGGTTGCGGCACGCCGCGACCGTCCCGATGGTCCGGTCGCCGCACTGCCCGGGGGCGAGTCATGAGCGTGCCGTTCTACGTCTCGCCTGAGCAGATCATCAAGGACAAGGCCGACTTCGCTCGCAAGGGCATTAGCCGGGGTCGGAGCGTTGTCGTGCTCCAGTACGTCGATGGGGTGGTCTTCGTTGCTGAGAACCCATCGCGCGCGCTGCACAAGATTTCGGAGATTTACGACCGAATCGGTTTTGCCGCGGTGGGGAAGTACAACGAGTTTGAGAACCTCCGAGTGGCTGGTGTGCGGCTGGCAGATATGCGCGGCTACGCCTATGATCGTGTCGATGTGACGGGTCGGAGCCTGGCCAACGCGTACGCCCAGACACTCGGCACGATTTTCACCGACGCCGCCAAGCCTTACGAGGTAGAGATTGTCGTAGCTGAGGTTGGCGCCTCCGCGGACGAGGATCAGATTTACCGACTCACCTTCGATGGATCCGTCGCGGACGAGCACTCCTTCCTTGCCATGGGTGGCCAAGCGGACAGCATCTTTGAGGTGTTGAGCGAAAACTGGCGCCCCGAGATGTCTCTGGCCGACTCGGTGCAACTCGCCGTAGCTGCCCTTGGCGCCGGTTCGGAGAGTCCGGTAGGGCCGGACGAGCTGGAGGCCGCGATCCTCGATCGCACGCGGCCCCGGCGAGCATTCCGTCGACTTGGAAACGGGGAACTGTCGGGCATTCTCGAGGCGTCTGCAGCGCTCCCGCCCGGGGAGTGACATGGACCGACGTATTTTCGGGATCGAGACCGAATACGGCGTGACCTGCACGTTTCGAGGACAACGTCGGCTCAGCCCTGATGAAGTTGCGCGCTACCTATTCCGTCGTGTCGTTTCATGGGGGCGCAGCAGCAACGTGTTCCTGCGCAACGGCTCACGACTGTACCTCGATGTGGGGAGCCATCCCGAGTACGCCACGGCCGAGTGTGATGACGTCCGACAACTCATCACGCATGATCGCGCCGGTGAGCGCATCCTCGAGGGTTTATCCATCGATGCCGAAGCTCGCCTTGGCGAGGAGGGCATAACCGGAGACGTTTATCTCTTCAAGAACAACACGGACAGCGCGGGCAACTCGTACGGCTGCCACGAGAATTTTCTCGTCACACGCCACGGTGAGTTCCAGAAGATGGCCGACTCGGTGCTGCCCTTCCTCGTGTCACGCCAAGTGATCTGCGGCGCCGGCAAGGTGCAGCAAACCCCGCGTGGAGCGGTGTACTGCATCAGCCAACGTGCCGATCACATCTGGGAAGGGGTCTCGAGCGCCACGACGCGATCTCGCCCCATCATCAACACGCGAGACGAACCGCACGCCGATGCTGATCGGTATCGCCGTCTCCACGTCATCGTTGGTGACTCGAACATGAGTGAGACCACCATGATGCTCAAGGTCGGCTCGGCTGACCTTGTACTGCGCATGCTTGAGGCGGGCACGGTCCTTCGGGATCTGACCCTGGAAAACCCGATTCGTGCCATTCGCGAGATCAGCCACGACCCGACCGTCCAACGAACCGTGAGGTTGGCCAACGGCCGAGAGCTCACCGGACTTCAACTGCAGTCGGAGTACTTCGAAAAGGCGCGAGACTTCGCCGACCGCCAGGGATTGCTCGACGACCCCGAATCGGTGACGAGTCAGGTCATCGCCCTATGGGAGCGCACGCTCAAGGCGGTCGAAACGCAAGACCTGACCGCGATTGATCGGGACATCGACTGGGCCATCAAGTGGCGACTGATCGAGCGCTACATGCAGCGGCACAACCTGAGCCTGTCCGACCCACGGGTGGCCCAACTCGACCTCGCGTATCACGACATCCGTCGTAGCCGAGGACTGTTCTATCTACTCGAACGCCGAGGGCAAGCCTCCCGCATCACCCACGAGCCTGAGGTCTTCGAGGCCAAGACCATTCCACCTCAAACCACCCGCGCCCGACTGCGCGGGGAATTCATTCGCCGTGCGCAGGAGCGGCATCGCGACTTCACCGTCGATTGGGTACACCTCAAACTCAACGATCAAGCGCAACGAACCGTGCTGTGCAAAGATCCCTTCGCCTCCGTGGATGAGCGGGTGGAGCGCCTCATTGCCAGCATGTGAGCGCGCCGGTGAGGCTTTCTCGGCGTCCGCAACCTAGGGTGGGTACATGATCACTCGTCGAACCCGTTCACGCCGCATCGCCCTGGTGGCACTCCCGATCGCCGGGGCGCTTGCCCTCACCGGATGTGGTGGGTCGGAGGGGACAGATTCCGGGTCGACCGCGGCGTCAAGCGCGGTGGCTACGGGCGACTGGGCCGTCACCGACTGCGCGGCGGTTGCGCCACCGGTGGCCGCCACCGCGCCACCTGCCGACTCTGTGGTTGAGGGCGAGGTCGCGGTCACCAGCGCAGCAGGCGTAGCTCCCATCGTCGGGATTGAGTCCGCCGCGGGTTCGGTCAGCCAACTGGTCGCGGTTGACATCGCCGAGGGCGCCGGAGATCCGGTGCAAGCCGGCGCAGAGGTCACCGTGGAGTACTGCGGTATCGGTATGACCTCAAAGAGCATCTTCGACAGTTCCTGGGCGCGCGGCAGTTCCATCACGTTCCCGCTCGCGGGCGTCATCGCTGGCTGGCAGGAGGGCTTGCCCGGGATGAAGCCCGGTGGTCGACGGCTTCTCATCATTCCCGCAAACATGGCCTACGGTGACAACCCGCCCGCGGGGTCCGGTATCGCCGCCGGCGAATCCTTGCTCTTCGTGGTAGATCTCATCTCCAGCCCCTGATACACCCGCACCTGACATGTCCAGCAGCAAAGACCGCTCGTCCGTGAAGGAGCACGCATGACAGACAAGCCCGAGATCGACTTCATCGAAGGACCCGCGCCCAGTGAATTGGTCGTGACCGACCTGGTCGTGGGCGACGGCGCAGAGGCTGTCCCCGGTGCGCAGGTGCTCGTCCACTACGTGGGCGTCGACTTCGAGTCAGGGGAGCAGTTCGACGCCTCCTGGGATCGCGGGGAGCCCATCCGCTTCCCGCTGGCGGGATTGATCGCCGGATGGCAAGAGGGTATTCCTGGTATGCGGGTGGGCGGTCGTCGTCAACTCGTCATTCCACCCGCGCTTGCCTACGGCGAATCGGGCGCCCACCGCCTCGCTGGGCGCACCCTTGTCTTCGTCATCGACCTGCTCGACGTGGGCTGATATTCCGGTGGCGGTCGATCGCACCGAGCGCCTGCTCAACCTCATCCTGTGCCTTCTGGGGGCTCAACGGGCCGTGCCGCGCACATTGCTCCGGTCGGCCGTGCCCAGCTATGCGGACGCGCCATCGGATGACGCCTTCGAGCGCATGTTCGAGCGCGATAAGGAGGAATTGCGGGGGATGGGTGTCCCGGTCGAAACCGTGCTGTCGCGCGAGGGAGAGGTCGAGGGGTACCGCATCGACGCCGGCGACTACGCGATGCCGGAAATCAGTTTCACCGCAGAAGAGCTCAGCGTGCTGGGCCTTGCCGCGCACGCATGGACCGACGCGGCCGTCAGCACCCCGGCCAGATCGGCCCTTCGGAAGGTCGAGGCGGTTGTCGGGTCACGCGGTGAACTCCCCGGAGGATTCTGGCGAGCAGGCTCACCGATCCGCGGCGAGGCCGAGCTCCCCGTGCTCTGGGCGTCGATTCGCACGCGGCAGATCGTTGAGTTCGATTACGTCGCGCTTGGGGAGGACGGACCCAGTACGCGGGAGGTCCATCCGTGGGCCACTGTTCGATGGAAGGGAGCCTGGTACCTCGCCGGGTGGAGCCCGCAGCGAGGCGACAAGCGCGTCTATCGGCTCTCACGGATCGTGGGAGCGGTCCGGCCATTGCACTCCCAATTCGATCCGGTGGACCCTGGCGATGTCCGTGACCTGGTGGCGAGCCTGGCGGCCCCCGAACCCGACCAGGTTGCCGTCGTCCGCCTCCCGGTTGGTCGAGGCGATTCGCTCCGAGAGCGTGGTCGAATCCTGCCCGATGGCCTCATCGAGCTGCCCTATCGGACGGGGGATCACCTTCTGAGCGAGGTCCTCACCAGCGGCGGATCGATCGTCGAGCCAGCCGAACTTCGCGCGGCCGCCCGCGCGGAGCTGGAACGAGTCGTTCACCGTCATGCGGAGATCCGGGATGCGTGAGACCTCAGCCGACCGGCTGGCCCGTCTACTGGCCCTCGTGCCGTGGCTCAGCCAGCATCCCGGTGTGTCCATTACACAGGCGGCGGAGCACTTCGGGATTACCCCGCAGGTTCTCGAACGGGACCTGTGGCTCGTCGTGTGCTGCGGTCTGCCCGGACACGGCCCAGACCAGCTCATCGATATTCAGTTCTGGGAGGACGACGGAGTCATCGACGTCATCGACCCTCAGACGCTGCAGCGCCCCCTGCGTTTGACCTCCGATGAGGCCATGGCACTCCTGGTCGGGCTACGACTGCTCGCGAATGTTCCGGGCGCGGGGGATCTGGGCACCGTGGCATCAGTAACAGCGCGTCTGGAGGAGGCCTTGGCCGATCGCATCGCTCCACCCGACACCACCGTCGTCCTCGAGCCGCTGGACGAAGGCGTTCGTGCTGCGGTCACGTCGGCCGTGCAGGATGGGCATTCGCTATCCCTACGCTACGCAGGCGCGACCAGGGACACCATCACCGAACGAGTCGTCGAACCGGTCGCCCTCCAAGAGTACGCCGGTCATGAATACTTGACGGCGTACTGCCATCGAGCGGGAGCGCAGCGCACATTCCGCCTCGACCGAATCATGAGTGCGGAGCCCGGCGAGGCGGCGATCTCACTCGACCCCGATGTGCGGCCGCTGCCGGTGGCCCCGGAGGAGGGGACGGTCGTCCACCTGCAGGTCGAGCCACAGGCTCGGTGGTTCATCGAGACCGCGGACCTGATCGAGTCGCGGGCCGAACCCGACGGTCGCGTATCCGTGCACATGGTCATCGCCGATATCCCGTGGCTGGTCCGGACCGTGATAGGCCTGGGTGGACGGATTGAAGTCGTTGGCCCGGCCGACGTCCGAAATGACGTGCTTCGTGAGGCCGAGCTCATGCTTGCAGAGGCCCCATGAGCCTTTCCGGGCATCTTGGGCGCCCCTGGGCCCGTTTGAGGGGTTAACATGGGCCCACGCACGAGCGGACATCCGTACTGATGCCCCGAGTGGAAAGGTGACCTGCCATGCCGTTCAACCTCCGGGGGCCGGAGATCCTCATCCTCGTCCTCATCATCCTGCTGCTCTTCGGTGCCAAGCGGCTCCCTGACGTGGCGCGCGGCATGGGCCGCTCCCTGCGGATCTTCAAGGCCGAGACCAAAGAGCTCAGTGCCGATGACGCACCGGAGGTCGAGGAAGACGCGCCGCCTGCGGCCTCGACCGCGGCGCCGACCTCGCTGCCACCGGCCCCGGCTCCAGCCGAGGCCACGCCTACGCCGCCGCAGGCGGAGCGCACCGAGTCGTGATCGGTGGCTGCACCACCTGATACCGGATCGGGTCGGCGAGGGCGCAAGAAGTCTGCCGACTCGTCGATGCCGCTCGTCGAGCATCTTCGTGAACTTCGCAGCCGTCTAGTCAAGGCTGGCCTGGCTCTCATCGCCGGCATGGTGGTCGGCTGGATCTATTACGACGCGATCTTCGCCTGGCTGGCAGCCCCCTTCAACGACGTCGTCGAGCAGGCACGAGCCGAGGGACGCAACGTCACTCTCGCACTCACGGGAGTGGCTGACCCCTTCATCTTGCAGCTGCAGATCGCTGCACTGACCGGACTTCTCCTGTCGTCGCCCATCTGGCTATATCAACTGTGGCGCTTCGTGACGCCTGGCCTGCACCGACACGAACGACGGTGGGCACTGGCCTTTGTTGCGGTTGCTGTGCCGCTCTTCGCGTCAGGTGTTGCGCTGGCCTATGTCGTTTTGCCGTACGGCCTGGAGATCCTGTTCGGATTCACGCCGCAGAACGTTGAGAATATCGTCGCGGTCGATCGTTATCTGTCCTTCTTCATCCGCATGGTCATCGTTTTCGGTGTCGGCTTCCTTGCGCCGCTACTACTCGTCGCGCTGAACTTCGCAGGGATCCTGACCGGACGTCGCCTGCTGTCATGGTGGCGCTGGATCATCTTTGCCACGTGCATCTTTGCGGCCGTAGCGACACCGACCGGCGATCCGATCAACATGGTGCTGCTCGCAGCTCCGATCCTTCTCCTGATGAGTATCGCGATCGGTGTCTGCCTGCTCAATGATCGGCGTCGGGCACGAAAAGGTGGGGGCGACTACTCGGAGTGGGACGATGACGAAGCTTCGCCCCTAGATCTGCACGAGGATGCCTAGCCGATGACTTTCACGGTGGTCGTGAATCCCACCGCGGGCCGTGGACGAGCTGCCCGTTCGCTGCCGGATCTGGAGCACGAGCTCCATGCCCGGGGGGTGGACTACGTCGTACGTCAGACCTCCGGTCCGGAGGACGTCATTCGGTACGTCGCACAGGCGCGTGACGATGGGGCCGACCGGGTTGCCGTCATGGGCGGAGACGGGACCGTGCACGCAGCAGTGCAGCCGCTCGTCGGATCGGCGACCGCTCTCGCCATCATTCCTACCGGCACCGGAGACGACAACGCTCGCACCTTTGGCATCCCACTCGGTGATGTGCAGGCTGCGATTCAGGTGGCCCTCACCGGGCAGATCCAAGACGTCGACCTCGGTCGTGTGGAGTGCGTGGAAGCCAATGAGTACTTCCTCGGCGTGCTCTCGACCGGTTTCGACTCCCTCGTCAACGAGCGCGCCAACCAGATGCGCTGGCCGACGGGCAAGGCCCGTTACATTGCGGCGATCCTGGCCGAGTTGCGCACGTTTCGACCGGCGCCGTATCGCGCAGAGCTTGATGATCGCGAGGTTGGCGGAGCGGCCATGCTTGTCGCGGTCGGCAATGGGCCCTCGTATGGCGGTGGCATGCAGGTATGCCCCGGTGCGCAACCATACGACGGCCTGCTTGACGTGACCTGGCTTGGCGGGGTGCCGACGCGGACCTTCCTGCGTGTTTTCCCCTCCGTCTTTAGCGGCAAGCACGTCGAGAGTCCTTATGTCTCCACCGGTCGTGCGCGGCGCATCGTGCTGGATGCCCCTGGCCAGGTGGCCTATGCGGACGGGGAGCGGATCGGCGACCTCCCCGTGGAAATTCAGGCGGTGCCCGGAGCGCTGAAGGTGGTCGCTTCCACACCCCGGTGACCGGCGAACACCCGGTGCCTGTCACCTGCTGGG
>JALQUH010000189.1 GCA_023263845.1 Candidatus Nanopelagicales bacterium | reverse complement strand
GCGGAGGTGCGCACACCTATTCCGGTCCCGTGAGTTGGGAGTACTCACCGGAGATGGACGGCGATCCCGACCCGGGCGAGATCGTCTGGGCGTGGGTCTCCTACGAGGAGGACGACACCGTCGGCAAGGACCGCCCGATCGCCGTCGTCGGCCGCGCTGATGACCACCGTTTGGTCGGGCTGATGCTGTCGAGCCGTGATCGAAGCGGTGACCGGGATTGGCTGGCGATCGGCCGTGGGTCCTGGGATTCCGAGGGACGTTCGAGTTGGCTCCGCCGCGATCGGATCCTGGCTGTCGCACCCGACTCCGTACGCCGTGCAGGCGCCATTCTGCCGCGGGCGACGTACGACGCCGTCGTCGCCGCGATGACACCCAAGCCGCCACCGTCTCCGGACCGCAGCGGCTGGACGTTGCGCGACGGATTCCGCCGCATCCTGGGCCGTCCGATCCCTTAGGCCGAGCGCAAGCCGTAGAGTGACGCCTCCGGACACAGGGAGGTGGCGATGGGCGCCTTGCTCGCGCTCGTTGCCAGCGTTGCCTGGGGGTCTGCCGATGTTGCCGGCGGAGTCGGCTCACGTCGCGTCGGTAGCAGCCGCGTCATCGCAGTCACCTACCCCGCAGGCGCGGTCATCCTCACCATCTTTGCTCTGTTCATCGTGCCCGGCACCATCGACAGCGACGTGATCTGGCTGTCGTTTGCCACCTCGATCGTGGGCACCATCGGCATGATTCTGCTCTACCACGCACTCGCCGTGGGGCCCATGGGCATCGTCTCTCCACTGACGGCCATCGGTGGCGCCGGCATCCCCGTCATCGCCGGACTGTTACGCGGCGAGCCCCTCACCGCACTCTTTGTCATCGGCGCCCTTCTTGCCGTCATCGCCGTCATCCTCGTCAGCCGAGAGTCCGGGCCGCACGCCAAAGTCACCCCACGGGCCCTCCTTCTCGCCGGTGGCGCTGGACTGGCCATCGGACTCTTCCTCACCGCACTCGGCATCGCGCCAGAAAGCTCCGGAATCTGGGTCGCCACGATCAGCCGCTGGTGGTCAACCATCGGCATGGGCATCTTCGCGCTTGTCCTGCTCCTGCGCTCCGGCCGCGCGAGTTGGTCGCCGTACCCGTGGCTGCTGGCGATCGGCGCGGGTGCCCTTGACGCGCTCGCCAACGGCACCTTCCAGCTCGCCGCCCAGAACGGCGAACTCGCGGTAGTCGCCGTCATCGGCTCGCTGTACCCCGCCACGACTCTGCTGCTTGCTCACTTCATGCTCAAGGAGCGCATGTCCCCGATTCAGTGGGCGGGAGTCATCACGGCTCTTGTCGCCGTCGTCGCCCTCACCGTGTAGTGGCGGCCAGGGCCTGCGCGCTGGCCTGGATGGCGCGTTCGACGTCTGCACGTTCGATGCCCAGGTGGGTCACCGCTCGAATCTGACCGTGCGGGTAGGCCACCATGGCGACGCCCTGGTCGGCCATCGCCTGTAGATACGCCGCACGCCGATCCAGGCCGCCCTCGACGGCGAAGAGCACAAAGTTCGTGGCGATCCGACCCGGGTCGAGCAGACCCGGGGCCGGCTGAGCCAGATGGCCCGGGCTCACGATGCCGTCTTGCTGCGCGAGACCCTCCGCAAGTACCCGAGCCAGGGCGTGGTCTTCCGCGAGTCGATCGACGGTGCCGTCCACATCATCGGCCAGAGCCACCAGCCCGGCCGCCGCAAGCACGCCGGCTTGGCGCATTCCACCACCGAGCAGCTTGCGAGCGCGACGTGCTCGGGTGATGAAGTCCCGTGTGCCCACCACGACGCTGCCCACCGGTGTGGCAAGGCCCTTGCTCAGGCAGAACGTTGCCGAGTCCGCCTGGCGGACCAACTCGGCTACTGGGACGCCGAGAGCCACCGCAGCATTGAATAGGCGCGCGCCGTCGACGTGGATGGGCAGTGACTCGGGGAGCGCCCCTCGCAAAGCGGCCATGTAGTCGGGGGTAATGGGTCGACTCATCGAGTGCGCGTGACAGTTCTCCATGATGACGAGACTGGTGAGCGCGCAGTGCGGATCGTCGGGATCGCGAATCGCGTCGACAACAGAGGCGATCGGCATCTCGCCGGACGGTTCGTCGGCGATCCCGGTCATCCCTGCGCCGGCGACGACGGCATAACCGGCCGCCTCATCGTTGATGACATGGGAGGTGGCCGGCGCGATGATCTCCCCACCGCGCGGGACGTGTGCCATCACGCTCACCAGATTGCCCATCGTGCCCGAGGCAACGAAGAGCCCCGCCTCTTTGCCGAGCAGGTCCGCGGCGCGCCGCTCAAGCGTGATTACCGTGGGGTCATCCCCAAAGACGTCATCACCGACTTCGGCGGACGCCATGGC
>JALQUH010000128.1 GCA_023263845.1 Candidatus Nanopelagicales bacterium | reverse complement strand
CTCGTGCTCACCGGGGTCACCGACGTGCGTACGCTCCTAGAAGCCGCTGATGGGGAGCGGCCGGACTATCTGGGCGCCGATCTCGAAGCCCTGACGCAGGCACCGTCCCCCACGCGATCGATGGGCGAGGCTGGCCCCCAGCGCGAAGGTGGAATCTGGCGATGCGGCCCCTCATCGGCGTGGGTGCACGATCGCCAGCTGGCAGTACAGATCGGAGAGGGCGAATGGCTGGGGGCACTCCAGTGCGCCTGCTCGGCCGCCTGGTCCGCTGACACGGATATCGACGTTCAGCAGGCTGCCGGCGACCTCGAGACGGCACGGCGTGGACGGCTCGACTGACCGTTCGCGCGGCAACGGCGTACGGTGGGGGCATGAGCGTGCCACCGGATGATGACCCCATGGCCAACGACCCCATGGCGACTGTTCGCCCCTACATCCAACTTGCCTCCGGGCTGCTTGGCATGTCGGCCGCCAAGGCCGCCGAGTTTGCTCAGGGGATGTGGACCCAGGGCGGAGACGTCGTCGACGACAGCATGCAGGCTGCGACGGAGGCAGGCGGTCAGATCGCCGCACTGCTGTCCCCGGATCAGATTCGCGCCATCGTGCGCGAGGAGGTGGACAAGGCTGCGCGCCGACTTGGATTTGCGCGAGACGATGAGGTCGCCAGCGTTCGCCGAGAGGTGACCCGGCTCGAGCAGCAGGTCGCTGACCTTGGCGCCACGCTCCGTCAGATGCAGTTGGCACAGGACGAGGTACGCGCGGAGCGCGCTGCCCAGCAGGCGAAGAAGGCCAAGAAGGACGCGGCCAAGAACTCCAAGAAGGGCAAGGGCGACCACTCATGACCATGCCTTCGCACGACTCCGTGCAGCAAGGATTACCCATCTCGGTGCCCGTTGAGCCCACCGGCGATGCCCGCGTCGATGCCGCGCTTGAGCGACTCCTCGAACTCGACGAGTCCCCGGTGAGCGAGCACGTCGAGGTGTATGCCGACATTCACACGCGTCTCACGGCAGCACTGGGTGACCGCGGCACCGAGGACGCCTCCTGACCCGACGGCGCCTCGACGCCGAGCTCGTACGTCGCGGATTGGCGCGTTCGCGCGAGCAGGCGCGATCTCTGGTCGAAGCCGGTCGCGTGCGCGTGGCCGGGACCGTGGCCCGCAAGCCGGCCACGATGGTCGACGACGCGGCAGCCGTCCTCGTTGAGGAGGACGCGGACGACCCTGGCTACGCCTCTCGCGGTGCATGGAAACTGGCGGGAGCCCTCGACCGCCTCGGCGGTCCGGTCATCGAGGGTCGCTCCTGCCTGGATGCCGGCGCGTCGACCGGTGGCTTCACCGACGTGCTGCTGCGCAGAGGCGCATCCCGGGTGACCTGCGTCGATGTCGGCTACGGCCTCCTGGACTGGCGCCTGCAGACCGACGAGCGGGTCACGGTACGCGACCGAACCAATGTTCGGTTGCTGCAGCCCGCTGACCTCCCGTACGCGCCCGAGGTGATCGTGGCGGACCTGTCGTTCATCTCGCTGGAGCTGGTTCTCCCCGCGCTCATGGCCTGCGCAGCCCCGGATGCCGACCTCCTGCCCATGATCAAGCCCCAGTTCGAAGTGGGGCGCGAGGCGGTGGGGTCCGGCGGCGTCGTGCGTGATCTGGCCCAGCGGACCGAGGCGGTCCGTAGGATCGCGACTACGGCGTACGGCATGGGCTGGGGCACGGTAGGAGTGGCGGCGAGTCCGCTACCGGGCCCGAGTGGCAACGTGGAGTTCTTCCTGTGGCTGCGCCGAGAGGGCAATGAACCGGATCCGGAGCGGATCCGGCAGGTGGTGGAGGCAGGACATGACGGCTAGTGGGTCGGACGACCCGGCGGGTCAGTCGGGCGGTGGCGAGGTGCTCGCTCCGTCCGGCCGCGCGGTCCTGCTCGTGGTGCACGCAGCTCGACCCGAGGTGCGGGGGCTTGCCGACGAAGTCACCCGCGAGTTGGAGAACGCCGGCATCGAAGTGCGCCTGTGCGCCGATGATCGTGCGCACCTAGGCATCACTGAAGACCGATCGGGTGAGCTCATGTCCGACGCCGCTATCGTGCCGGCCGATGAGGACGCCGCGAACGGTGTCGAACTTGTTGTGGTCCTCGGCGGCGACGGCACCATCCTGCGCGGCGCGGAGCGTGCCCGGCACGGCGACGTGCCCCTTCTGGGTGTCAATCTCGGGCACGTGGGCTTCCTCGCCGAGGCAGAGCGTGAGGCGGTCGGCGATGTCGTGTCGGCGATCGTGGAACGCCAGTGGCATGTCGAGGAGCGGACGGCCCTGGACGTCACGGTCACCCAGGCTGGTCACGTCGTTCATCGCACGTGGGCGCTCAACGAGGTCAGCCTGGAGAAGGCGGCCCGCGAACGCATGGTGGATGTTCTCGTGGAGATCGATGGGCGCCCGTTGTCGCGCTGGGGCTGCGATGGCGTGGTGTGCGCGACTCCCACCGGGTCCACCGCGTATGCCTTCTCGGCCGGAGGTCCGGTGGTGTGGCCCGAGGTGGCCGCGCTTCTCGTGGTGCCCATCAGCGCCCACGCGCTTTTTGCCCGCCCGCTCGTCGTTGCTCCCACCAGCGTGATCGCCTTGGAACTGCCTGATCCGGGATCCGCCGCGGTGATGTGGGCAGATGGCCGACGATCCTTCGACTTGCCCGCGTCATGCCGTGTCGAAGTACGGCGAGCCGAACATCCGGTACGGCTGGCCCGTCTGACCAGTGCCCCGTTCACTGATCGACTCGTGGCGAAGTTCAACCTTCCCGTCGACGGGTGGCGGGGGCGGCGGTGACGTCGAACGCCGAGGTGGGGTTGGTGGAACTGTCCCTGCGATCGGTAGGGGTCATCGAGTCGGCTGAGTTGGCACTCGGCCCGGGCCTCACCGTGATCACGGGGGAGACCGGTGCCGGCAAGACCATGGTGCTCACCGGCCTGTCGCTGGTCCTCGGCGGATCCTCGGATGCCGGCTTGGTGCGCGAGGGAGCCGATCAGGCCGTCGTCGAGGGGCGCTTCGCGGTCCGCCAGCCGGAAGTACTTCGGATGACGGAAGAGGCGGGTGGAACCCTAGACGAGGACGGCACCCTGCTCCTGTCGCGCACCGTGGCCGCCGGCGGCCGATCGCGCGCCCACCTGGGGGGTCGCACGGTTCCGGCAGCGCTGCTGGCCGACGCCGGGGCGTATCTCGTCGCGGTTCACGGGCAGGACGATCAGCATCGCCTGCTGCGCCCGGCCGAGCAGCGGCGGGCCCTGGACAGATTCGGCGGCGACGCGGTGGCACGGGCGCTCGCGGCCTACCGGGATGTTTTCGATCGCCTCCTCGATGTGCGCTCGCGGCTCCGCGACGTCGTTGCCCATGAGCGTGAGCGCGCACGCGAGGCCGAAGAACTCAGCGCTGCCATCGCTGAACTCGATCGGGTACGTCCCCGCACAGGGGAGGACGAAGAACTCCGCGCCGAATCGGCCCGCCTTGCGCACCTGGACGAGATCGTGCGCGAGGCCACCGCTGCTCGCCACGCGATCGATGGCGCCGACCCCGCTGTCGTAGCTGCCCATCTCGCTCGCGCAGCCGAGCGAGATCCCGAGCTTTCTGACCTTCGTGGTCGTGCCGAGCGCGCGGTGGCCGAGTGGTCCGAGCTCGCCGTCGACCTGGCCGGCTACTTGGCCGACCTTCCTGCCGACCCGGGTCGTGCCGACGAGGTCGAGCAGCGACGCGCGACACTCGGCGACCTACGTCGCCATCTTCACCGCACCGGGGCATGGCCCGAACTCGTCGACGACGCTGCAACATGGGGCGAATCAGCGCGTGAACGCCTGGGTGAACTTGGCGACGACGCGGCTCTCATCTCAACACTGCAGGAACAGGTCGATTCGCTGTCGGTCGAGGTGGCGGCCTGCGCCCACGCGTTGTCGCATGAGCGTCGGGGCGCGGCCGAGCGACTTGCCGAGGCCATGACGGGGGAGCTGGCTGCCCTGGCTATGCCCAATGCGCGCGTCGACGTTCGCGTCCTTCCCCGTGAGAGCGGCAGCGGCGAACTCGACGTCACCGTCGAAGGAGAAGTGCGCGGCGTGGACCGGCACGGTGGCGACATCGTGGAGTTCGGCCTGGCTGCCCGAGAGGGAGCACCCTCCCGACCGCTCGCCAAGGCGGCATCAGGCGGCGAGCGATCACGGATCATGCTGGCCCTGGAGGTCACGCTGGCCGGGCTCGATCCGGTGCCGACCTTCATCTTCGACGAGGTCGATGCGGGTATCGGCGGTAAGGCCGCGGTTGAGGTCGGGCACCGCCTGGCCCTCCTGGCGCAAACCGCCCAGGTCGTCGTCGTGACCCACCTGGCCCAGGTGGCGGCCTTTGCGGATCGACACGTGGTCGTGCGGCCTGGGGCGGTGACGGCGTCGAGCCTGGCGGTCGTCGAGGATGACGAACGGCTGACCGAACTCGCCCGCATGCTGTCCGGTCTGGAGGATTCGGGCACCGCGACGGCTCACGCGGCCGAACTCCTCGAGGTGGCCCGCGAACGCTCCGCGGGTCGCAGCGACCATCCGGCCCGGTGACGCTGATAGCCTGGTCACCCGTGGAGCAGCGACCTCAAACACGACACTTGTTCGTCACCGGGGGCGTCGCCTCCTCACTCGGCAAGGGCCTCACCGCTTCAAGCCTGGGTAACCTCCTGAAGGCGCGCGGCCTTCGAGTCACCATGCAAAAGCTCGACCCCTACCTCAATGTCGACCCCGGGACCATGAACCCGTTCCAGCACGGCGAGGTCTTCGTGACCGACGACGGCGCTGAGACCGACCTCGACGTCGGACACTACGAGCGCTTCCTTGATGATGACCTCCACGGCTCAGCCAACGTCACCACCGGCCAGGTCTACTCGACGGTGATCGCGAAGGAGCGTCGTGGCGAGTACCTCGGCGACACTGTCCAGGTCATTCCGCACATCACCAACGAGATCAAGTCGCGCATCCGCCGCATGGCCGGCCCCGACGTTGACGTCGTCATCACAGAGGTAGGCGGCACAGTGGGCGATATCGAATCACTGCCCTTCCTCGAAGCCGTGCGACAGATTCGCCATGAGGTAGGTCGCGACAACGTCTTCTTCCTCCACGTGTCGCTCCTGCCCTATATCGGGCCGTCCGGTGAGCTCAAGACCAAGCCGACCCAGCATTCGGTGGCTCAACTCCGCAATATCGGTATCCAGCCCGATGCCATAGTTCTGCGCGCCGACCGGCCCGTCCCGGCAGGGATCAAG
>JALQUH010000032.1 GCA_023263845.1 Candidatus Nanopelagicales bacterium | reverse complement strand
GTAGTTGCCCTCATAGGGGTAGGCGTGACCGCGGTCAAGCTCCAAGATCCACTCAGCGACGTTGTCCAGGAAGTAACGATCGTGGGTGATGGCGACGACCGTCCCGGGGTACTTCTCCAGGTGCTGCTCCAGCCACAGCACGCTCTCGGCATCCAGGTGGTTGGTGGGCTCGTCGAGCAGGAGCAGGTCTGGCTGCTGCAGCAGCAACTTGCACAGGGCCACGCGTCGCTTCTCGCCACCGGACAACACGGTGATGTCGGCGTCACCGGGCGGGCAGCGCAGCGCGTCCATGGCCTGCTCCAACTGCGAGTCCAGGTCCCATGCGTTGCGGTGGTCGATCTCCTCCTGCAGTTTGCCCATCTCGGCAAGCAGGGCGTCGTAGTCGGCATCAGGATCGGCCATGGCGGCACTGATCTCGTTGAATCGATCGACCATCGCCTTGGTTTCGGCGACACCCTCCTCGACGTTTTCCAGGACCGTCTTGGACTCGTCGAGCGCGGGCTCCTGCATGAGGATGCCAACGGAATAACCCGGTGAGAGGTTGGCGTCGCCATTGGAGACCTGGTCAACCCCCGCCATGATCTTCAACAGCGAGGACTTGCCCGCGCCGTTGGGGCCTACGACGCCGATCTTGGCGCCGGGCAGGAAGGCCAGCGTGACGTCATCGAGGATGACCTTGTCGCCGTGTGCCTTGCGTGCCTTGCGGAGGGTGTAGATGAACTCGGCCATGGGCCGAAAGCCTAGTTGGCCTGGGGTCATCGACCGATCCGGCCCATCGGTTCTCCCGGCGCGGTCCTCGGCCCGTTGCAGCCCGCCTAGGCGGCTGGCACTTCCGTCTCCGGCATCGGCTCACCCGGCACAGGTTCGAAGGGGCTTCCGCTGATGGTGCTCAAGGCTTCGGACACCGCCACGTCCTCCTGGCGCGCGACTGGTTCACTGCGCCGATCCACGGCCCGCGTCGCTCCGCGGACCAGGTCCGGGCCTACATTGGTTGCCTCGATCTCAAAGAAAGTACGTCGCTCGGTGCGGCCTCCCTCCCCCTCGATGTCTCGTTCACGTGAGCGCAGCCGCCCGGTGACGATCACCGGGGATCCCTTGCCGAGGGAATCGCACACGTTCTCGGCGAGCCGACGCCAACACGACACCTCGATGAAGGTTGCGCCGTTGTCCTTCCATTCACCGGTCTCCCCGTCACGGTAGGAGTGGTTGTGGGCAAGTCGGAATCGCGTGTAGCTCAAGGTGCCGGAGTTCCGCAGTTTGGGTGGATAAACGATGTTGCCGGCAATGGTGATCTCGTTCATGACTCCTCCTCGGACGGGCCGCGCGGGCCAGGTGGCACGACCTTGCGGGCCGACGTGTGGTCACCAAAAGACCACTTCCCATCCTGGGGATAGCGCGGGGATTCCATACCTGTGGATGTCCGGTGCCAGAATGTCCAGCACGGCGCCCGTAGCTCAACGGATAGAGCAACCGGTTTCTACCCGGTCGGTTGGGGGTTCGATTCCCTCCGGGCGCGCGATGGAACCGCCTGGTTCCCACACTGGGCATGCTTCGACCGCTCGGACTCTGCTTCGCCCCTTACCGTTGGAGGCTCCTATGGCGCATGATCACGATCACCCGCCCGGCCACATGCACCTTGAGGACCCCGAGGCCAACGTCGCAGCTATCGTCGCCGACCTGGAGTACTTCCGTCGCAAGCGTCTGGAGTCGCGACTCCTCTATATGGCGCGCCGCGGCTACCTGCCCCTGCCGGACCTGCTCCGCGCGGCCCAAAATCTCGCGCCCGTCGCTTACTCGGCTACCGAGTCAGATCTCGACGACCGCATCAAGGCTCTGCAGGATCACCTCAATGCGGTGGTGATCGGGATCCTTTCCCTGCAGGTGCCGATCCGCAGCGCCGACATCGCCATCGAGGACACCCGCCTCGAGCGCGGTGACTACGACGAGCGATTCCGCCTCGCGAAGCGGACCTACCCCGAACCCCTGATGGAGCGGATCGCCGCCATCGAGGCGACCTTGGCCGACTGCGAACTGCTCATTGCCGCCGCCCAGCACGCGCTCATCGATCGAGGGGAGGTCGCAGCGGGAGCCTTCGAGCAGCGCATCACGTCACTTGCCTCCATCGGCTGGCGAAACGGTGCCCGCATCGTGGCACGCACGTGGGTCGATCCGGACTTCCGCGCCCGCCTTCTCACACAGGGGCGCGAGGCGGTTCGTGAGCTGGATATCCCACCCGGCAAGCTCGGGATCCTTGGCATCGCGGAGAACACCGACGACGTGCACAACGTCGTCGTCTGCACGCTGTGCTCCTGCTACCCGCATGATCTGCTCGGCAATCCACCGTGGTGGTACCGGACCGACGGCTACAAGGAACGCGTCCTCACCGACCCGCGCGGCGTACTCGCGACGGCATTCGGCCTGGAGGTGCCCGACCATGTGGAGATCCGCGTGCATGACTCGACGTCGGATGTGCGCTGGATGGTGATCCCCCAGCGCCCTGCGGGCACCGAGGGTCTCACCGAGGAGGAACTCGCCGAACTCGTCACTCCCGAGTCACTTGTCGGTACGGCGCTTGCCGGCCAGCGCCCGCAGAGCGAGGAAGCCGTGGCCCGCGGCCTCGATGGAGTCATGCCATGACAGGCCGCTTTGCTGTTGGGGACCGAGTACGAGTACGGCGCACCGCCGAACCGGAGACGATCAATCCCCGCACGCCGTCGTACGCGAAGGGCGTTGCCGGCACGATCATCGCTACCTACGGAGTCATCGCCAACCCGCTCGACCACCATCAGCCCTACCTGCCGCTTTACACCCTGCGCTTCCTGGGCAGCGACATCGCCTCACCCGATGCGTCGCATGTCGTCATCGCAGAGATCCACGAGGAGTGGCTCGAGCCCGCCTGACCGCCATGCCCCACCGCGACGCGGGGTCGGTGGTGGGCTTAAACCTGAACCAACTCCGCCGCCCCGAAGGACACGGCGAACCGGGCACACCAGATGGAGATGGACGAGTAGTTCGCGAGATCGACATCAGCTGGGATCTTGTAGTTCTGGTTGCCGACGTTGCCTTT
>JALQUH010000016.1 GCA_023263845.1 Candidatus Nanopelagicales bacterium | reverse complement strand
CGCTGTTGTGTGACTGCATCTTGAGATCAGGGAAAATGTCGGCGTAGTTCGGTGTCAGCTCGGTGTTGATTGGCTGGACGTTGGAGCCGTAGATCAGGCGAAGCGAGGCGTCTCCCGATGCCGAGACCACATCCCAGCCGCCACCCTGCATGAGCTTCACGGCCTCGTCGGAGGTGCCGAACACCTTGACGTTGACCTGGCAGCCCGTAGCCTCCTCAAACGGCGTGATCCAGTCAGCCGCGGGATCGGTGCTGCCGTCTTCGGCATAGCCCGGCCACGCGAGAATGTTGAGCTGACCCTCGCCGTCGCCCACGGGGCCCTCGTACATCGGCACATCGGGTGCGGCACCCGATCCGCTATCGCTCCCGCCGCCACAGGCGGCCAGAGCCAGGGCCGCGGCACCGCCGACGGCCAGCATCTTCAGCAGCTGCGTCTTGTGCACCTGCTCCTCCTTCTCTTTCGTGGACCGACCCGGTTGGTAGCGGTCCTGTGAACACCGTCAGGATCCGACCTGGATCTCGTTTTCGGTGTTCCACAACAAGGTCACCCGCTGTCCGCGCATGGCGTTGACATCCGCCGAGGACGCGTGTGAGTTCTGCTGCACGGCAATGAGGGATCCGCCGGCATCGAGATCGACGAAGAATCGAGTCGCCATACCGACGTAGACCACCTCGTGAATCGTGCCGGTCGCCGCGCGCTCGTTGCCCTCAGTAGTGGCCTCACCGAGCATGACGCGGATCTTCTCCGGCCGAACCGACCAGGTGCCTTCGCGACCCAGAATCGTTGCCGCGGCGCCAGCCTCGAGCAAATTCGATACGCCAACGAAGCCCGCGACGAAGGGGGTCTTGGGGTGCTCATAGATCTCGGTAGGCGAGCCGATCTGGGCAATGGCTCCGGCGTCGAAGACCGCGATGCGATCAGACATCGTGAGCGCTTCTTCCTGGTCGTGCGTGACAAACACGAACGTAATGCCGACCTCGCGCTGCAACTCCTTGAGCTCCACCTGCATCTGCTCGCGCAGTTTGAGGTCGAGTGCACCAAGCGGTTCGTCGAGGAGGAGAACCCGTGGCTTGTTCACCAGTGCCCGCGCGAGGGCCACGCGCTGCCGCTGGCCGCCGGAGAGCTGGCTCGGTTTGCGCTCGCCGTATTCGCCGAGGCGTACGGCATCGAGTGCCTCCTGCGCGCGAGACCGGCGCTCGGCCTTGGGGACCTTCTTCACGCGCAGGCCGTATTCGACATTGTCGAGGACATTCATGTGTGGGAAGAGGGCGTAGTCCTGGAAGACGGTGTTGACGTCACGGTTGTAGGGCGGGGTGCCCGTGACATCCACGCCCGCAAGTTCGATGGTGCCCGCGGTGGGCTGCTCGAAGCCGGCGATCATGCGCAGGACGGTGGTCTTGCCGGAGCCCGAGGGCCCGAGGAGGGTGAGGAACTCGCCATCGGCCACCTCGAGGTCGACGTTGTCGACGGCGACCACATCGCCAAACGTCTTGCGCAGGCCCGATAGCCGAATTGCGGTGCTCACATGTCCTCCGAGTCCATGGCTCTGGCGAGCCTAGGGGGAAGCCCCCCCTCGGGCATCCGTTAGGGGGCGAATCCCTCCACGTTTTGTCCGAATCGTGACCTTGGCGACTAGGCCAGCGGTAAATACGCCGAGAGGTCGCTTCGCTCCCCGCTGGCAGCCACCCGGCCCCCGGCCCGGGCCTGCTCCCACGTGATGGCCCCGGTGCTGAGTTCGATCCACGTACGCGCGTCGCATTCGACGACGGCGGCAGGGGTGCCGCGACGGTGGCGGACACCCTCGATCACCTGGACCGCTGCGTAGGGCGGGATCCGCACCTCAACGCTGCGGCCGGGTGCCTTGTCCATGAGCAAGACGAGCATCGCTTTAACGGCTGCCTTCTCGACGTCTCGGTCGGGCTTGCGGTCCATCGAGTACGCCGTCAGGCACGCCTGGAGCTGTGCGGCGATCGCCGGGTCGGACATGTCCGCAGACTAGGTGCTCCCGTCGATCCAGTCCAAGACGACGGACAGTGGCTTCTCCCAACCCACATCGAGCATGAGGTCGTGGCCGATCCCCGGAATCCACACCGGATCAACGCCATACGCCGCGGCCGTCTGCACGGTCGCCGCCTCGTCGACAACTCGATCCTCCGGGGTGCCCACCACGAGTACCGGCGCACGGACCGGGCCGATCTTCTTGGGGATGAGCAACTCATACTGCGCCCACGGTGACTCACGGCCGAGCCGATCGACGTAGCGGGAGGCGGTCGCTTCGTCCAGGCCGGTGAAGAGATCCTCCGCACGCAACGGCAGAGTGCCGCCCGCCACGACCTTGGCCGCGTCCAGCGGTCGACGCCGTGCAAGGTTGAGCATGATCCCGGCCGCACCCTGAAGGGGCGCGGGTGTCAGCAGTGCCATGCCACGCGGTTGATAGCGGTCGGCGACCAGTTGCGCGATGAGGGCACCCATCGAGTGCCCTACCAGCACCGGCGGTTGAGGCAGTTCAGCAATGGTCTGCATGACGTCGTGTACGTAATGCCGCAGCAGCGTGCGGCCAATCCGCTTGCGACCACCTGAATCACCATGGCCGCGTAGTGACACGGCGTACGTCGGGAAGCCACGGTCGGCAGCCGCCGGCATCCAGTACTCACGCCAGCACCACGCACCGTGAGCGAGACCGTGGATGAACAGCAGCGGCGGCCTGCGAGTCGCTCGTGCCTCGTCATGCCATCCCTCGGGCACGATCGAGAGCACCTCGCGGTGGGCGCCGGTCGGTGGCAGCGACCAATCCCACAGCCGCATGACCTTCGGCGGTCGGCGACGACTCATCTAGCCGGCACCGGGGTCAGCGCGGCGAGATCGGCCTCGAGTGCTTGCAGATACTCCTGGTGAGCGATCTCGTAGTAGTGCCGGGTGGAGTCCTTGTACTCCGTGCCGCCGGTGAAGCGCACATCGACCTCGCCCGCCATCGCGTCGTAGAACCGCTGCGCGGCGGCGGGATCCTCGGCGCGCAACGCGGCGTAGGTCGCGATGAGCACGCCCTGCCAGTGAGCGATCGTCCACTGGCCACTGTCGGGCTGGATGAGCCCGGACACCGTGAGGGTGGGGCTCGCCGGGGTGAAGATCTGCCGCGCCAGCACCGGGTGATCGCCTTCGAGGTTGAGCAGGGACTCATCGAGGAAGGGGAACTTCGCCAGATAGCCGGTGCAGAACACCACGGTGTCGACCTGTGCACTCGTTCCATCGGTGAAGTGCACCGTGTCGCCGTCGAAGCGCTCGACATCGGGCCTCGGGGCTATATCGCCATGGCCGACGTAGTACACGAGTTGCTGATTGACGATCGGATGTGTTTCGAAGAATGCGTGGTCGGGCTTGCGCAGCCCGAACTTGGTGAAGTCGCCGACCGTCAATCGCAAGGTGGCCTTGAACATCACTCGACGTACGGCGAGCGGGATACGCATGGCGAGCATGAGATCGGCTGTCTGGTCGCTCGGCCGACCGAAGGCGTACTTGGGGTTGTAGTAGTAGCCACGGCGCGTCGAGTGGTAGGTCTCCTTGGCGTTCTGGGCGCTCTCCACGGCAACATCGCATCCGGTGTTGCCGGCGCCGACCACGAGGACCCGCTTGCCGCGCACGGCATCAGCGGATTTGTAGTTGGCCGAGTGCAAGATCTCGCCGGTGAACGACTCCTGTCCGGGGTACTGCGGGATCTTCGGCCACCAGTTGTGTCCGTTGGCGATGATGACACCGGCGTACTGCATGGTGCGTTCATCCCCGGTGGAACGATCACGGACGGTGACATCCCAGCGATCGTTCTCGACTGCTGCGACCTCAATCACCTCGGTGTTGAGCGACAGGTGATCAAGCAGGCCGAAGTGCTCAGCGTATGAGCGGAAGTAGCGGTGCACCTGCCAGTGCGAGGGATAGTCCGGATAGGCGTCCGGCATCGGGAAGTCGGGGAACTGGGTGAACGGTTTGGTGGAGATGAGGTGGGTCGACTCATAAACACGGGAGTTCTCGGCGTGGAAGTTCCAGTTGCCGCCAAGGTCCGAATCCCGTTCAAAGCCGTCGGCATCAAGCCCCGCCTGAAGGAGGGCCTTCAACGCCGAAAGACCGTGTGGCCCCGCGCCGATCACGGCCCATGCGCCACCCCGGTCACCTGACTTCCTCGTCGCATCTGCCACGGGCACAGCATGTCCACCTTTAGCGCGGGCCGCAACGGGGCCGGTTTCTTCCACCGAGGATTCAGAGTCGCTTCGGGGTAGCCTGGGTAGATGGCCCGCCTCCTTCTCCCCTGTGCACTGTTGACCACAGCGTTGGCGATGACCGCCTGCGGA
>JALQUH010000240.1 GCA_023263845.1 Candidatus Nanopelagicales bacterium | reverse complement strand
AGATACTGCTGCAGAGGGAAATCATCCGCATCGGCGGCTTCGCGGCCGTTTCGGGGAGCTCGGGGCATGAAGCTGTATTCGCTTCGCGCGCCAAGCTGGGTGACCTGCCACGGCATCTCATAACGGTCGATCACGGCCTGAACACCCTCGGTCCACTCGGTGGCACGGGCGATCATGTCGGGGTACACCTCCGCGGTCAATACCTGACCGAGGGTGGCTCGGATACCGGCGAGTGAGAGGGCATTGCCCGCGAGGGTGCCGCCCACTCCCCCGACGTCGATGTCTTCGAGCTCAATCGAGTCGCGGACACGCTGCTGCAGCTGCGCGGTCATGCCGTAGGCACCGGCGGGGATGCCGCCCCCGATGGTCTTCCCGATCACGACGGCGTCGGGCTGCAGGGCATCCCTCTGGGTCATTCCACCGGGTCCGGCACAAATGGTGTGGGTTTCGTCGATAATCAACACCGCATCGTTGGCGCTGCACAGGTCGCGCAATGCCTCGTGCCAGCCCTCATCGGGCAAGACGATGCCGATATTGGTCATCGCCGGTTCGACCAGGGCGCAGGCGATGTCCCCGCGGGCAAAGGCCCGCTCAAGAGCAGGAACGTCGTTGAAGGGGACGACCACCGTGGTCTCGTCGAGCGGCTTCCGTTCCGTCAGCGTCACACATGACTGTCGGGCTCAACGGGACGGCCTAGGCTGACCGGGTGACGATCACCGTCCGCGCCATCACGGCCGACCAGCACCGCGCGTGGATCGCGAGTCGCCCATCCGTCTCCTTCCTCCAACTCCCGGAGTGGGGCGAGGTCAAGGCCGGATGGCGGCACGAGTCCCTTGGCTGGTTCCTCGGCTCGCGCCTCGTCGGCGCGGGACTCGTCCTCTACCGCCCCGTGCCGAAGCTGCCGCAGCGGTCGCTGGCGTACCTGCCCGAAGGCCCCGACATCGACTGGCTCGGCACGGAGCACCCCTCGGCGTCATTGTCGGAGTGGCTGACGGCCCTGGCCGACCACTGCCGGGCCCGCGGAGCATTCCAGATCAAGATGGGCCCTCCTGTCGCGATGCGGCGATGGGACGCCGCGACGATCAAGGCGGCCCTCGCCGCACGGTCCGATGATCCGTCGGCCCCCGACCGCCTCTCCGCCGTGACCCCGAACTGGACGTCCAGCGCGGGACTGACCTTCGTCTCGCGGCTGTCATCCCTCGGCTGGACGCAGGAGGCTGCCGGCGAAGCCGGTTTCGGTGACGTACAGCCCCGCTACGTGTTCCAGGTGCCTCTCGCGGATCGCACCCTCGACGACGTCTTCGCCGGCTTCAACCAGCTGTGGCGGCGCAATATTCGCAAGTCCGAGAAGGCCGGAGTCGTCGTCACAGAGGGCACCCGTGGGGACTTGGGCGCCTTCCATCCGGTCTACGTCGAGACGGCAGCGCGCGACCACTTCACCCCGCGCGGTCTCGCGTACTTCGAGCGGATGTGGGACGCCCTGAACTCCCACTCGCAGCACCTGCGGCTCTACCTCGCGCACCACGACGGCCACGTCGCGGCCGCGACGCTGATGGTCGTCGTCGGGGACCACGCC
>JALQUH010000198.1 GCA_023263845.1 Candidatus Nanopelagicales bacterium | reverse complement strand
GGCGCCGGCGCACTCACTTTCGCACGTGCGCAGGGCTTCGAGGTAGTCGAAGACCCCCGCAAGTACTACACATTGCCGATCGGCGTTACCGAAGAGGAGGTGACGGACCGTTCGCACGGCACCGTCGGCGCCGTCGCGCAGGGTCGTGTCGTAGACGTGGAAGTCGTCGCCGAGAGGCAGCGTGGCCATCCGGTCCTCCTCAAGCAAAAAGCCCCCCGCGGGTGCGAAGGGCTGCGCATCGATGCCGCGTCGCGGCGCCGATGCGCTAGGTAATGATGATGCTGGTGTGAAGCACGGGGAGAGTGTATCCCACCACTATTCCTCGGTGTCGAGGATCTTGTGCATCCATGTGTGCTTGTCGGGGACGGCGCCGGTCTGAATGTCCAGCAGGGCCTGACGCAGTCGCATCGTGACCTCGCCCGCTCCCCCGTTGCCGACGGTCCAGTTGCCCTTGCGGGACTTGACCTCACCCACGGGGGTCACCACGGCCGCCGTGCCGCATGCGAAGACCTCGGTGATCTCCCCCGAGGCACACCCGGCCTGCCAGTCCTCGACGCTGATGCGCCCCTCTTCGGCACGAATGCCGAGATCCTGGGCCACCGTAAGCAGCGAGTCACGGGTTACACCGGGCAGCAGGGCGCCCGTCAGCGATGGCGTCATGATGCGGGCCTGGTCGCCCGAACCGTAGACGAAGTACAGATTCATGCCGCCCATCTCCTCGATCCACCGATGCTCGGCGGCGTCGAGCCAGACGACCTGATCACAGCCATGCTGGGCGGCCTCGGCCTGGGCGACGAGGGACGCGGCGTAGTTGCCCGCGCACTTCGCCTCGCCCGTGCCGCCCGGGGCGGCGCGGACGTAGTCATCGGAGAGCCACACCGTCACCGGGTGAACGCCTTTGGAGAAATACGCGCCAGCCGGGGACGCGATGAGGAGGTACTGGTAACTGCGAGAGGGGCGCACACCGAGTCCGACCTCGGTACCGAGCATGAAGGGACGCAGATAGAGAGACGCCTCGGCTCCACTCGGGGTCCAGTCGCGATCGGCGCTGACCAGGGCCACGATCGATGCGATGAACAATTCGGCAGGTACCTCAGCCATGGCGAGGCGACGAGCCGAGTTGTTGAAACGCGTGGCGTTCTTCAGCGGCCGGAACAGCCAGATGGAGCCATCGGCGTGCTTGTACGCCTTGAGGCCTTCGAAGATGGCCTGGCCGTAGTGCAGGAAATTCGTGGCGGGATCAAAGGTCAGCGGCTGGTAGGGCACGAGTTCGGCGTCATGCCAGCCCTCACCCTCGGTCCAGGTCGCCCGAACCATGTGGTCGGTGTAGTGCTGTCCAAAGCCGGGGTTGGCCAGGATCTCCGCCCGACGCTCATCGCCGACCGGGGCGGCGTTCGGCGTTACCTCGATCGGCCACAGGTGTGTGTCCGCGAGCCGAGGGGTACTAGCCGAGGTGGTCATGGAGTGAGGGTACTCACTTCGGTTCGAGGGGTCGGCAAAGCCGCCCGAATCGGACTAGGCGCTGCCCGCGGCCAGGGCATCGCCGATCTGGCTCGTCGACCGGACACTGTCACCGCGCGACGCGAGATCGACGGCGACAGCAGCTTCCACGCGGGCCGCCTTCTCCTCCTCGCCGATGAAGTCGAGTAGGAGTGCCAGGCTCAGGACCGTCGCCGTGGGATCGGCCTTGCCCTGGCCCGCGATGTCCGGAGCCGAGCCGTGAACCGGCTCGAACATGCTGGGGTTGCTGCGACTCGGGTCGAGGTTGCCGCTGGCCGCGAGACCGATGCCTCCGCCGATGGCGGCACCGATGTCGGTGAGGATGTCGCCAAAGAGGTTGTCGGTGACGACGACGTCGAAGCGCTCGGGCTGAGTGATGAAGAACATGGCCGCCGCATCGACGTGCTGGTAGTCGGTAGCGATCTCGGGGAACTCCGCCGCGACGCGATCGAAGGTGCGCTTCCACATACTGCCGGCGTTGGTGAGCACGTTGGTCTTGTGCACCAGCGTCACGTGCCTGCGGCGACGCATGGCACGCAGAAAGGCCTCGCGGATGATGCGCTCGGCGCCGTACGCCGTGTTGATGCTCTCCTCCGTCGCCACCTCCTGCGGGGTGCCCTTGCGCAGGACGCCGCCGGCGCCGACGTACGGACCCTCCGTCCCTTCACGGAAGACGACGAAGTCGATCTCATCCGGCCCTTTGCCCACGAGTGGGGAGGTGACGCCGGGGTAGAGCTTGACCGGCCGGTAGTTCAGGTGGTGGTCGAGTTCGAACCGAAGGGGCAGGAGTACGCCGCGCTCGAGCACGCCAGGCGGCACTGTGGGGTCGCCGATCGCGCCGAGCAGGATCGCGTCGTAGCCACGCAGCTCCTCAAGCACCGCGGGGGGCAGCGTCTCGCCGGTGCGGTTGTACAGGCGCGCGCCGAGGTCGTACTCCTGCGTCGTGATCGACATGTCGCCCTTGACGGCGTCGAGGACCTTGAGGGCCTCCTCGACCACCTCGGTGCCGATGCCATCGCCGGGAATGAGGGCCAGATTCAGAGTGCGCGCCATGCCCCGAAGGCTAGTGGGGCGGCCAGCGCGAACCTGCGCCGGCTACCCCTGCGAGCGTGCGCTCCCGTACACGAATCAGCCCGAAATCGGGTACGGGAGCGCACACTCAGCGATAGGCGGGCTAGTCGACGATCTGGGACCTCACCAACTCACCGGTGCCACTCAGGGACTCACCCTCAACCGTGACGGTGGCCCGCATCGGAGCGATGCGGGAAACGGTGAGCACCTCGCCAGCAGGGCCTTGTTCGAGCGTCGTGCGCCGAATGACCGGTCCGCTGCGCTTGGCCATGACCGAGATCGTCAGCGTGGCATCGTGCTCGGCGAGCACAAGACCGCCCACGGACCGACGAACGACGACTCCTACGACCGTGGACCTCAGCGCCGCGCTCGACAAACCCGAGGCGATCCGCACCGCACCCGGCACTCCGGCCGACTCGTCGAGTGTGATTGTGGTCGTGAGACACCCGGCCAGGTCACAGCCCTGGTGACTGAGATCCATCGACACCGGTAGTGGCCGCATTGCTCGGGCGGGCCCCGTGACGAGTTGGCCGAAGGTGATCTCCCCGCTCCACTCCCCGCTCACGTCCAGGCTGATGGTGCGGCGTACGTCGGGCAGATCGGGCTCGGTGGTGCGAGCCGCCTGAGCTGGCCCCGCCCACAGCATCGGTGTCATCAGGGTCGCGGCAAGGACGGCGGGGGTGAAGCGAACAAGGCGCGTGGACATAGGAACTCCCGGTACGGCGGGCCGCGGCATCACAAGATCGCCCTCGGACGAGCCCGTCGGTGCCGTGACCTGGTGAATAGGTCGCGGCGACCGTAGGTACGCCGAACGACCTGAGAGCACCCACAACCGCTCGCCTGTGGATGACTCGGGGAGGAGCTCCCTGGGGACAGGCTGGTACCCTCGGCGGTGATGTCCACGCAGCGACTCCTCCTTGGTCGCCGCGACGAGGCCTAGGGTCGCCGAAGAGGCGGCCACGCCGGCCCCCTCGTCGCGGTGAGTTCTGCTGCGCCGGTCCCCCACCGATCATCTTTGAGGAGACCGACATGACCACCGACATCACCCACGAACGCAACCCCCAGCAGCCCTCGCCCATGGCGTGGCAGCGCTACTCCCCCTTCCGTCCCATCGACCTGCCGGACCGCACGTGGCCGGACCAGGTCATCACCGAGGCACCCCGCTGGTGCGCGGTCGACCTGCGCGACGGCAACCAGGCACTGATCGACCCCATGTCCCCGGCTCGCAAAAAGCGGATGTTCGAGTTGCTCGTAGCGTTGGGTTTCAAGGAGATTGAGGTCGGCTTCCCGTCGGCCTCGCAGACCGACTTCGACTTCGTACGCATGCTCATCGAAGAGGACCTCATCCCCGACGACGTGGTCATCCAGGTGCTGACCCAGTCCCGCGAGCACCTGATCGAGCGCACGTTTGAGGCGATTCGCGGAGCCAAGCAGGCGATCGTCCACCTGTACAACTCGACGTCGACGCTGCAGCGCCGCGTCGTCTTCGGTCTGGACAAGGACGGCATCAAGGACATCGCCGTTCACGGCGCCCAGCTGTGCAAGAAGTACGCCGAGCAGATCGCCGATGAGACCGAGGTCTTCTTCGAGTACTCCCCCGAGTCCTACACCGGGACCGAGCTGGAGTTTGCCGTCGAGGTCTGTGACGCCGTCACCGAGGTGTGGCAGCCAACCCCGGAGCGCAAGGTGATCCTCAACCTTCCTGCGACCGTCGAGATGGCGACCCCCAATGTGTACGCCGACTCCATCGAGTGGATGCACCGCAATCTGGCACGCCGCGACTCGGTTGTGCTGTCGCTGCACCCGCACAACGACCGCGGCACCGCGGTCGCCGCGGCGGAGTTGGGCTACATGGCGGGTGCTGATCGCATCGAGGGCTGCCTGTTCGGCAACGGCGAACGCACCGGAAACGTCTGCCTCATCACCTTGGGCATGAACCTGTTCAGCCAGGGAGTAGATCCGCAGCTGGATATGCGCGACATCGATGACATTCGGCGCACGGTCGAATACTGCAACCAGATTCCGGTCCATGAGCGTCACCCCTACGGCGGCGACCTGGTCTACACGGCCTTCTCCGGCTCTCACCAGGATGCGATCAACAAGGGGCTGAAGGCGATGGAGGCGGACGCAGCGGAGGCCGGTGTTGACGTTGACGACTTCCGCTGGGAGGTCCCCTACCTGCCGATCGATCCCAAGGACGTCGGACGCACCTACGAGGCGGTCATCCGGGTCAACTCGCAGTCCGGCAAGGGCGGCGTCGCCTACATCATGCGCACGGAGTACAAACTCGAACTGCCGCGTCGCCATCAGATCGAATTCAGTCAGGTCATCCAACACGTGACCGATGAGGAGGGCGGCGAAGTCTCGCCTGAGGAGATGTGGCGCGTCTTCTCCTCGGAATACCTCCCCGATCCCGACGCTCCGTGGGGCCGCTTCTCGCTGAAGTCAGTGAAGCAGGACTCGGAGGTTGACGGTGACACCACGGTCAATGTCGTCCTCATCGACGCAGGAACCGAGGTCGAACTCACCGGCCATGGCAACGGACCGGTCGCGGCGTTCTGCAGTGCCCTCAGCCAACACAGTGTCGACGTACGCGTCCTTGACTATGCCGAGCACGCGATGAGCGCAGGCGGCGACGCCAAGGCAGCGAGTTACGTCGAGTGCGCGGTCGATGGCCACATCCTGTGGGGAGTGGGCATCGACCCGTCGATCACGACGTCGTCGCTCAAGGCAATCGTCAGCGCCGTCAACCGCGCCGTGCGATAAGGATCCCCTTCTGGCGGTTAGGGCTGCCAGCGGGTGAGCGTCAGATGATCAGATCGACCGCACGGCCAGTGTGCGCGCCAATCTCGGCGACGATCTGCTCAAGCACCTCGGCCGGGACGACACTGTCGACGGTCAAGACGATCATCGCGTGCTCACCCGGCTCATCGCGGCTGACCTGCATGCCGCCAATGTTGATGGCGTGGTCACCGAGGATTCGACCGACGGAGCCCACGATTCCGGGGCGGTCGTGATATCGGAAGAAGACCATGTGCTCGCTTAGCGGCACATCAATGTCGTAGGAGTCGATCTCGACAAGCTTTTGAGCATCGCGCGGACCGGTAACGGTGCCGGCCACACTCACTGTCTCGCCCTCACTACTCGTCAGGCGCACGCACACGAGGGTGCGGTGATCCTCGCTCTCCCGATCGGTAATGAGCGCAACCTCCACTCCACGCTGCTGCGCCAGAACCGGAGCGTTGACATACGACACAGGATCGTGGACCAGACCTTGGAGGACACCCTTGAGAGCGGCGAGTTCAAGCACGCGCACGTCAAGATCAGCGACCTCGCCGCGCACCTCGACGTCGACACGCTGGAGAGCTCCGTCGAAGAGCGGGCTGGCAATCGCGCCAAGACGCTCGGCGAGCGGGACGTAAGGACGAATCGCCTCAGCGAGTACTCCGCCTTGCACGTTGACCGCGTCAGGCACGAGTTCGCCCGCCAGCGCGAGGCGCACGGACTTGGCGACGGCGATGCCAGCCTTTTCCTGGGCTTCATCGGTGGAGGCCCCGAGGTGGGGCGTCGCGACGACCGTCTCTAGCCCAAAGAGCGGCGAGTCCGTGCAGGGCTCCTTTGCGTAGACATCGAGCCCGGCACCGGCAACACGACCTTCGGAGATGGCGCGGAAGAGCGCATCCTCGTCGACGATGCCGCCGCGGGCGGCGTTAATGAGGTACATCGTGGGTTTCGCCAGGGCGAGTTGATCGTCACCGATGAGTCCGGACGTCTCAGGGGTCTTGGGTAGATGGACGGTGATGAAGTCTGACTCCGCCATGAGCTCCTCGAGGGGCACCATGCGTACGCCGATCTGCGCGGCGCGAGCCGGCTGAACATACGGGTCGTAGGCGATGAGCTTGACGCCGAACGCCGATAGGCGCTGGGCAACAAGGACGCCGATGCGACCGAGCCCGACGATCCCGACGGTCTTCTCGGACAGTTCGACGCCGTTGTACTTCGAGCGCTTCCACTCACCATTCTTCAAGGCGATATTGGCCGGGACGACGTTGCGCGCGACGGACAAGAGCAGCGCAACGGCGAGCTCCGCGGCACTGACGATGTTGGAGGTCGGTGCGTTGACGACCATGATTCCAGCCTGAGTCGCGGCCTTGACGTCGACGTTGTCCAGGCCAACACCCGCACGAGCCACCACGCGCAGCTTCTTGGCGGCGGCGATGGCCTCGGCATCAACCTTGGTCGCTGAACGCACGAGGATGGCATCGGCGTCCGCAATCGCCTCGAGGAGTTGACCACGATCGGCACCATCGCAACTGCGGATCTCGAAATCGGGGCCGAGGGCCTCGACGGTGGCCGGCGAGAGCTCCTCAGCGATGAGGACGACAGGCTTGCTCACGGGAAAACCTCGTTCATGCGAGAGGGCGACCTAGGAGTCGACGCTGCCGAAAGGCGCGCGCGCCGAGAAGTCTAACGAGCGCACTTCACACCTTCGCGCGGCGTCGCCAGGCGGTGAAGGAGGTCACAGGGCCCTCGTGGGGCGGGACAAGCCAGGGCCACGCATGCGGCGAGACGATATCGAGTGCTCCTGCCCGTTGACCCCAGCCCGGGACCGGTGCGACGGTCGCGGCGAGGGGCACGCCCGCAAGCTCCTGCCGTGGATCGCCGACATGAAGGTGCAGCATCCGCCGTCGCGCGAGGTCAGCCAACGTCTCAGTGAGGAAGACCAACCGCTTGGGGGCCAGCCGCAAACGTTGGAGCAGAGGACGGTCCCAGACGAAGTGCACGGGAAGTTCCGGGTGCGCGGCGAGCGCCGGGTCGTCGTCGCCCAGGGATTCGGCCGTGATCCAGACAGCTTCGACCGCACCAGTAACGACGGTCGGTGGCGGCGCAGCCTCGGCAGCGGAGCGTCGCATCTGCGGGTCGACGAACGCGCGGGGTTCGGGCGGGTCCTCCGGCGGCCAATCCTCAATCGGGCAGGCAGCCTGCAGCGCACACTGCTCGCACAGTCCCGGCGCCCGCTTGTTCACCTGCCAACGACTGAAGCCGTAGGGCTTGCCGGTGAGGGCACCCACCGTCCACTGCCACCCGACGCGGTTTGCCGCCCGCGAACCATCCAGCAGATGCCGGAAGAATTCGTCCTCACCGTCGCGCCAGCCGCCGCCGTCGCGGACCGCCCACTGGCTCGCGAGCCACATCCGCATCTGGTTTGGCAGCCAACCATCCCGCGCAAGTTCGGTGACCGCCAGATTGACGCAGGACATCTGCGTGGGCCACGAGTACGCGGGCCCACGCTCCTGCACCGAAAAGCGCAAACTGCGCCTCGTCGACTCTCCGAGCCGCGCGTACAGGTGACGCGCGTACTCCTGCCAAAGCAGTTCGTCCCGAAAGGCCGACACATCGCGACTCGGTCCGCCACCGACGTGCTCCCACACGCGCGACAGGCTCAGCAGACCGTGTCGGATGTACGGAGAGAGAGCCGAGGCGCCACGTCGATCGGCAGGCCAGACCTCATTACGTCGATTGGCATACCCACGCACGTTGTACCCCGCAAGCGCAGCATCAGCGGCCGACTGGCCGCCTCGGTGAGAAGCGCTGCCGGTGACGGTGTCGCCCGGTCGCACGAGGTCGGCCAGGTGGGTCGCCACCCACTCGATCTCACCACCGGTATCCGGTGTGGGGAGGTCAGCCACGGCGCACTCGGCGGATGCGAATGGGGCCTTTGGCCGTGCTGGGATCGACGACGTGGCCACCCTGGGTGATCTCGACCTCGTCCCGGGCGACCAGCCGGCGAGCCGCCTGGCGTGCTGGCTCCATGAGTGCGCGCCACCCGTCGGGATCGACCGCTCGGGCGGCCTCGCTAGGGCAGATGGTCGCATTCGCGGCACGGGTATCGATCAAGTTGAGGATGGCAGCCTCGAGCGCCTCATCGGTGGGGGTGAGCTTGCGGCGCCGGCAAGAGTCCGAGCAGTAACGCACTGAATCCCAATTCCGGGCCCAGGCCTTGCGCCACTCCATGGTGCGTCCACAGCGGGCACAGGTCTTGGTCTTGGGCTCCACGACTACATCTTCGACGCCGCCCCCCACCAGCGCATCCTCACGGCTTGGACGTCGACGGCGCCGATGCCACCTGAGCGAGGGGATTCGGCGTAGGCGGCGTGATCAGGTGGAGGGTATTGCCATCGGTGTGCTGGAACGGCTCGGCTCGTCCCGAGATAGTCAAGGTCGTGTCCTCGACATACGACCAGGTGTGGTCGGGATGGCCAGTGATCGTCATGGCGAACGCCGTGGTCTGGAAGTGAGAGGTCAGGAACGGATTGGAGCAAATGCCGTAATCCGGGGCTCCCAGGGCAGACTTGACCGTGAAGGTATTGGCATCGGCATCGCACTGGCCACCGGCCAGCAGCACCTCTCCGCGCGGGATACCCACGGTGAGCATCACGGTGCCGGTTGACGGTTCCCACAGCCAATACCCGACCTGGTCATGGAACGTCGCTACCTGCCCGGGCTTCGTGATGTGCGTGTGATAGCGCAGACCAAAGAACAATTGCGGGCCATTGGTTTGCGGGTCAATGGGCTGCGCAACGTAGTGTTCAACGTAGACATCATCCTTGGCGCCCGACCTGTCGGGATGATCATCGGCCCCGATCGTCCCCTGCCACACGCCCGCCAGGGCGCGCAATGGCCCGAGGTTGGCGAGCGTGTCCGGACTTACGTCACTGGGCTTGGCGTAGATGGACGGCGGCGTCGTGGGCATCGGCCCAGGCTAGCCGCGTTGACGTCAGCGAGCGGCGGTTCCCTCGACATAGTCGTCGTCGCCCGAGTCGATCCAACTCATCAGGCCGCGCAGTTTGCGTCCGGTCTCCTCGATCGGGTGCTGCTCAGCCTTAGCGCGCATCGCCTTGAACTCAGGCCCCCCGGCGTCTTGGTCATTCATGAAGCGCTCGGCGAACGTGCCGCTTTGGATGTCGGCGAGCACCGCGCGCATGTTGTCCTTGACGCTCGGATCAATCACCCGCGGCCCGGACACGTAGTCGCCGTACTCGGCGGTGTCCGAGACGCTCCAGCGCTGTTTGGCGATGCCGCCCTCGTACATGAGGTCGACGATGAGCTTGAGCTCGTGCAGACACTCAAAGTACGCCACCTCGGGCTGGTATCCGGCCTCGATGAGGGTCTCGAAGCCGTACATCACCAGTTGTGATGCGCCGCCGCACAGCACGGCCTGCTCGCCGAAAAGGTCCGTCTCGGTCTCCTCGGTGAACGTGGTCTTGATGCCACCGGCGCGCAGCGCACCGATCGCTTTGGCGTACGAAAGGGCCAACGGCCAGGCCTCTCCCGTGGCGTCCTGCTCCACCGCAACGATGGCGGGCACGCCACGGCCCGCGACGTACTCGCGACGCACGAGGTGGCCGGGACCCTTCGGCGCCACCATGCAGACGTCCACGAAATCCGGCGGGGTGACGTAGCCGAAACGAATGTTGAAACCGTGCGCGAAGAACAGCGCGTCGCCCTCCTGCAAATTCGGAGCGACAGCCTCGACGTACAGCTTCTTCTGCACGGGGTCCGGCACCGTCATCATGATCAGATCGGCCTCGGCGGCGGCGGTCGCCGGGTCGACGACACGCAGGCCCTCCTCCTCGGCCTTGGCGCGGCTCCTGGAGCCCTCGGGGAGGCCGACGCGAACGTCGACGCCGCTGTCGCGCAGGCTGAGAGAGTGCGCGTGGCCCTGACTGCCGTATCCGAGGATGGCCACCACCCGGTTCTGAATGATGGACAGATCGGCATCAGCGTCGTAGAACAACTCGGCCACGGGATAACTCCTTTGTCGTTGGGCAGGGCAGAGACTATCGGGGCGGATGAACTCCTAGGCAGTGCGGTCGGCTGCGCGCATAACGCGGTCGGTGATCGAGCGGCCCCCGCGGCTCGCCGCGATGACGCCGGACTTGACGAGTTCCTTGATGCCGTAGGGCTCGAGCAACTTCAACAGGGCCTCGATCTTGTCGTCATTGCCGGTCACCTCGATCGTGACGGCATCGAGGGCGACATCGACAACCTTCGCTCGGAAGAGTTGGACGACCTCGAGGATGCTGGAGCGCTGCCCCGCGTCGGCCTTGACCTTCACCAGGGCGATAGCGCGCTGAACCGACGAGTCCTCATCGAGCTCCACGATCTTCAGGACATTAACGAGCTTGTTGAGCTGCTTGGTGACCTGCTCCAGCAGTAGGCCCTCGACGCTGACGACGATCGTCATGCGCGAGACCTCGGGGACTTCCGTGGGGCCCACCGCAAGTGACTCGATGTTGAAGCCACGCCGGGAGAACAGGCTCGCGACCCGGGCGAGCACGCCGGGCTTGTCCTCGACGAGAACGGACAGTGTGTGCCTGGACATCAGTCGTCACTTCCCCACTCAGGTGCCATGGCGCGAGCCACCATGATGTCGTCGTTGCTGGTTCCCGCGGCGACCATCGGCCAGACCATGGCGTCCTTGTGGACGCGGAAATCGATCACAACCGGGGCGTCGTTTACTCCCATCGCC
>JALQUH010000144.1 GCA_023263845.1 Candidatus Nanopelagicales bacterium | reverse complement strand
GTTAAGTGACACTCTCAGTGCGTTAGAAACCGAAATTGCAATGATGCGTAAGGGCTACAATGACGCCGTGGAGCTTTACAACACGCGCATCCAGTCTGTGCCCGACCTGCTCTTGGCGCGCCTAATCAACCGTAAAAGTTTGCCTTTGTTGTAGCCCAAGGTAAAAAGTACCCGTAAAGGTGGCAGTTTGACCGCTTGTCGTTGGGGTCTGCCTCGGCCCATACTGGTTATCCCTAGGCAACAAACAGGTTTTTATGTGTCCCAGTAAGCGGGTCGACCCTGAATCGAATACCGTCATTCACAGTCCCGAGTGGGTGAATGCGGCAGCCGCCATTCCGCCGGCGGACCTCAAGGCCATTTCCAAGTGGCTCACCGATAACAACATCTCCGAAGTGGAATACATTGTCCCCGACATGACCGGTAACGCCCGGGGCAAGTTCATTCCAGCACACCAGTTCCTGGCCGAGACCGACCATAAGTTGCCCGAGAGCATCATGGTGCAAACGGTCACCGGCGAGTACACCGATGATCGCGAGGGCGTGGCGGCCACGATGAATGCCGCCCTGCTGGCGGTGAATCCGGGTCTCGATGTCCTTGACGGCGACGGAGGCAGCCCCGAAGGTCCGGGCTACTGGAACTTCCAGAGTGTTCCGGCGGCGGGATTGCTTTCCAGCATTGATCGCACCCTGCCTGCGTCGACGGTGGCGCAGGTGCCGGCGTTGCGGGCGGCCGGTTCGTTCGTGCTCGGCTCGAGCGCTCCGGCCGGATCCAAAGAGGAGACCACGAGCTTCGCTGACACGACCGAAGCCGCGATGCGCAGCACCCTGCCCGCGTGGATCGCCGGTCGGTACGGCGATCCCGAGGCCGTGACCGTCGCACTTGAGGGCCAACTGCGGCAGGGCATCGAACTCATGTGGTGGCCAGAGAACGAAACGCCCGCTGCCGTGCCTGATGCCGCCCTCTTCCCAAGCACCGGTCTCGCCGTACTCCGCGCCGGCAGTGCGACCGCCTGGCTCAAGGGGCAGGCGGCGTTCACCAATCACACGCACCTCGATGCCGGCACCGTGACGGTTCGCGTCGATGGTCTCGATTGGTCGTTCGATGCGGGCTACGGCATCAAGGGCCCGGGATATTCGCAGAACGGGCCGGACGGCAAGCGGTGGACTTACGCCCAGGCGAACCCGGCCTGGCACTCGACCGTGCGAACGGTCTCGGGCACGAAGGACTTCGGGCAGGTAGTCGACGCGAAGGCGGCAGTATCGATGCAGAACTCCCGAGCGGGGGTCGATCTCTCGTCGGCGCTGGCTGGGGCGACGTCGGCGGAGCGGGCGATCGAGTTGTCGTCGTTGGAGTTGACCATCACCGACCGGATCCGGGGTCGCAACCAGCCCTACGCGTGGTCGTGGGTGACCCAGGCATCTGTTTCGGTGCAGGGTCAGGTGGTCACGCTGTCACAGGCCGGTCGGACGGCGACCCTGACCTTCGATGAGCTGCCCGAGGGCGCCAGCATCTCGGTGTCGTCGGGCCCGACTTCCCTCGGCGCACCCGCCACTCGAATTGAGATTTCCTTGCCATCGTCTGGCCAGATTGACCTTGTGGCGCACCTGCGCTGGTAGCGGCGCCGCACGTCGATCGATCGACGAAAGTTCCGTGAACGGCCGGCGCAAGCCCGTCAGTGGACTGCACGCGCCTAACTGCCACAATGGGCGAATGGCCTTCACTGAGCCCTCGCCCACGCCGTTGGCCCTGTTGCTGCTCGGTCACGGTGCCGATCCAGACACCGAACGCGGTGTGGAGTGCCCGGGTGATCTGCCCGCCGCCAGCGATCCCGGTCTCGTGGAGCGCGCTCGTGTTGCCAAGGAGGCGCTCGGCGACCGGCTCTACATCCTTGGTCACCACTACCAACGTGACGAGGTCATCCAGTTCGCCGACACGACCGGTGACTCCTTCAAGTTGTCCGAGCAGGCGGCGGCTCATCCAGAGGCCGAGTACATCGTCTTCTGCGGTGTGCACTTCATGGCCGAGAGCGCCGACATCCTGACGGCCGAACACCAGAAGGTCATCCTGCCTGACATGGCGGCAGGCTGTTCCATGGCGGACATGGCCCAGATCGATCAGGTGCGCGAGGCCTGGTCCATCTTCGAGGCCGCTGGCATCGCCAGTGCCGTGGTGCCCATCACCTACATGAACTCCTCTGCCGACATCAAGTCCTTCGTCGGTCGTCACGGTGGCACGGTGTGCACGTCGAGCAACGCCAAGGTTTCGATGGAGTGGGCCTTCGAACAGGGCGAGAAGATCTTCTTCCTGCCCGACCAGCACCTCGGTCGCAACACCGCCGTCCGCGAACTCGGCCTCTCCCTTGACGACTGCGTCCTGTGGGATCCCCACAAGCCACATGGTGGACTCACCGATGGGCAATTGCAGGCGGCGAGAGTGATCCTGTGGCGCGGACACTGCTCGGTGCACGGACGTTTCACCGAGGCGAGCATCCGCGATGTTCGCGAGCGCGTACCCGGCGTCACCGTCATCGTGCATCCGGAGTGCCAGTACGAGGTCGTTCAGAACGCCGACCTGGTCGGTTCGACCGAATACATCATCAAGGCCATCTCGGAAGCGCCGACCGGCTCGGCGTTCGCGGTCGGTACCGAACTCAACCTCGTCCGTCGCCTCGCGGTGGAGCACCCCGACAAGACGATTGTCTTCCTCGACCGCGACGTCTGCTTCTGCTCGACGATGAACCGAATCGACCTGCCGCACCTGGTCTGGGCCCTGGAGAACCTGGCGGCCGGCAACGTTGTGCAGCAGATCACCGTCGACGCTGAAACCACGCATTGGGCTCGCGTGGCGCTTGACCGAATGCTCGCCCTGCCCGGCGTGGGAGCCAAGGACTAGGGCGGCTCGCCTGGCCGTGGAGTGGAGCCGGGAATGATGCTGTGCCATATTGGGTTCATACTCGGGACGACGGGCCCCGGCCCGAACCGCGCACATTCACGAGGAGGAACACCATGACGGCGGAGACCACCACGACGGACGGCATTGTTTTGACCGATGCCGCTGCCTCGAAGGTCAAGGCCCTTTTGGAGGCCGAGGGTCGCGACGACTTGACCCTACGCATCGCGGTCCAGCCCGGCGGGTGCTCGGGTCTGCGGTATCAACTCTTCTTCGACGACCGCTCCCTCGACGGCGACATCGTCAAGGACTTCAGCGGCGTTGGCGTGGTCACCGACCGGATGAGCGCTCCCTACCTCGGCGGCGCCACGATCGACTTCGTGGACACGATCGAGAAGCAGGGCTTCACGATCGACAATCCCAACGCCACCGGCTCCTGCGCCTGCGGCGACTCCTTCCACTAGGAGCCAACAGAGTGCGGGCCGCCGGCGCCGCCCGGTAGGGTCCGGCGGGTGTCCATCATCGTCACCGGATCCATCGCGACCGACCACCTCATGACCTTCCCGGGTCGGTTCGCCGACTCCATCGTGGCTGACAAGCTCGATCGGATCTCGCTGTCCTTTCTCGTGGAGGACCTTGAAGTACGTCGCGGCGGCGTAGCAGCCAATATCGCTTTCGGAATGGGGTGCCTAGGGCTGAATCCGGTACTCGTTGGCGCGGTCGGCCCGGACTTCGCGGACTACCAGTCCTGGCTCGAGCGGCACGGCGTAGACACGGAGTCGGTGCACACGTCCGAGGTGCATCAGACCGCGCGGTTCGTCTGCACAACCGATGAGGACGCCAATCAGCTCGCCTCGTTCTACCCCGGCGCCATGAGCGAAGCGCGGGACATCGAACTCGCACCCGTCGTTGAGCGCGTAGGCGCACCTGGTCTGGTGATCATCGGACCTAACGATCCCGAGGGGATGCTGCGTCATACCGACGAGTGCCGCTTCCGGAATTACCCCTTCGCCGCGGACCCCTCCCAACAACTTGCGCGCATGGATGGGGAGGACATCCGGGCGCTGGTCGATGGCGCGGCGTACCTGTTCACGAATGAATACGAGGCGGCCCTCACCGAGCAGAAGACGGGCTGGGATGCCGACGAGATCCTGCAGCGGGTCGGTTGCCGTGTTACGACCCTCGGGCCGCAGGGCGCTCGGATCGAGCGTCGGGGTCACGCGCCCGTGCAGGTTGGCGTACCTCGGGAGGAGGCCAAGGCCGACCCGACCGGTGTGGGGGATGCCTTCCGTGCAGGATTCGTCGCCGGGCTGGCCTGGGGGCTGAGCGATGAGCGGAGCGCCCAGGTCGGGTCGCTGCTCGCCACCTACGTCATCGAAACCGTCGGCACGCAGGAGTACACCCTCGCGCAGCAGCACTTCCTGCGGCGCATCGAGGCCGCCTACGGAACGGATGCGGCGGCGGACATCGCCGCGCACCTGCTCTGTCCCGTGCCGTGATCGTCTCGCCCAGTGCCTGGGACCTCCCCGACCCCGCTACCGCGCCCGAGGGGGAGGACCTGATCGCGGTGGGCGCGGATCTCGCCCCGGGCACGCTGTTGGCGGCCTACGCCAAGGGGCTCTTCCCGATGTACGTCGATCCGCCGCAACCTGAGGTCGGGGCACCGGATCCGCCCAGCCTGCTGGGCTGGTGGTCACCCGATCCTCGCGGCGTGCTGCCGCTCGATGGCCTGCGGGTTGCCCGGTCGTTGCGGGCGTCCTGCCGACGCTTTGAGGTGACGATCGACGTCGCCTTCGAGCAGACGATGCGCGCCTGCGCCGAACCGGGTCGTGACTCGGGCTGGATCACCGAGGATTTTGTCGCGGCCTACGTGCGATTGCATGAGCTGGGGTACGCGCACTCGGTGGAGACCTGGCGTGGCGGGGAGTTGGTCGGCGGCCTGTATGGCGTGGAAGTGGGCGGACTCTTCGCCGGGGAATCGATGTTCCACCGCGCGCGCGATGCCTCCAAGGTGGCGCTCGTCGCACTGGTGGGCGCACTCGGGGGTCCGGCTGCCCACGAGCAGGGCCGGCTCCTGGACGTGCAGTGGCGAACCCCCCACCTGGCCTCGCTCGGGGTGATCGAGATGTCGCGCCGTGCCTACCTTGCGCGATTGCCGAGGGCCTTGGCACTCCCTTCGGCTATCGGGAGAACCCAGCCGGGCAACTAGGGCAGGCGCACCCGGTACGTCGTTGCCCCGTCGGGCTCGTTGATGGCACCGAGGAACTCCGAACCCTTCATGGCGCACCAGGCCGGGACGTCGTACTGAGCGCCCGGATCGGTGCAGGTGACGGCAACGATGGCGCCGGCGGGAGCGGCCATGGCCGCGCGGCCGAGAGCGACGATCGGCATCGGGCAGCGCTCACCGCGCTGATCGAGGGCAATCTCTTGGGGTACGCCGCCGGAGGCTTCATTCATCACGCGGACTCCGTGGGAGGAGCGCCGACCATGTGACGCACATCGGTGACCACGGCGGGGAGGACATCAAGGAACCCCTCGATGGTCTCGTCTGTGACGCCGTAGGGGAGAGACACCCGCACGTTGCCCTGAGTGAGCGCGCCCATAGCGGCAAGTACATGACTGGGTCTGCGGGTGTCGCTGACACATGACGAGCCGCTGGAGATCGCGTAGCCCGCGCGATCGAGCCCGAGCACGAGCGCTTCACCGTCGACATAAAGACACGAGAAGGCCACAAGGTGGGGGAGGCGATCGACGGGATCGCCGAGCGGGAGAACGTCGGAGATTCGCGCGGTCAGTTCCTGAAGAAGGCGATCGGTCAGCTCGCGGGATCGGGTGGATTCGGGCTCGCGGTGCTGGACGGCCCACTCCCAGCCCCGCGCCGCCGCGAGAGCGGAGGGGAGAGCGGCCGGTGGCAAGGTCCGCGCGAGTTGTCGACGAATTGAGGGATCGCGCACGACCACCAGCCCGGTGCCGCGCGGACCACCCCAGCTGCCCGCCTCGCCGAGGAGGACCGACCAGTCTTCTGGCACCGGGTCATGGCCAAGGGAGAACGACGCGTCGAGGACGAACGGGACGTCGGCCCGCGCGCAGGCCGCGGCCATCTCGGCGACGGGCTGCCGTGTGCCCACCTCGTGATTGGCGGCTTGGAGGATGGCCAGGTCGGCTCCCGGCAGTGCCTCCGCGAACTCGACCGGGTCAACCCGTCCCAGGCGGTCCACGCTTACCAGGCGAACGCGACCGCCGCCGTCCGTCAGGCCGTCACCGGCAGCGAGCACCGAACTGTGCTCGACGGCGCTCATGACCACCGTCCCCTTCGGTGGGACCAGCGAACGGATCACGCGGTCCGGTAGGTCGGTGTTCGTCGCGGTCAGGAAGACCGAGCCCGAGGGCGTTCCCAGGTCGTGGGCCATGGCCTCTCGAGCGGCCTGCTGGAGCAGGTCCGCCTGGCGCCCGGCCCGGTACAGGCGCCGTGGGTCGGCCCATCCGGAGTCGGCGGCCGCCTCCCAGGCCTCCCGCGCGGCCGGGTTGAGCGGTTGGCCGGACGCGGCGTCCAAGAATCCGGGCGGGGGCACGAGATGACGTTAGCGCCCCCTCGTCCACGAGGGACCTCCTCGTGCGCTAATGTCGCCTGCGTGGAGCGATCGCACCGCGTCATTGGCATGGCAGCAGGCCTCGGACTGGTGGCCCTCGTGGCTTCGGGGTGCACCGCCAACGAGGCGTTTTTCTTTGACATGCCCGAGCCTGCAACGGCCGAGGGCCCCATCATCTTGAACCTCTGGAACGGCGCCTGGATCGCGGCGTGGGGCGTGGGCATCCTCACCTGGGGCCTGATGCTGTGGGCGGCGATCGCCTATCGGCGACGCAAGGGCAACGAGACGCCGAAGCAGACGAAGTACAACCTGCCGCTGGAGATGCTCTACACCGTTGTTCCGCTCATCATGATTCTCGGCCTCTTCGCGTTCACCGCTCGAGATCAGACTGAAGTTCTGGCGATGGAGAACGATCAGGATCAGACGGTCAACGTGGTCGGCTTCCGCTGGAGTTGGGCCTTCAACTATCTCGACGAGGATGTGTATGACGTCGGCACGCCGGGCGAGCCGCCCACCCTGTGGTTGCCGGTCGACGAGAAGGTGAAGTTCGAACTCACCTCCCCCGATGTGATCCACTCCTTCTGGGTCATCGACTGGCTGTTCAAGATGGACATCATCCCCGGCAAGGTGAACGCGTTCGAAATCACCCCGAACAAGCTGGGCACCTTCGTTGGACGCTGCGCCGAGTTGTGCGGTACCGATCATGCCCGCATGCTTTTCAACGTGAAGGTCGTCTCTCAGTCGGAGTTCGACCAGCACGTGGAAGACCTTCGAAACAAGGGCCAGACCGGCAAGCTCGAGAGCGAGCGCGTGAGCTACACCGGCGAGCGCGAGTCGGAGAGGACGAACATATGACCATCCTGAACGATCCGGTCGCCGCGCCCACGGCGACCGAGTCGCCCAAGCAGGTGCGGCGATCCCACTTCGGCCGCACCGTGGTCAAGTGGGTCACCTCCACCGACCACAAGGTCATCGGTTACCTCTACCTCATTACCTCGTTCGTCTGGTTCATCGCCGCCGGAGCCATGGCGCTGGTCATCCGCGCCGAGCTTGCGTCGCCCGGGATGCAGATCGTGTCCCTGGAGCAGTACAACCAGCTCTTCACCATGCACGGCACGATCATGCTCTTCCTCTTCGCCACGCCGCTGTATGTCGGCTTCGGGAACGTGGTCATGCCACTGCAGATCGGCTCCCCAGACGTTGCGTTCCCGCGTCTGAACATGCTCGGCTACTGGCTCTTCCTCTTCGGCGGCATCACTGTGGCCTTGGGCTTCTTCACCCCGGGCGGCGCTGCCTCGTTCGGCTGGTTCGCCTACCAGCCGCTGAGCAACGCCGTGAACTCACCCGAGGTGGGCGCGGACCTGTGGCTGTTGGGCCTCGCGATGGGTGGTCTGGGCACGATCCTGGGCGGAGTTAACTTCATCACCACCGTGTTCACCATGCGCGCGCCCGGAATGACGATGTTCCGAATGCCGATCTTCACCTGGACGATCTTCGTCACCAGCATCCTGGTGATCATCGCCTTCCCGATCCTTGCCGCTGCCCTGGTCATGGCCTTCATCGATCGCCAGTTCGGCGCGGTGGTCTTCGATGCCGGGAACGGTGGCGCGATCTTGTGGCAGCACCTGTTCTGGTTCTTCGGCCACCCAGAGGTCTACATCATTGCTCTGCCGTTCTTCGGCATTGCCAGCGAGATCATCCCGGTCTTTTCCCGGAAGCCGATCTTCGGTTACAAGGGCCTGGTCTTCGCCACCATGGCGATCGGTGCGCTGTCGGTTGCCGTGTGGGCGCACCACATGTACGTCACCGGCTCGGTATTGCTGCCGTTCTTCGCGCTCATGACGATGCTGATCGCCGTGCCCACGGGCGTGAAGATCTTCAACTGGATCGGCACCATAGGCATGTCGTCAGGCAAGTTTTACTGGGAAGTCACACTTACGCACGGTGATCCAACTTCTCCTGACTTGCATGTTGGTATTGGTACTGAGGATTTTGGTACTTACACAGGAACTTGGGCTGCATCTA
>JALQUH010000126.1 GCA_023263845.1 Candidatus Nanopelagicales bacterium | reverse complement strand
GGTCGGCCTCAAGCTCGACACCGCCGAGCTCGACCTGCTCGGTCGCGCCCGCAAGGTCGTCGTCACCAAGGACGAGACGACGATCGTCGAGGGCGCGGGCGACGCGGACCAGATCCAGGGACGGGTCAACCAGATCCGCGCCGAGATCGACAAGTCCGACTCCGACTACGACCGCGAGAAGCTCCAGGAGCGCCTCGCCAAGCTGGCTGGCGGCGTGGCCGTCATCAAGGTCGGCGCGGCCACCGAGGTCGAGCTCAAGGAGCGCAAGCACCGCATCGAGGACGCCGTGCGCAACGCGAAGGCGGCCGTCGAGGAGGGCATCGTGCCCGGCGGCGGCGTGGCCCTCATCCAGGCGATGGTGGCGGCGGCTCCCAAGGTTGATGCCCTCGGCCTCAGCGACGAGCAGGCTGTGGGCGCCGACATCGTTCGCGCAGCCATCAGCGCTCCACTGAAGCAGATCGCGTTCAACGCCGGCCTCGAGGGCGGCGTTGTCGTGGAGAAGGTCAAGGAGCTCCCCGCGGGGCACGGCCTTGATGCCGCGACTGGCGAATACGTCGACATGATCAAGGCCGGCATCATCGATCCGGCCAAGGTCACGCGCTCGGCGCTGCAGAATGCCGCGTCCATCGCGGGACTGTTCCTCACGACCGAGGCGGTCGTGGCGGACAAGCCCGAGAAGGCGGCCCCGGCGATGCCGGGCGGCGACATGGGCGGCATGGACTTCTAGGTCCGTTGAACAACAGAAGGGGTGGTTCCCACGGGAACCACCCCTTCTGCCATGTCTAGGGCGCTAACGTCGTGAAGTGACCTTCACCGGATTCCCGCCCGCTGCGTTCGCGTTCTACGAACAACTCGCCGCCCATAACACCAAGGCGTGGTGGCAAAAGAATCGATCGACGTACGACGAAGCCATCAAGGAGCCCATGACCGAACTCCTTGAGGCTGTCGCGACGGAGTTCGGTGAGTTCAAGATCTATCGGCCCTACCGGGATACCCGGTTTAGCAAGGACAAGACACCGATCAAGGACCACCAGGGCGCGGTCGTGATGATCGAGGACGCCGTCGGTTACTACGTGCAGATCTCCGCGGCTGGACTCATGGTGGGTGGTGGACTGTATGCCCCCGCACCACGCCAACTCGCCCGGATGCGCGCCGCTATCGACTCCCCAGCCTGCGCGACTTTGGAGTCCGAACTCGCGAAGCTCCGTCGAGCGCGTCCGGCGTGGGATATCGATGGTGCACCCTTGAAGACGCGACCCAAGGGCGTTGCCGTGGACCATCCCCGGCTCGAGTTACTGCGTATGACGCGGTTGATCTTCACCCGCATGTACGCCGATGAGTCGATGCTGGCCTCACCCAAGGTCCTTGCCACGGTGCGTCGGGACTGGCGGGCCATCACGCCCGCGATGGACTGGCTCGCCGATCATGCCGGTCCCGAGGGGGATCCCGGAAGTGACCTTCTGCCCTAGGCTCCCCCTATGGGTCCTGAGGACGTCGACATCCAAAGGTCCGGCGACAACCGGGCGACGTGGTCCGACCTCCATGGCGGCACCGGGGATATCGACGTGCAGAGATATTTCGAGCGGGAATTGCCCTGGCCGATCGAGGTCGAGATGTGGGTCATCCCGGTCGGCGCGGCCGAGGGTCCGCACGTCCACGACGAGCACGACCCCGATGGATACGCCGACGCGCGCGAGGTCTACCTCGTCGTGGAAGGCCAGGCGCGGGTGACGCTCGATGGAACGGAGTACGACTTCGGCCCTGGCGATGCCTTTGCGGCTGGATCGCGCGTCTGGCGGGGAATTGCCAATACTGGCCCGGCGCCGCTGCGCATGGTGATCATCAACGACCCCGGGCCCCCGCTTTCCTAGGCTGCGCCAGCCTCGGGTTTCGCCGTCTGCCGCGGCTTCGACCGTGAAGAGCCTGCCGCGGATGCATTCGATCCGGACCAGGCGTCCCACGCCCGCTCAGTCGCGGTGCCGACGATGTCGACAATGCGGTCGAGCAATGCGGCGTCGCTTACCAGCGGCGGGGAGAGTTGGATGACGGGCTCGCCCCGGTCGTCGAGTCGGCACAGCAGTCCGAGATCGTCCATGTGCGTGGACAGTTCCTTCCTGAGCAGCCAGTCGGCCTCGTCGGAGTCGAACCGTTCCTTGGATTCGCGATCCTTCACCAGTTCAAGTGCCCAGAAGTAGCCCATGCCGCGCACGTCGCCGACGAGCGGGATTCGGCGCAGCTCCTGTAGGGCGGCTTCGAATCGGGGTGAGAGCTCGCGGACGTTCTCGAAGACCTCATCTCGCGCGTAGATCTCGAGCACGGTCGCACCGATGGCGGTCGTGAGGGGATGGCCGGAGTATGTGTGGCCGTGCATGTAGGTGTGTCCGCCGGTGACGAAGGGCGCGGCCATGGCCTCCGTCATGAGGAAGCCACCGAGCGGTGCATGGCCCGCGGTCACCCCCTTGGCGAACGTGATGATGTCCGGGCGGCCGCCGAAGAGGCTGGAGGCGAACCACTCTCCGACACGGCCGAATGCGGTGATCGTTTCGTCGGCGACGAGCACGATGCCGTACCTGTCGCACAGGGCGCGCAGCCCGGGCCAGTAACCCGGCGGCGGCACGAAGGCGCCACCACCGTTCTGCACCGGCTCGGCGATGAACATGGCGACCTGGTCGGGACCGGCGAAGAGGATGGCTTCCTCGGCCTCCTCGAGCAGCGCCCGCGTGAAGGCCTCGGGATTGTCGCCAGCCGGATGGCGGTAGGCGTACGTGGGAGACACGTGCGTCGTCGGTACGGCGAGGGGCTCGAATCCCGCGCGACATTCGGGCATGCCGGTGAAACTCAGCGCTCCGAGCGTGGTTCCGTGGTACGCGATGCGACGCGCGATCGCCTTGGTGCGCTGCGGCTCCCCATTGGCCGCGTGCCACTGGCGAACGAGCTTCCATGCCGACTCGACGGCCTCACCTCCGCTGTTGGCGAAGTAGACGCGCTGCATCCCCAGCGGCCCGGCCCGCTCGACGAGCGTCTGCGCGAGCGCGGCGGCCGGTGGATGCGCCAGGTACCACGTCGGCGTGAAGGGGAGGGTGGCCAGTTGCCGGTGCGCGGTTGCCCCGATCTCGTCTCCGTAGGAGTGACCGAGGTTCGTGCAGAACAGCCCCGACAGGCCGTCGATGAAGCGGCGCCCGCGGTCGTTGATGACCTCACAGCCCTCACCGCGGACGATGATCTTGGAGCCGGCCTCGGCGTACTCGCCCATGTCGGTGAAGTTCAGCAGCAGGTGATCGCGGGCCTGCTGACGTGTGGTTCCGGTGCCCTGTTGCTTGGCAGGGTCCATGGTTTTCACATCCCTTGATCCTGAGTAGACGTTCAGGATGAAGGGAGGTTAGCACCCTGAATGACCGTTCAGCAAGGTGCGGCGCCGCGTGCCGGGTCGCAGTTGTGTCGCAACCGGGTGCCAGCCGCGGGAGTGTCACATGGCCATTCGCAGCTCGGTAACTGCCCCCTGCCACCACAGATCGGCGAGGCGTTGGGCGGTCATTCCACGGTCCCCGAGTGCCAATTGAATGGCCAGCCCATCCATGAGACTTGCAAGGCGAATGGCCGACGCTTCGGGGTCCACGGGATCGAAGTCGCCGGTTGCCTGCCCCTCACTGATGACCTCTCGAAGGGCCGATCGCCACCGTCGATCCAGGGACTCCCGTGTCGCCCGGGCGTCGTCGTCGTGCAGAGCTCGCACCCACAGTTCGAGCCAGAGACGCCAGTCGCCGACCGCCGGCCCCATGCCTGCGGCGAGATCGGCCATGTGACGCAGGCGTTCGACGGGTCCGGTCTGCTCGCGCAGATCTCGATCAAGGTCGTCGTAGAACTCATCCTCGAGGAGGGTGAGGGCCGCGTTGAGGGCTCCGGCCAGAGACTTGAAGTGATACAGGATCAAGCCCTGGGACGTGCCTGCTGCCTCCGCGATGTCCGCCACCCGGGTTCCGGAAAATCCACGATCCCGCACCACGTCAACGGTGGCACGCAGAATGCGGTCCCGTCGCTCCTCGGGAGCCTTCGCCGATAGCGAGCCTTTAGCCAACGGACCTCCTTGATGCGCGCCACCCTGAACGGGCATTCAGGTAGCCTGGCCCGCGAGCCCATCCTCGCAGCCACAGGAGCGCCATGGCCACCGATCCCCGGTACCTCGAACTTCAAGCCCGAGTCGCCGAGTTCGTTGACGACGTTCTCATTCCCCTGGAGGTCACGGCCGAACTCGCAGGCGGTCCACTCCCGACTGACACGCAGTACCACGTGCGCACCAAGGCATTCGAATACGGCGTCAACGGGGGACCCCACGCTGTCGAACATGGCGGTCACGGCTGGTCGACCACGGAGTGGTTCATTGTCGAGGAGCAACTGGGCCGGACCACGAACGGAGTGTCGTGGTACATCCCGAACGCCTACAACGTGTGGAAGCACGCATCGCCGGCCCTGCAGGAGCGGTGGCTCATTCCGGCCTTGCGCGGTGACCTTCATGACGCATACGCCGTGACCGAAGCCGAAGCCGGCAGCGATCCCTCGGGGATGACGACGACGGCACGGCCCCTTGATGACGGTCGATGGGTCCTCAACGGCGAGAAGTGGTTTGTCACGTTCGGCAGTGTCGCCTCGGTCATCGTTGTCATGGCCTACGCACTGGTTGACGGCGAGCGGTTGCCGACCCTTTTCGCCGTTCCTGCCGACACGCCCGGTATCGAAACGGTGGCGGACGTCCCCTTCACGCACACCTACCCGCACGGCCATCCAACGCTCCGCTTCACTGACGTGATCGTGAGTGGCGGCGACGTCATCGGCGCCGTAGGAGAGGGGGAGGATCTGCAGCGCATGTGGTTCACCGAGGAGCGCCTGGGAATCGCGGCGCGGTCCGTCGGCGCGATGCAACGGCTCATCGAGGAGACGATGGACTGGGCGACGGGACGCGTGCAGGGTGGCGCTCGGCTGATCGACCACCAGGGGGTGAGTTTCCCCTTGGCCGATAGTGCCGCCGACGCAGCTGCCGGACGTCTACTCGGGTTGGAGGTGGCGGCCATGGCTGATGCGGGCGCGGACCCCAAGTTGGTGCACGGCAAGGCTTCTATGGCCAAGTTGTTCTGCTCCGAGGCGGCAAACCGTTGTGCCGACCGCGCACTGCAAATCTGGGGTGGTCGCGGCTACATGCGCACGACCGCCGCCGAGCGCTTCTGGCGAGAGTTGCGCGTCGACCGCATCTGGGAGGGCACCTCCGAGATCCAACGCCTCATCGTGGCGCGATCACTGGAGCGCCGTGGCGTCCTGGCCATGCTGACGTGAGCCGATTGGATCGGCTGTTCACGCCCACGTCGATCGCGATCGTGGGAGCTTCAGATCGGGAAGGGACGTACGCGCACAACACCCTGTCGAATCTCGCACGAGCCGGCTACGCAGGGCGACTGATCGGCGTGCACCCCACCCGACAGACGGCCGCCGGCGTCACCTGCGTGCCGACGCTGGCAGATGCTGGCCCGGTGGACGCGGTCGTCATCGCCACGCCCGCGGATTCGGTGCCGGACTACCTGGAGGAAGCCAGGCACCTCGGGTGCGGTGGCGCCGTGGTTTACGCCGCTGGCTTCGCTGAAGCGGGCCGGGATGATCTCGCGCGTAGATTCACCGAAGCGGCCGGCGACCTGCCCGTTATCGGGCCGAATGGCAACGGCTTTGTCAACATCGCGGCCCGTGCTCCGCTCTGGGGCGACGCGGCGCGTCTGCCGGACCATGCTGGGGGAGTCGCCCTGGTGTCCGAGAGCGGAAACATCGGCGTGATTGGCCTTGCTCATCGCCAAGGCGAGGGGCTCCACAGTGTGGCGTCCATGGGAAACGCAGCCGTGGTGAGTTCTGCCCACATGGTCGAGCACCTTGCCTCGGTCGAGGGTGTTCGGACCGTGGCGCTCTACCTGGAAGGCGACGGAGTCGGAGCCGATTGGTGCCGCGCATTTGCCGCGTGTGCTGAAAACGACGTTCGCGTCGTCGTTCTCAAAGTCGGAAGAAGTGCGCGAGGCGCGGCGGTCGGTGCTGCACATACTGCCGCGATCGTGGGTGATCACGGCGTCTTCACCGCACTGGTTGCCGAGGCCGGTGGTGTCTTGGTGAATCAACCGCACGAACTTCTTGAGACGGCTCGCGCTCTGTCTGTCGGCCGACGCGACAGACGAGGCGTCGGGATGCTCACCTGCTCGGGCGGGGACGCCGCCATCGCGGCGGACCTTGCCGATGATCTCGGCGCTCACTTTGCCGACTTCAGCGAGGCGACGCGCGAGACCCTTGCCGCATTGCTTCCTCCTGCCGCGACCGTGGCGAATCCCGTCGACCACACGTCACTGATCTGGGATGACACCGAAGCGGTCGCGGCGCTGACCGAGGCCGTGGGGCGTGATGTGGGCGTCGGGCATCTTGTCTACGTGCAGGACGAGCCCCCCGGCCTGCCGGAGGCTGCCCAGTCCGAATGGCGCGCCACGAGGGCGGGCGGCGTACTCGGTGGGGAACGTGCCGGGCTCACAACCATGCTCGTGTCGACAACACCAGGACAGGCGCCGCCGGGAGCTGTTGCCGGCCTCGACAATGCGCTGAGGGCGCTAGCGCTCCTCCAGGGCTTGCCACCTGACCCGTCGCGTCTGCGCGATATCGGCAGCCTGGTTGGGTCCGGAGGTGACGGGGGTCAGCTCACGGAGTCTGAAGCGAAGGTCACGCTCGCGCATCGCGGTGTGGCCGTCCCGCGCGGTGTCGTTGCCCAGACATTGGACGAGGCCATCAAAGCCGCGGCGGGACTCGGCAACAACGTGGTGCTCAAGGTGCTCGCACCTGGCCTCGCCCACAAGTCGGATGTCGGGGGCGTCGTGGTCGACGCTTTCAGCGAAGTCGAGATCTCAGCGGCAGCACAGAGACTGCTGAACCTGCCATCGGCTCAAGGAGTCCTCGTGGAGGAGCGCATCGACGATGGACTCGAACTGCTGGTCACGGCCCGCGCTGATGGCGTCGTCCCTACGCTCACGATCGGGCTTGGTGGGCTCTGGGCCGAGGCCCTAGGTGACGTCGTCGTCGTCCCCCTCCCGGTTGACCTCGGCCGCGTCAAGGCGGCTCTGCGACACCTGCGGGCGTGGCCTGTGCTTGCCGGCGCCCGGGGCGGCCAGGCGTACGACATCGATGCGCTGTGCCGAGCGGCCGTCGCCATTAGCGACGTCCTGGTCGAGAACAACCATGTCCTCGTCGAGGTCAATCCACTGGTACTCACGTCCCGAGAACCCGTGGCGCTCGACGCGCTCATCCGCTGACCCGGAAAGTGATTGCCCTGGGCGGCTTGGGCGCTCTAGACTTCCTGAATGGCCAATCAGTTCACACCCGCACCCTTGTCGCAGGCGGACCTGGACCGGGCACTCGCCCCGTTCGGTGAGAGCCGCATGCTGCCCCCGGCTGCCTACACGTCCCAGGAAGTCTTCGACTGGGAAATGACAAACTTCTTCCGTGGTTGGCAATGCGTCGGCCGCGGCGACGACATTGCCGAGGCTGGGATGCAGCGCGCGGAACGGGTCGGTGACACGACGGTGCTTCTGGTGCGCGGGCAGGACCATGTCCTGCGGGCCTTTGCCAATACCTGTCGTCACCGAGGCCACGAGATCCTGCCGTGCGGCGGGTCAACCACGGCGCGGGCCATCACCTGCCCCTATCACTCATGGTCGTACACGTTGGAAGGTGACCTTTTCAGTGCCGCCGGCTACGCCGGCTTCGGCGACTTCGACATGGCTGATTTTCCGCTGCGCCCCATCGCGGTGCAGGAGTGGCACGGCTGGATCTTCCTCGATCTGTCTGGGCTGGCCGGCCCCCTGAGTCAACACGTTGCAGGTCTTGAGGAGCGGGTCGGGCAGTACGTACCGGAGAGTCTGACGGTCATGGGTCGCCACGAGTACGTTCTCGAGGCGAACTGGAAGATCATCATCGAGAACTACCAAGAGTGTTATCACTGCACGTCTATCCATCCGGAGTTGTGTCAGGTGAGCGCACCGGAGAGCGGTGAGAACTGGGCGCCATCAGCAGGAGCCTGGGTGGGTGGCTGGCAAGATCTGCGGCCCCACGCCGTCACCATGTCGCTCGATGGCCATAGCGATGGCGTTTTCATCCCTGGACTGAACGATATTGAGCAGCGACGTATCGACTACATCGGCGTTTTCCCCAACCTCTTGATCAGTCTGCATCCGGACTACGTCATGACCCATCGCATGGTGCCGCTCGGACCAGGCAAGACCTGGGTCGAGTGTTCCTGGGCGTTTCCGGCCGAAGCCGTGGCACTCCCCACATTCGACCCCGCGTACGCGGTCGACTTCTGGGACATCACCAATCGGGAGGACTGGGCTGCGTGCGAGTCCGTGCAGCGCGGCCTGGAGAGCGGAATGGCCCAGGCCGGGCCCCTCTCTCCCGAGGAGGATGCGATCTACCAGTTCGTCACGATGGTGGCGCGCGGCTACCGGGGCCTACCCTTGGCGGCCACCTCAACCGAGTCCGCCACGGCCTGAACCCCCTCGTTTGTCACCTCCAACCGCGTTTGCGGGCCTGAATTGGGCGCCAAAACACGGTTTTAGGTGGCAAACGTGGAGAGGTGTCCGGGGTCAGGCAGACGTGAGTGCCCCCGGCGGAAGCAGCAACATGGCGTCCGGGCGGCAGTGCACCGTCACCTTGTCGCCAGGAGCGTGCTGACCGGCCCGCTCACTGGGCCGGCGCACGACGAGCTCATCGCCGCTGGCGAGGCGTACGAGCACGTCCGTCGTCGGACCCTGGTACACCGTTCGCGTGACTGTGCCATCGATGGTTCCGGCTTCCTCGTCGGTCGGCTCCAGAAGCAACCGCTCTGGGCGGACGACCAGTCTCATGTCCGAACCGGCGGCGCCCTGCCCGCGGCAACTGAGTACGTCGGGGCCGAGGCGGAAGCTCACCCTGCCCTCGCTCGACGAACCGACAACCTCGACATTGAGAATGTTGGCACTTCCGAGGAAGTCGGCGACGTAGGCCGTAGCGGGGGCGTCGTAGACGTCCTCGGGGGTTCCCACCTGCTCGATGAGCCCGCCCGCCATGACGGCGAGACGGTCCGACATCGTCAGCGCTTCCTCTTGGTCGTGCGTCACATAGATGAAGGTGATGCCGAGCGACTCCTGGAGGGCCTTCAACTCGATTTGCAGGGTCTTGCGAAGTTTGGCATCCAAGGCTCCCAGGGGTTCGTCGAGAAGGAGCACCCTCGGCCCTAGGACGATGGCCCTGGCGAGGGCTACTCGCTGCTGTTGACCTCCGGAGAGTTGACCGGGCTTGCGCTTTGCGTAGCCCTCCATGCGCACCATTTCCAGGGCCTCGCCCACTTTGGCCTTGGCCTCGGCCTTGCTCAACTTCCGATATCGCAGTCCGAACGCCACGTTGTCGGCCACGGACATGAAGGGAAAGAGCGCGTAGTTCTGGAAGACAGTGTTCACAGGTCGATCGTTGGCCGGAACGCGGGCCACATCCTCGCCGTCGATGCGGATCTCACCCTCGGTCGGGGCTTCGAAGCCAGCGATCATGCGCAGCGTTGTCGTCTTGCCGCATCCGGACGGCCCCAGAAGGCTGAAGAACTCTCCGGCCGCAACGTCGACTGATATGCCGCGAACGGCCGCCACATCCCCATAGGACTTGTGCAGGTTCACGACGTGGACGCTGCCACCTCTCAAGGGGGTCTCCTTCGCTTCGTGGGCGCAGCATCAAGCCAGCCCTGTGGGTGAATCGCCCTGTGGGTGAATCGCATTGTGCCCCTCAGAGGCGCAATTCTCCCTAATTTGCCGAAGTCCTTGCGCAAGACTGAGCGGTGGTTCAGTCTAGGCATCATTCGGCCAGTTTTGCCCGCAGATTGAGGAGTCCGCATGACGAATCGCCCCCGCCGCCCGGTGTCTCGCCGCCAGATTCTGCAGGCGTCGGCCCTTGCGCTCCCCGGCGCGTGGGCGCTGTCCTCCTGCGCGCGCGAACAGCCGCTCGGCGCACCCACCTCTGCCTCCTCTGCCTCAGTGGACGGGGGATCGTCGGCGAGTGCGGCTCCCGCACCATCCGAGACCGGCATCCCGATCGCGTCGCCGCAGAACCCCGTCAAGTGGCCGATCAACGCGGGCAACGAACCCATCGCCTCAGACTTGGAACCCGAAGCCAATGCCACGCTGCGGCTCTACAACTATCCGGACTACGTCTGGAACCGCGTCCTGAAGAATTTCCAGAAGGAGTACGCGGACTACAACGTCAACATCGAGCTATCGACTTTCAATGACCTTCCCGAGGCCCTGACGAAGATCCGTAGCGGAAGCGTTCCCTACGACGTGGCCTTCCTGACGTACAACTATCTCGGCAAGTTGGTTTACGGAGACTTGATTCGACCGCTGAATCACAGCTACATCCCCAACATCGTGGATGCTTGGGACAACTTCCAGAACCCGTGGTACGACCAGGAGTGGCAGTACACCGTGCCCTACACGGTGTACACGACCGGCATCGGGTGGCGATCCGATCTCATTCCCGAGGACATCGGTGCACGCCCCGATCCCTACAACGTGTTCTGGGACACCAAGTATGCGGGAGAGCTCGCGGTGCTTGACGATGACCGCGAGGTGATCGGCATGACCATCCTGCGTAACGGCGGCACGGATGTGAACTCCAGCGATCCGGCAACGTTGGGAGCTGCTCGCGACGCGATGCTGGAGATGTTGTCACTCAGCCAGCCGCGGGTCACGATTACCGGATACACCGATATTCCCGAGGGCACGCTCTCCCTTTCGCAATGCTGGTCCGGGGACATGATCACCGGGCAGTACTACATGCCCGAAGGCGTCGATCCCTCTGTGCTGCGCTACTGGAGCCCGCCGGATGGCAATGGCCTCATTGGCAACGACTTCCTGTGCATTCTCAAGGGGGGCGAAAACCCGGTCCTGGCACATCACTTCCTCAACTACATGCTCACGAACGATGTGGCACTGGAGAACTTCGGCTGGGTGGGCTACCAGCCACCCATGAAGTCGCTGTCCCCCGAGACGATGGTGGCCGACGGCTGGGTTCCGGAAAACCTAGCCGCGGCTGTCGTGAAGCCCGAATGGTTCGACGTGGGCTACCCCTTGCTCGAACTGAAGCCCGAGACCGAGGCGGAGTACCAGAAGATCTGGCAGCAGTTCAAAGCTGGAGCCTGACTTGGGCGGACGCCTCCAGCGGCTGTTGTGGCCGATTCTCGGCCTGCCCGCGATCGTCTGGATCGTCCTGTTCTTCCTCGTTCCGCTGTACGTCGTCTTCTGCGTGTCCTTCGGCGAGGTCGATCCGATCTTCCGTACACCGATCCCGGTGTGGAACCCGTTGGAGTGGCGCTTCGACCAGGTCGTGGTGGTGTGGGATCGACTTGTCGGACCCGACAACTTTTACCTCCCGCCGGTGCTGCGCACGCTCTACTACGTCGTCATTGCTGTGGTCGCCTGCTTAGTGATTTCCTTCCCCGTGGCTTACTTCGCCGCCCGCTATGCCGGCCGATACCGAGCGTTGGTTCTGGCACTTCTGGTCGCGCCATTCTGGATTTCCTACATGATGCGCATGCTGGCGTGGATCAACCTGCTGCAGCCGGATGGCCTCGTCAACGCTGTCATCACGATGGGAGGCGTTGTCCCGCTCGATGTCAATTGGCTCAGCGGCAACCCCTACACGGTCGTTCTGGGGCTGATCTACGGGTACGTGCCGTACATGATCCTGCCCCTCTTTGCTGCCCTGGATCGCATCAATCCAAGTTTGCTCGAGGCGGCCCGCGACTTGGGTGCCGGCAGTTTTGATCTCTTCCGACGGGTCGTCCTGCCCATGAGCATGCCGGGGGTCATCGCAGGAACTCTTCTCGTCGCGCTCCCCATGATGGGCGACTACTTCACCACCGACATGCTGTCCAAGTCGCCGAGCACCTCCATGATCGGCAACCTCATCAATCTCTCGATCGCAACGCCAGGGCAGTCGGGTCAGGCGGGCGCATTGCTCATCCTGCTGCTTCTGGTGCTTCTCCTTCCCATGATCTGGTACACCCGCAGCACGGCGAAGGCGGAGGTGCGGTCATGACGGTGTCAGCAGCACCCGCTGAAGCGATACTCGAAGAGTCGCAGCCGGGCGGCCGTCGATCGCGACTTCGCGGCTCGTCGGATGCCCGTGCCTACGGCTTGGCGACGATCACAACTATCTACCTGCTGTGGTCGCTGGTGCCGGTCGCCATCGTGGTGCTGTTTTCCTTTAACGCTGGCCGCTCACGAAGTACGTGGCAGGGGTTTTCCACGCGGTGGTACACCTGGGATCCCGATGGATCGGTCCTCAACGATGAGTCCATCCGGGTGACCTTGATGCACACCATCGTGCTCGGCATCCTCGCGACGATCATCACGGTGCCACTCGGTGTGCTCCTCGCCCTCGCGCTCGATCGTTGGCGGGGTCGTATTCCGGCCGGCGCCAACTTCACCGTCCTCATCACCTTTGTCATCCCCGAGATCGCCTTGGCCATTGGCCTGTTGTTCATGGTGACGTACCTCGCGACTCCTTTCGGCCTGGGAACGACCGCCCAGGTCATCGGGCTCGTCACCTTCCAACTGGCCTATCCGGTGGTGATCTGCCGAGCCCGCCTGCTCACGATCGGAACGCAGTATGAGGAAGCTGCGCGCGACCTCGGTGCCACGGCGCTCGGGGCTATCCGGCGAGTGATCCTGCCGATGCTGTTCCCCGCAATTCTGGTGAGCGCCATTATCGTTTTCGCTGGAGTTCTCGACGATTTCGTCATCGTTCGCTATCTGTCATCCGATGCGTCAACGGAAACCACGTCCATGCGCATCTATCAGACAGCGCGAGCGGCGCCGACGCCCGCACTCAATGCCATGGCAACAATCATCCTGGTGGTCTCGACCGTGGTCATCATTCTGGGATGGCTGCTCTATCGCCGACTTAACCGCGGTGAGCGCGGGACGGATATCGGCGCAATCGCTAGCCAGATCTAGATCTCGAAATCCCATTTCAACCAAGGAGAGACCATGCCATCGCTACCGGCTCGGGCCCGTGTCGTCATCGTCGGCGGGGGGTCCATCGGTTGTTCGATCGCCTATCACTTGACGAAACTCGGTGTGACGGATGTCGTCCTCATCGAGAAGCACGAATTGACCGCGGGCACCACGTGGCATGCGGCCGGGCTCATCACCAGCGCCGGTTTCCACGACGAGACCTCGCTGTGGATCTGTCGGTACTCGCGGGACCTGTACGAACGGCTCGAGGAGGAGACCGGTCATTCGACCGGCTTCCGGCCGGTGGGTCACCTCTCGGTGACCACCAGCCCCGAGCGCATGGAAGCGATCGTCCGAGAGAGAGATTTCCAGGTGGGGTTCGGGGTCCCCAATGAGCTGGTGACACCCGCGGAGATCGCTGAACTCTTCCCCATGGTCAAGGTCGACGACCTCATCGGTGGCTCGTACGTCGCGGACGAGGGGCGGGCTGATCCAGTCGGTGTGGCGACAGCGCTGGCCAAGGGCGCCAAAATGGGTGGGGCGACGATTGTCGAGGGCGTCCGAGTAACGGGGTTCATGACGTCACCACCGACGCGCTCCGGGCAGCGACCGACCATCACCGGTGTTCGCACGGATGCGGGCGATGTCGAATGCGACATGGTCGTCCTGGCTGCAGGCTTGTGGACGCGGCAACTCGCGGCTCAACTCGACGTCGACGTTCCACTGCAGGCCGCTGAGCACTACTACTTGCTCACCGAGCCCGTCGACGGAATACATCGGGACCTGCCCATCATCGAGGAGTTGGACTGCTACGGCTACTTCCGCGAAGAGGGTGGCGGCATGCTCGTCGGGCTTTTCGAGCCGGTGGCCGCCGCCTGGCATCCCGAAGGCGCTCCGGAGGACTTTGCCTTCGGCACGATTCCGCCGGACTGGGAGCGCATGACTCCCTTCCTGGAGAAGGCGATGGACCGCATACCGGCCTTGAGCTCGGCCGGTATTCGGACCTTCTTCTGTGGCCCGGAGAGTTTCACCGCGGACGTCGGTCCGATGCTGGGACCGGCTCCGGAGATGCACGGGCTGTGGATTGCCGCGGGACTGAACTCGCTGGGCATCCTCCAGGCCGGTGGTGTGGGCAGCCTGATGGCCACGTGGATGGTGGATGGGGCCTGCCCGGTGGACATCGCGGGCTTCTCGGTCGAGCGTGCCCACGCGGTCGAGAACTCTCGACGGTTTCGATCAGAACGCACCGTCGAACTCCTCGGTGTGCTCTTCGGGGACGGTACCTACCCGACGTACCACCCGCACACGGCCCGCAACATTCGCCGCTCGCCGCTGCACGAGGTGTGGGTCAAGCATCGGGCCCACTTCGCCGTAACGTCGGGTTGGGAGTTCGCCGAGTGGTTCTATCCACCGGGAGAGGACGTCCGGGAGATCCCCCAGACATGGGGACGTGGCTTCTGGACTCCATGGGTCGCCGAGGAGCACCGCACCATCCGGGAGGCCGTCGGTGCCATGGACATGACCTTGATGTCCAGGTTCCTCGTGCAGGGCCCGGACGCAGCGGCGATCCTGGATCGGCTCAGTGCCAATGCAGTGGCTGGTCCGGTCGGTCAGGTGACGTACACGCAGTGGTGCAACGACAAGGGCGGCATCGAGGCCGATCTCACAGTCACTCGACTGGCAGATGACCGATTCATGGTCATCGTCGCTGACATCAGCCATCGACGCGTTGAGCGCATGCTCCGCGATGAAGTTCGTGAGGGTGAATATGCGGCCGTGACGGACATGACAGCGGCGTACTGCCTGCTCACGGTGCAAGGTCCCCGTTCCCGCGAGCTTCTGCAGCGCGTAAGCCCGAATGATCTGTCCGAGGAGGCCTTCCCCTATCTCACGGCCCAGGAGATTGAGGTTGGGTATTCCCGGCTGCTGGCCCTGCGGGTGACCTATGTGGGCGAGCTTGGTTTCGAACTGCTCATTCCCAGTGACCAGGCGGTGTCGGTATGGGAGACCCTTGAGTCGGCTGGAGAGGACCTGGGCTTTCGTCCCGTGGGTCTCGCGGCCATGCACGGCCTGCGCCTGGAGAAGGCTTATCGCGACTACGGCTTGGACATCGACGTTACCGATACGCCGATCTCAGCCGGGCTCTCCTTCGCGGTGGCGTGGGACAAGCCCACAGCGTTCCGGGGCAAGGCGGCCCTCGAGGCCCTCCGTGGTGATCGCACCAGTCGGCTCGTCCCGCTCCGGGTCGATGACCCGGCGCCACTTCTCCATGGCAGTGAGCCGGTCCATAAGGACGGCGTTCGGGTGGGCCACCTGCAGATCGGGGGCTTTGGGCACACCCTCGGGACGTCGGTGGGACTTGCGACCGTCGACAACGCGGAAGGCGTGACCGCTGAGTGGTTGGCGAGCGGCGGCTTCGAGGTCGTTGTGAACGGGCAGGCCTATCCGGCAACGCTGCAATTCGCGCCCTTCTACGATCCGGCTCGCGAGCGGGTGCGATGAACGGCATGGCAGGCTTGCGGGCATGACCCATCCCACCGGGACCTGGAAGCTGGAGCCTGGACCACGCATCACCTTGCAGACCGACAAGATCGGCATCTCCTCCCTCGAGGTCACGGCCCCGGTGACAGGCGGCCGCCTGCACGTCGTGCAGTCGACGGTGGCGCTGCGGCTGGAGATGTCGCTCGCCAAACTCAAGGCATCCAACTTCCTCATGCAGGGAGCGGCCCGCGCGCTGGTCAAGCGATTCGACGGCGACCTGCTCATCTTCGACGCCGAGGGAGAAGCAGCGGCCGTGCCCTGGGCGGTCTCCGGCAACGCCAAGGCTGGTCAGGTTGACGTTCCGATGTCGGTGGATGCGACGCCGCAGCCCGGTGACGCGCCACGTCAACTGCAACTCGGTGGCACCGTCACGATGGAAGACATCGAGATACCGATTCCGGGGCTGTCCGGGATCAACTCGATCACGTTCACCATCGACGGCAACGTGAAACTGACCCCGGCCTAGGTCTCCTCGGCGCGGTCGAGGTCCTCGGCGTCCATGATCCGATAGGCATACCCCTGCTCGGCGAGAAATCGCTGCCTTCGCTGCGCGAAGTCCGCGTCGACAGTGTCGCGGGCCACCACGGTGTAGAAGCGGGCAGTTTTACCGTCCGCCTTGGGGCGTAGCAGGCGACCGAGACGCTGGGCCTCCTCCTGGCGCGAACCGAACGACCCGCTCACCTGCACCGCAACCGAAGCTTCAGGTAGGTCGACGGAGAAGTTCGCCACCTTGCTCACGACCAGGATGCGCACCTCACCCTGGCGGAACGCCTCGAAGAGGCGTTGGCGTTCGGTGGCGCTGGTCGCGCCGGTGATCGTTGGCGCATCGAGATGCTCGGCGATCTCGTCGAGCTGATCGAGGTACTGGCCGATCACGAGGATCTGCTCGTCCGGGTGCGCGGCGACGAGGGATTCGACGATGCCGTGCTTGGCCGGGGTCGTCGAGGCCAGCCGGTAGCGGTCGTCGGGTTCGGCCGTCGCGTACACGAGGCGCTCGTCGTTCGGTAGCGATACTCGTATCTCGACACAGTCGGCCGGTGCGATCCAGCCCTGCGCCTCGACTTCCTTCCACGGCGCATCGAATCGCTTGGGGCCGATGAGGGTGAAAACATCTGCCTCGCGACCGTCCTCACGGATAAGGGTGGCGGTGAGACCGAGTCGTCGTCGGGACTGGATGTCGGCGGTGAATCGGAAGATCGGTGCGGGCAGCAGGTGCACCTCGTCGTAGATGACCAGTCCCCAGTCACGGGTGTCGAAGAGTTCGAGGTGGGGGAAAACACCTTTGCGCTTGGTGGTCATGACCTGGTACGTCGCGATGGTCACAGGCCGAATCTCCTTGCGAGCACCGGAGTACTCACCGATCTCGTCCTCGGTGAGCGTCGTGCGCGCGAGCAGTTCTGCCTTCCACTGCCGTGCCGACACCGTGTTGGTCACGAGGATCAGCGTCGTGGCCTGGGCCTGAGCCATGGCGGCGGCGCCGACAATCGTCTTGCCGGCACCGCAGGGGAGGACGACGACCCCGGAGCCTCCGGCCCAGAAATTCTCCACGGCGTCGCGCTGATAGTCGCGCAGGTGCCAGTCGTCTTCCCGCAGGGCGATGGGATGCGCTTCACCATCGACGTAGCCTGCGTGGTCCTCCGCCGGCCAACCGAGAGTGAGAAGGACCTGCTTCAGATGGCCGCGTTCGCTGGGGTGGACGACGACCGTGTCGGCGTCGATGCGTGCGCCGACGAGTGGCGCCACCTTCTTGCTTCGCAGTACCTCTTCGAGCACGGGTTGGTCGGTGGTGATGAGAACCAGGCCGTGCGCGGGATGCTTCGCGATCGTCAATCGTCCATAGCGGTCCATCGTCTCGGCGATGTCGACGAGTAGCGAGTGGGGTACGGCGTACCGCGAGTAGGTGATCAGTGTGTCGACGACTTGCTCGGCGTCGTGGCCGGCTGCTCGCGCGTTCCAGAGTGCAAGGGGAGTGACGCGGTAGGTGTGCACATGCTCCGGTGCGCGCTCAAGTTCGGCGAAGGGCGCGATGGCACGGCGGCAGTCAGCAGCGGAGGGATGATCGACCTCGAGCAGCAGCGTCTTGTCGCTTTGGACGATAAGCGGTCCGTCGGTCACCGGGTCCCCTGCTCGAGGACGGTCTGGCAGAGGGCGGCGAGCAGTGCCGTGCGCTCGGGTAGCGCGCTGACGCTCGCCCATTCGTGGTCGGCGTGCGCCCCGTCGCCGACGGCGCCGAGACCGTCGAGGGTGGGGGTGCCGATGGCGGCGGTGAAGTTGCCATCGCTCGCACCGCCGACGGCGCGCGCCCCCAGTTCGCGCAGCCCCAGCGCGGAGGCGAGTCCGACGGCGAGGGCGGCGAGATCGCGTCCAGCCGACTCCTCCATGGCTGGGCGATTGATGCCCCCGCCGATGATGGCCACGGCGGCCTCCGGGTGGGTGGGTTGCCAGCCGCGCATGAGGTCGTCGATGCGGCGCTGCTCGTCGGCGGTCCAGGCACGTACGTCGATGCCGATGACGGCGCGGTCGGGGACCGTGTTGTCGGTCACGCCAGCAGTGGCGGTGGTGGGTGTTACCGTCGTGCCCTGGTCGGGATCGGCCCAGGTCGTGCACTGAGCGATCAGACCGGCGGCCTCGACGAGCGCATTGATGCCGCGCTCGGGATCCAGGCCGGCGTGCGCGGCGCGCCCGATAATCTCCACGATGTACCAGGACGTGCCCTTGCGGGCGAGCTTGAGATCGCCGTCGATGGAGGCCTCCAGAACGAAGACAGCGTCGGCGTCGGCGGCCACCTGTTCGATGAGGTTGCGTGACGTACCGGACCCGATCTCCTCATCGGTGGTGAGAAGCAGGCCGATGCCGTCGTCGGGACCGGCATCGAGGAGTGCCGCGGCGGCAATGGCCTGCACCACGCCGACCTTCATGTCGAACACGCCGGGACCGCTCATCGCATCGCCTTCGATGCGCCACGGCAGCCGCTCCAGGGTGCCGATGGGCCACACGGTGTCCAGATGGCCGAGGAGCAGAACACGCGGGCGCTCCGATCCCCACTGCAGCACCGGGCGGCCTCCGTGATCGTGGACCCGAGGTGACGAGCCGAGCCAGCGCTCGACGAGAGCGGCGGTGAGGTCGACACAGCGCCGGCAGGAGTCCAGGTCCGCGCTCGGGGACTCCACCTGGACCAGATCGGCCACGGCCGCCACGAGCTCGTCCTGGCGGCTCCTTGCCCGGGCGAGGAGGCCCACGGGATCGACGGTGTGCATCGGACCATCGTGCCGTATCGATCCGCTAGCGTCGCGTCATGGCCTCCGACATCGACCCGGTCCTTCGTGCCTGGGAGGCCTCTCGTGCGGCCGATGCGGCCGCATCCGTCGTCATCGAGCTCGCGGAGACCGCCGAGGATCAGCGGCAGGTGCGGGAGGTGCTCGACCATGTGTGGCCGGGGGAAGGCACCCAGGTCACGCCCAACCTGCTGCGCGCCCTGGTGCACTCCGGTTCCTACTGTTCACTCGCGCGCGACCGCGATACCGGACGCCCGTTGGGTGCTGCGCTCGGGCTAGTGGGTCGGTCGGGGGAGGTACCGGGTGGCGTCTTCGTGCACAGCCATATGGCGGGCGTGTGGGAGGACTACCGGGATCGACACATCGGCACCGCACTGAAACTGCACCAGCGAGCATGGTCGATGGGGGAGGGAATTCCGGTCGTCGCATGGACCTTCGATCCGCTCGTCCGCCGCAATGCCTTCTTCAACGTTGTTCGCCTTGGCGTACAGGTGCGCTCCTACCACGAGGATTTCTACGGAGAGATGACCGATGCGGTGAATGCCGGTGATCGATCGGACCGTCTCGTGGCGTGGTGGCAACTGGACTCCACCCAGGCGTCGTTGGCTGCCGCGGGGGAGCTGCGGGCGCCGAGTTCGGTCGCGCTGGTCGACGTCGCGCGCGCACTCCTGACTGACGTCGACGGCGAGCCGGTCACCCATGAAGCGCCCACTGAGGCGGAGACGGTGCTTGTGCATCTGCCGTCAGACGCCGTCGCTGTTCGGCGAGCAGATCCGGCACGCGCATTGCGGTGGAGGTTCGCGCTGCGTGAGGCGATGCGCGCGGCGTACGACGCCGGGCTGCGAGTCTCCATGGTCACCACGGACGGCGCCTATGTGCTCGAACCGACCGAGGGGAGATGGCATGAGTCGCATTGAGTTGGTGCGTCTGCGCCGAATCGACATGCCGCTCGTGCGGCCATTTCGCACGTCCTTCGGCACACAAACCGCACGCGATGTCCTCATCGTGGAAGTCGTCACCGAGGACGGAGTGAGTGGCTGGGGCGAGTGTGCGGCCATGGAGTGGCCGGGCTACTCGGCCGAGTACGTCGATGGTGCGGTCGACGTACTCATCGAACATCTCGTGCCGCGGGTGCTTGCCGATCGCACTCTTGATCCGCAACGTGCGCACAGCCAACTCGCACGGCTCATGGGGCATCCGATGGCCAAGTCCGCGCTGGAGACAGCGATGCTGGACGCCTGGTTGCGCGAGCAGGGTCGGTCGCTCGCGGACTTTCTTGGTGCGGTCCGAAGTGAGGTGGACTGCGGTGTCTCGGTGGGTATCCCAACGAGCATCGATGCCCTCTTGAGCGAGGTTGGATCGTACGTCGACGCCGGCTACCGGCGTATCAAGCTCAAGATCGAGCCCGGTTGGGACATCGAACCGGTGCGAGCGGTACGCGAGGCCTGGCCCGACATGCCGCTGCAGACGGATGCGAACCAGGCCTATACGCGTGCGGACACGGCGCTTCTCGGTGCGATGGATCCGCTCGATCTGCTGCTCGTCGAGCAGCCGCTGCCTGAGGACGACCTGCGCGGCCATACGTTGCTCGCCGAGCAGATAGATACACCGGTGTGTCTTGATGAGTCGATCATCTCCACGGCCGTCGCCGATACGGCGATCGCGTTCGGTGCCACGAGCGTGATCAACATCAAGCCAGGTCGCGTGGGTGGCTACCTCGAGGCCAAGGCGATCCATGATCTGTGCGTCGAGCGCGACATCCCGGTGTGGTGTGGCGGGATGCTCGAGACCGGGATCGGACGTGCGGCCAACGTGGCGCTGGCGGCTCTCCCGGGCTTCACGCTACCGGGAGATACCAGCGCCTCGAGCCGCTATTTCGCCACCGACATCACTGAGCCATTCGTCCTGCAGGACGGACGGCTGCGCGTGCCGGCCGGTCCGGGGATCGGCGTCGATCCGATCCCGTCGCTACTCGACGAGTTCGGCACCTGGTCGACGGTGCTGGACGGCCGGTAGCCGCTTCGCGAGTGCGCAGTCGCGCGGGGGGTAGGACCTAATCGGCAATACGTGCGGCACTCAGCCGCGCAACCGCGACGCTACGCACCTGCCCGGTGACGCGATCAATCGCCGTCAGCGTGCCTCCGGACATGCGCAGGGGCTCAACGAGGTGTTCCTCCTCGCCCTGCGCCACCCACACCGGGAGGGACTCGGTGATGGCGTGCCGCAACACCGCAACGGTGTCGGCTGCTGCCATGGGCTCCAATCCGACGCGCTCGTTCGACGTGTCTGCGGTCGACGACTGCAACGTGGCAATCGCGGCACGAACGAGAGCGGGTGTCGCATCACGTCGAGACACGGCGGCAGGTGCTGACGGGGTCGGTGCACGACGAGCGGCGGAACCGGGGGCCAAAGTGTGGCCGTCTTGGCTCTCTGGCACGGGGTGTAGACCAAGTTCGCGCAGTAGCGCCACCGCGTCCTCAAGTCGACCACCAACAGCGAGCACCGTCGGCGCCACCGAGGTGATTCCAAGGTCGGTGGAACGCGGATGTGCGACGACCGTAGCCAGCGTCGCCGGATCATCACAGCGGATGTATGCCGTCGCAACTCCGATCCGCACGACGCCGTGTGATCGTGCGGCATCCTCAATGAGGTAGCCCAGTGGTTGTGGCACGGGGGTACGCGAGGCGCGAGTGAGGAACTCCAGGAGTGATGTCGCATCGCTACCGGCGTCCATCGCGCGGCGCACTGAGGCGTTGGTGAACCGGTAGACCGTCGCGCCGCCGGTGCTTTCGACGTCGGCCATGAGGCGCAATGGCCGTGCGAGTTCGGGGTCGAGCGGTCCAGGTGCCACAGCGGTGAGGTCGGCCTGCACGAGAATGTGATCGACCGGTGCCGGCAGGGCGGCCGCGGCCACGACCAGCGGCTCGCTGTCGACCAGCCCCGCTACCGCGCGCCCCATGTCGGCGAGAGCATGTGCACCGGTAAGGCCCAGCATGTCCAGTTCGGCACTGATAGCCGCCACCCGGGCCGTGCGGAGCGGTCCGGCGTGGCGCGGAGCCGCGAGGTCGACGCCCCGGACAACCTCTCCGACGTCGGCCGGTGCACATCCGGGAGCGAGATCGGCCAGCACTCGAAGAACCTGCTCGCGCAGCAGCGGTAAGCCGCGGCCAGACATGTCGTCCGACAACGCGTTACAGCCCTCATCGACACGGTCCGGGGCGCGTTGCATCGTCAGCCAGGCCCGGGCAAGCGTCACCCACTGCTCGGCGAGGGGGGAGTCATGCCAGTCGTCGTACGCCGTCGTCGGCCGCCAACGCTCGTCCGTGTCACCGTCGCGGCCGATGAGTCCGGCGGCGTGCGCGACTTCGAGGAGGAGCGCGGTCCGATGCGGATCGAGATCAACGATGCGAGAGGTGACGGTGAGATCACGCACTCCGAGCCCGCCCTTGCGCAGGACTGCTGGTGCGTCGTCGCTGGACCATGCTTCGGCGATCGCGGTCACACTCATCACGGCCGCAAGCGCATGTTGACCAGCAGTTCGCTCCACGCGGACCGGATCATGCTCGGTTGTCGCGAGCGGCACGGGCGGCCAGTCGACCGCGTATCGAGGTTCGCTCTGCAGAGTCTCGCGAACCGCTCGCACCAGACGCCATGACGAGTCGTCTCCCCACAGCATCGCGAGGGCGCGAAGGTGGCTGAACAAGTCATCGGCTCTACCCGGAACGATTGCCGAGAGAATGTCGCGCACGCGCTCCCCGGTTGCCGGCTCATCCATCCGCGCCAGGGCGTGGGCCGCGGCGAGCGAGGGGGCATCGAGTCGATCGAGTGAGCGGGCTACGGAGGTCGAACTTGCGGCACGCGCGGCCAGGGCCGTGATATCGGGGGGCACGGGGTGGAGCAGGTCCGGCCGCAGCGTGAGGAGCCGAGCGAGGTCGTCTTCGGAACGACGTCGCAGGTCATCGGCGAGGCTACGCGGAGGCACCCGCAGACGTTACCCCTAGGCTCACCGGGTGGGATTCGTCGGCTTCGACCTTGACATGACCCTCGTCGACTCTGCCGACGGGATCGTCGCTTCCGTGCAGTACGTCGTGGGGGAGTACGGCGTACACGCCGATGGGGACGAGATCCGATCGACGATCGGACTCCCACTCGACCATGTCTTCCCGCGATGGTTGCCGGACGAACCGTATGACGTTCTCCTAGCGGCATACCGCGCTCACTACCGGGTGAACGGCATCCCGTTGACCCTCCCCATGCCCGGAGCTGCAGCAGCGATCGAGGCCGTGCGAGCGGGCGGAGATCGGGTCCTGGTGGTCACGGCGAAGTACGGGGCGGTCGCCGAGTTGGCGCTGCATGCCGCCGGATTGGACGCAGATGAGGTGGTGGGGGATCTGTTCGCGGAGGGCAAGGCGAGTGCCCTTGCCGAGCACGGCGCTTGGGCCTATGTCGGAGATCATCCTGGCGACATCCGGGCCGCGCGGACGGCGCAGGTGCACGCCGTCGCCGTCGCGACCGGCCCGACCAGTCATGAGGATTTGCAGGCGGCCGGACCGGATGTCGTGCTCGCGGATCTCACCGAACTGCCGCCCTGGCTCGCCGCCACGCGCCCCTAGGCCACGGCCCGGAGCGGAGTCAGCGCTCGGTGACCCACCCTAGGGGGGCAAAGCCGGTGAGCGGCGACTAGCCTTGGGGGGCTAGAAGTGCAACGGACGAGGGAGATGCCATGCCGACCGGCAAGGTCAGGTGGTACGACGTGGACAAGGGATTTGGGTTCCTTGCCTCCGACGATGGTGAAGACGTCTTCGTCCATGCCTCGGCGTTGCCCGCCGGGGTGACCTCGCTCAAGCAGGGCGCCAAGGTGGAGTTCGGTGTTGTCGACGGCAAACGCGGCAAGCAGGCACTCAGCGTTGTGGTGCTCGAACAGCCGGCGTCGGTGGTTAAAGCCGGGCGCAAGCCCGCTGAGGACATGGCCGTGATCCTGGAAGACCTCATCAAGTTGATGGACGGTGCGTCCAATCAGTTGCGCCGAGGTCGCTACCCCAGTGATGAGCACTGCCGCAAGATGGCCGCCGTCATGCGGGCCGTCGCCGATGACTTTGACGTGTGAGGTGAGTGTGCGCATCCGGACCCTGGTCGATTTGCCGATCCTCACAGTTGTCGCCCTCATCCCCGGTCGCGGTGATGCGTGATGCCCACGGACAAGCTGATTGCTCAGGCCGTGGAGCTGGCTCGCAATGCCGCGCGGGAAGTCGCTCAGGCCGATGTCGTCGGCGATCACCTTGAGGTGGTCGCCGAAGACGAGCGCGTGGCCACGCACTACTTCGCGTGCAACGATCCGGGCTACGTCGGGTGGCGCTGGTCGGTAACCCTCGCTCGGGCGTCACGTGCTCGCGTGGCGACGGTGGATGAGGTCGTGTTGCTGCCCGGCCCGGAGGCTCTCGTTGCCCCGGCGTGGGTGCCTTGGTCCGATCGTGTTCAGCCGGGCGACCTCGCAGTCGGCGTTGTCTGGGAGACCCCCGTGGATGATCCCCGTCTCGCCGCCGGCTTGACGGGGGCTGACGAACTGGACGGGGTGGCCGGGCGTGCGCCAGTGCACCCCTCGACCTGGGAGATCGGGCTCGGTCGAGAGCGGGTTCTCTCCGCCTGGGGACGCGATGACGCCGCCCACCGCTGGCACGATGGCGAGCGCGGGCCCGACTCCGCCATGGCCCGGTCGGTACCGCTCACGTGCTCGAGTTGTGGCTTTCTACTGCCGATCGGCGGGCCGCTCGGACAGGCGTTCGGTGTCTGTGCGCAGGTGATGTCGCCCGCCGATGGTGCTGTCGTCGCGCTGGGATTCGGCTGCGGAGCTCACTCGCAGATCGCCGTTGCCGAGCGTGAGCCGACTCCCGAGCCGGTGACGGACTTCGTCGGCTTCGACGCCCTCGACCTCGGACACTCCTAGCCGATCAGTGCGGCGGAGTTGCCCTACGCCGTGCCCGTGTCGGATCTGCGCAGCCGGGCCCGACGAGCCGAGGCGAGCACCATGCCGGGGACGCCGAGCGCGGTGCCGAGTGCGCAGACCATGATGACCTGGCCGGTGTAGCCAAGCATGAGGGCGATCCCGAGGGCAATGGCCCAGGCCACGGTGCCGATGGCCAGGGCAGCGATGCCGCTGTCGTCGCGGGTCCGCAGTGCCGGATCGGCCTCGATCTGCGCCAGTGTGAGATCGCCGGCGTCTGGGGTCCCGTCCACAGCGTCACCGTAGCGCCTCGCCTAGTCTGGAGTAGTGGATCACCGGGTTCGTCGTTTCGTCACGCTCGGTGTGCTCGGCGCCCTCGTTCTCGCGGTGATCATTGCCGCCCTTGTTTCCCGCTAGCGGCCTTACTCGGGAGTGGCTATTCCGGAACCGGCTTGGCCAGCAACAGCACGAAGCTCGCAACGAAACACATCAGCATCGAGGCGAACGCGGCGTGAATCCCCCAACTGTCGGCGAGGGCGGCAAGGGCGAACGGTGCGATACCGCTCATGACTCCAATGCCCGCGCTGGTCCAACCGGCCGCCCGGTCGGGTTGTCCCGCCGAGGCACGCATGGCTCGGGAGATCCCAAGTGGGAAGTGCATGCCGATCCCGGCGCCGGTGATGAGGAATCCGACGAGCATGGGGACCGGGCCGGACACCAGTAGCGTGAAGACGAAGCCGACCGCGGCCACGATGATCGACCCGGCGAAGGTCCGCTCGCCACTGACGCGCTCGACGATGCGTGAGCCAACGAGTCGGCCGATGATCATGCCCGTGACGATCGCCGAGATCGAAGCGGACGCGGCCGCTGCGCCCATGCCCCCGCGCTCGCGCAGCAGGTCGGCTCCCCACTGCAGGAGGGTGATCTCGACGCTGGTGAGCAGGATCAGTGTGACGATCGCCCACCACATGAGCCCAGGCAGCCGGGACCTCGGCGCGATGCGTTCGAGAGTTGTACCGACATCGAAACGACTGAGCCGGCGTCCGCGCAGAATCTCCAGGGCGATGATGATGACGATGAGGATCGCCATCCCCGCGCGCCAGCCAAGCAGGGTCGTTGCGGCGATGCCAACGGCGAAGGTGGCGAGCAGCGAGGCGACGCTGGCCGTGACGTTGCCCTCGGTGATGGCTGCGTCGGCAGCCGCCCCCTGACGTGCCTCGAGGAAGGCGCTGGCTCCCACCGCGCTCCAACTCGCGCCGAGTGAGCCGAGGAAGGGACCGAGGGCAGTCCACCACAGGGGCCCGCCGGAGATGTAGATCGCGGTGCCCGTGGCCAGAAGCACGGCACCGGTGCGCAGGAGCGCCCCGCGGCCCCAGCGCTCGACGAAGCGGGCTGCGGCGAGGCTTCCGATGACGCCACCGATCGCGAGCGCCGCGCTCATGACGGAGGCGGCAACGCGGGTCAGGTCTTGGTCGTCGCGAAGAAGGGTGAGTGAGGCGCCAAATCCGTAGATGAACCAGCCGAGCAGTCCGAGCGACGCGTAGGCGAAGAGCGTCTCTCGGTCACGTATCGGTCGCGTCCGAGGGTGGACAGCCCCGGTCACAATGCGTCGACGACGTAGTCGATGCAGCGTGTGAGTTGACGGACGTCGCCGGGATCGACCGCGGGGAAGACAGCGACGCGGATCTGATTGCGCCCAAGTTTGCGGTAGGGCTCGGTGTCGACGATGCCGTTGGCGCGCAAGGCTTTGGTCACCTCGGTAGCGTCGATGCTGTCGTCGAAGTCGATGGTGGCCACGACCGCCGACCGTATCGCCGGATCGGCGACGAATGGGGTGGCAAAACTCGACTGCTCCGCCCATTCGTAGAGGACTCCGGAGGACTCAGCGGTGCGGGCGGTGCACCAATCCAGGCCTCCGTTGCCGTTGAACCAGTCGACCTGCTCGGCCATGAGGTAGATCGTGGCAAGGGCGGGAGTGTTGTAGGTCTGGTCCAACCGCGAGTTGTCAACCGCGGTCTTCAGGTCCAAGAACGCCGGCATCCAGCGCCCGCTCGCGGCAATCTCCTCCACGCGCGCCAGGGCCGCCGGGGACATGAGGGCGAACCAGATGCCGCCGTCGGACCCGAAACTCTTCTGCGGAGCGAAGTAGTAGACGTCCGTCTGCGTGGGATCGAGGGCCAGTCCACCGGCACCGGAGGTCGCATCGGTCAGGATCAGGGCGTCGCCATCAGCGCCGGACACCCGCGTCGGGGCAATGGCCACGCCTGTCGAGGTCTCATTGTGGGGCGCGCAGTAGGCGTCGATCCCCGCCTCGGCGCGGAACGACGGGGCGTCGCCGGGCTCGGCCTTGATGATGGTCGGGTCGCCGATGTGCGGAGCAGTCTGCGCGGCCTTGGCGAATTTGGCACCGAACTCCCCGAAGGACAGGAACTGCGCACGGTCGCGAATGAGACCGAAGGTGGCGATGTCCCAGAACGCCGTTGAGCCGCCGTTGCCCAGGATGACCTCGTACCCCTCGGGAAGAGCGAAGAGATCTGCCAGGCCAGCACGCAGGCGGCCGACCTGGGACTTCACCGTCTTCTGGCGGTGTGACGTGCCGAGATAGGTGCCGGAGACATCGAGCAGACCGCTGACCTGCTCGCGGCGCACCTTGGATGGGCCAGCACCGAAGCGGCCATCGACGGGGAGGAGGTCAGCGGGGATGGTGAGGGCGTCGGTCACGCCCACAGGCTACGTGGCCGTGCTTCAGCGGCGAACGGCGGGACGTCGTGATTCGCGCTCATCAGGTACATAGCCGGACGGTGCAACCATGACCGGATCCCATCCGGGCACGGCCTCAGGAACGCGCGGTGCCGAGCCCACATAGCGGGCCGACGGGCGGACCAGTCGGCCGGTGCGCTTCTGCTCCAGGATGTGCGCGCTCCAGCCAGCGAGTCGGGCACAGGTGAACATCGAGGTGAACAGTTCGGCGGGCACCTCGGCGAAGTCCAAGATGACGGCCGCCCAGTAATCAACGTTGGTCTCCAGGATGCGGTCCGGACGTCGAGACCTGAGTTCGCGGAGCGCAGCCTGCTCGAGTGCCACCGCAGCTTCATAGCGGGGTGCGTTGAGTTCGGCGGCAGTGCGACGCAGGACGCGGGCGCGCGGATCCTCCGCTCGGTAGACACGATGACCAAAGCCCATCAGGCGCTGGCCGCGGTCGAGGACTGAGCGCACGTAGGCGTCCGCATCGCCCGTGCGGTCGACTTCCTCGATCATTCCTAGGACACGGGAGGGGGCGCCGCCGTGCAAGGGTCCGCTGAGAGCGCCGATGGCGCCGGAGATAGAGGCAGCAACGTCTGCCCCGGTGGAGGCAATCACACGAGCCGTGAAAGTGGATGCATTCATTCCGTGCTCGGCCGCGGAAACGAAGTAGGCGTCGACAGCCTGCACGTGCCGGGGATCCGGCTCGCCGCGCCAGCGAACCATGAAGCGTTCGACGATGGTGTGCGCCTCGTCGATGCGCGATTGCGGAATCATCGGTAGTCCAAGACCGCGTGCTGACTGGGCGATGAAGGACATTGCGGTGACCGAGACATCGGCCAGGTTGCCGCGTGCGGTGTCGTCGTCGATGTCGAGGAGCGGCTGCAGTCCCCAGGACGGCGCGAGCATCGTCAAGGCGGCCTGGACGTCGACCCGCACGTCACCCGAATGCACCGGGATCGGATAGGGCTCGGCGGGCGGCAAGCCCGGGTTGAACTCATTGTCGACGAGCAGACCCCAGACGTTCCCGAAGCTCACCCGGCCCACCAGGTCTTCGATGTCGACACCGCGATAGCGCAGCGAACCCCCTGCGCGGTCGGGCTCGGCGATCTGGGTTTCGAAGGCCACGACGCCTTCGAGGCCGGGAACGAAGTCGCTCATCCCCCCATTCAACCCTGAAACGCGGCCGTGATGGGATGCGGGTCGTGGACGATGCCTCTGATCTGCGCCACATGCGGGTCTCCTATGGCCCGGATGGGTCCGTGATGGCCGGTTCCCTGGCTGAGGCTGACCTCGCGCCGACGCCGCTGGCCCAGTTCCGTCGATGGCTCGCCGAGGCTGTGGCCGCCGAGCTGCCCGAGCCCAATGCCATGGTTCTCGGCACCGTTTCGCCTGAGGGCGTGCCCAGCGCTCGAACTGTGTTGCTGAAGGACATCGACGCCCGCGGCCTGGCGTTCTACACCAACCTGGAATCCACGAAGGGGCAGGACCTCGCCGCGACCGGGCGAGCCTCCTGCGTCTTCCCCTGGTTCGCGATGCACCGGCAGGTGGTCGTCACCGGTCGTGCCATTCGGGTGCCGCGGGAAGAGGCGGCGGATTACTTCGCCTCCCGACCGATCGGCTCGCGTTGGGGCGCTTGGGCCAGTCGGCAGTCTGAGGTGCTCGACGGACGTGAGCCTCTTGATGCTCGTTACGCCGAGATCGCCGAGCGTTACCCGGACGAAGTTCCCCTCCCGGACTTCTGGGGTGGCTGGATAGTCGTGCCCGACACCATGGAGTTCTGGCAGGGGCGGGACTCGCGCTTGCACGATCGCTTGCGTTTTCGGCGCGCAGTCGATGACGACCATGCGGACGCCGCACTCGACGACGCCGGCGCTTGGGTCGTCGAACGGTTGTCACCCTGACGTGGCCGGACTCTTCGCTGACCTGACACCCCTACGGGAGAGCCCGCCGTTCCGTCGTCTGTGGATCGGTCACAGCGTGGGCACCATCGGCCAACAGATGACCGGCGTCGCCGTCGCGCTTCAGGTGTACGACCTGACCGGGTCGTCGTTCGCCGTCGGTCTCGTGGGCCTGTTCCAGTTCGTGCCGCTCGTCGTCCTTGGCCTCTACGGCGGTGCGCTACTCGATCGCGTCGATCGTCGGCGCGTCGCGCTCTTCGCCACGATCGGCCTGTGGGGGTGCACCCTGGCCTTGGTGGCGCAGGCACTCGCGGGCGTGGGTTCTGTCGCGGTGCTGTACGGGATCATCGCCGTGCAGTCAGGGTTCTTCGCCTTCAGCAATCCAGCGCGCAACTCGATCGTCCCGCGACTGGTGCCGATCGAATTGCTGCCGGCGGCCAACGCACTCAACACCCTGACCTGGGGGATCGCCTTCACGTTGGGGCCGGTCCTCGCCGGCTTGGTTGTCGCGGCCGCGGGGACCACGACCATCGTCTACCTCATCGACCTCGTCCTGTTTGCGGTGGCAGTGTGGGCGATGTGGCGCTTGCCAGCGCTACCGCCGGAGGGAGTACCGGTCGACGCGCGCCGGGGCTGGGCCAGCGTGCTGGAGGGGCTGCGCTTCCTGCGCGGCAAGCGAAATCTGCAAATGTCGTTCTACGTCGACATGGCCGCCATGGTCTTCGGCATGCCCAGAGCACTCTTTCCCGCCATCGCGACACTGTGGTTCGGAGGCTCGGTCGCCGACGTTGCCCTCATCGTCGGACTGCTCTCGGCAGCCCCGGCTGTCGGCTCGGTGATCGCGAGCAGCCTGTCCGGCCGGCTCGGTGGCGTACGACGGCAGGGTCTTGCGGTGTTCATCTCCATCCTGGTCTGGGGCGCAGCGATTGCCCTCTTCGGTCTGTGGCACTGGCTGCCGGCCGCGCTCGTCCTACTGGCGATCGCCGGCGGCGCCGATAGCGTGAGCGCGATCTTTCGGGCCACGATCTTGCAGGCGGCCACACCCGATGATTTCCGCGGCCGACTGCAGGGCATCCACACGGTCGTCGTCGTGGGTGGCCCGAGGCTGGGCGACGTGGAGTCCGGCGCGGTCGCCGCGGCGTTCGGAGAGACGATCTCGGCGGCCACGGGCGGTCTGCTGTGCATCGTGGCTGCCATCGGCCTGGTCGCCTGGGCTCCGAGCTTTCTGAAGTACGACGCCCGCCACCCCGTTCCTTAGCGGCGGTAGCGTCTCCCCATGGCCTCGGGTGCGTTGGTGATGCGCGATGCCCGATCCGATTCGGCGGAGGACATCGCCAACGTCTCCTGGGCTTTGGAAACTGCCACGGGCAAGATGTTCTCGATGATGCTGGGCCGGCGATGGCAAGAGGTCATGAATGCGGTCGTGGCCACCTCGGGACATGCCTGGTCGGTTGAGCGCGGGCGCATCGCCGAAGTAGACGGCCGCGTGGCCGGTGTCACGGTGAGTGCTCCCGCGGCGACCCCCGTGCCCGATCCGGCGCTCGGCCTGGGCTGGGGTTGGCCGCGCCTGAGAATGACCGCCGTCGCGTTCGCGGGCTTGCCGTTCCTGCGATTCATGGAGTCCCATGTTGATCAAGAGTGGTATCTGACCGCGATCGCCGTGCGAGCGCCGATGCGCACGGCAGGCGTGGGGTCCGCCCTGCTTGCGGACTTTCTACAGCGCGGCCGCGACCAGAACCTCGTGACGGCGGCGTTGGATGTCGATGCCAGCAACACTGGGGCCGAGCGTCTGTATCGGTCAAACGGATTTACCGTGTACGACACATCGCCGCCGGCGTGGCTCATGGGGGGGATCCGCGTCAAGCGGATGCACCGGGTTCTTGGCTAGCGCGGGAGTGATGTCGCCAGGAGGGTGGTGGCAAGTTCGTCCGTGGTGATCCCTCGGGCCTTCGCTTCTTGGCGCAGCCGCTTGCGAACTGACTTCGGCACGCGCACCCCAAGGTCGACGTACTTGTCCTTCAGGGTGCCGGTGATCGCGTCGGCGGCAGACCCCTTCGACGTACCGTCCTTGCTGGCCCGTCGCTCGACTGGCGCCGGACGGCCGCTGACCGGATGAAGCGCCGCATCGGGTGCCTTGGTGAGCGCCGGTCGTGGTTCGGGCTTGGACATGGGACTCCTTCTTCGGTCAGCGTTGCACGTCAGCGCAGCACTCGATCAAGTACGTCGTCGAACGCCTCCACCGCTTCCCGGGCACCGGGTGAGGGCCAGGCTTGGATGGGCACGCTCGCGCCCTGTGCCTGCTGCACGGCCGAGCGTTCGGGGATGGGCGGATCGATGATGAGGTCGGGGAACGCCATGTGGAGTTCCTCGAGCCGGTAGCGATGCTCGCTAAGTTGCGTGCGCAGTCGGTTGACGCAGATCCCGACCGGTCGCAGGCGCAGGTTGAGGGAATCACGGGCGGCCTCGACGGCGGCCAGCGCGCGGGTGGCCCCCTGAAGGGCGAAAAAGCCCGGCTCGGTGACGACAAGGGCGCCGTCGGCAGCGGCCAGGGCATTGCGGGTGAGCTCGTCCAACGACGGCGGGCAGTCGATGAGGACCAGGTCATAGCGGTCGGCCACCCCGGTCAGGCTCACGCGCAGCCGGGTCGCCGAGTCAGGTCCCTCTGGCCGATTGCGGTGGGCGAGGGCCTCCTCGCTGGGGACGGCGTGTAGACGCGGACCCCAGCCCGAGGGGACCACCGCCTCCTTGGCGATGCCGGGTCGGCCGTCGGCCAACACGTCGCCGAGGCTGAAGACGTGGGGTGGCAGATCAAGGGCTGCGGTGGCATTGGCCTGGGGGTCGGCGTCGACCACGAGGACCGAAAGATTGCGCGCCCACGCGGCGCCGGCCAGCCCGAGGACGCAGGTGGTCTTGCCCACCCCGCCCTTGAGGGACAGCACGGCGACGGTCGTCATAGTGGACCAGTCTCTCAGGTCCGGGTGGTGACTTCTTTCATCCGGGCGAAGCGATCGAGCGCATCGAGTCGTTCGGTCGCGTGATCGACGATGCGCTCGGGGTATCCGCCGTCGTACCCGCCCAGCACGTCCCATGGCTTGTGCGCGGCCTTGCCGGGCAGATGCGCCAGCTCCGGTATGTAGCGTCGGACGTAGTCCCCGTGGGGGTCGAATCGCTCACCTTGCCCCACCGGATTGAAGACGCGGTGGTACGGCGAGGCGTCGGTGCCGCAGCCCGCGGTCCACTGCCAGCCGTGGGCGTTGCTGGCGAGGTCACCATCGCGCAGCCAGCGCATGAAGTGCGCTGCACCCCGCTGCCAGGGCAGGTGAAGGTCTTTGACGAGGAACGAGGCGACGACCATGCGAACTCGGTTGTGCATCCAGCCCTCGGCGAGG
>JALQUH010000077.1 GCA_023263845.1 Candidatus Nanopelagicales bacterium | reverse complement strand
GTGGGTGCCGGCATGCGCTCGCACCCCGGTGTCTCGGCGACGTTCTTCTCAGCGCTCTCCGATGCCGGCGTCAACGTCGAGATGATCTCGACCTCGGAGATCCGCATCTCCGTGGTGACCCGCGCCGACGTCGCCAAGACCGCTGTGCAGGCGCTGCACACGGCGTTCGGACTCGATGCCGATGGCGAGGCTGTCGTCTATGCCGGGACCGGTCGATGAGCGGCGCCAGCATCGCGGTTGTTGGAGCGACCGGGCAGGTTGGCGGCGTCATGCGCCGCCTGCTGGAGGAGCGAAACTTCCCTGTGGAGCGCATTCGCTACTTCGCGTCGGCTCGCTCGGCGGGCACCACCTTGCCGTGGCGCGGCAGTGAGGTGGTGGTGGAAGACACCGCCACGGCTGACGTGAGCGGGATCGACATCGCTCTGTTCTCGGCGGGTGGCTCGACCTCCAAGGCCGAGGCTCCGCGATTCGCCGAGGCCGGCGCCACCGTCATCGACAACTCCTCCGCATGGCGGATGGATCCGCAGGTGCCCCTCGTGGTCAGCGAGGTCAACCCTGGAGCGATCGCCGACGCGGTTAAGGGCATCATCGCCAATCCCAATTGCACGACGATGGCGGCCATGCCCGTCCTCATGCCGCTGCATCGCGAGGCTGGTCTTGTGCGACTTGTCGTCACGACGTTCCAGGCGGTGTCCGGAAGTGGCCTGGCCGGCGTCGAGGAACTCGACACTCAGGTGCGCGCTGTGCTTGCCGGTGACGTCACCGTGCTCACGCACGACGGCTCCGCGGTGGAGTTCCCGGCACCGGTGAAGTACGTCCGTCCGATCGCCTTCGACGTCGTACCGATTGCGGGCTCGATCGTGGACGACGGGATGTTCGAGACCGACGAGGAGAAGAAGCTCCGCAATGAGAGCCGCAAAATCCTCGGTATTCCCGATCTACTCGTCTCCGGCACCTGCGTGCGCGTGCCGGTGTTCACCGGTCACTCCCTGTCCATCAATGCCGAGTTCGAACGGCCCCTTTCGGTCGAGCAGGCCACTCAAATCCTTGCTCAGGCCGAGGGCGTGGTCCTCTCCGATGTCCCGACTCCCCTGCAGGCGGCTGGGCAGGACCCTTCCTTCGTCGGTCGGCTGCGCCCTGATCCCGGTGTGCCGGACGGTCGGGGGCTGGCGATGTTCGTCAGCAATGACAATCTGCGCAAGGGCGCGGCGCTCAAGAAGTATGGCTCACCTGCCGCTGCTCGTAAGTGGGTAGCGCCCCCAGGGAGATCAATGCACAACAAAGGTCTTGCTGTTGATTTCGGCGCGGCTGGCGGCGGACTTTTGAGAGACCCGAATAGCCGAGAGGCCCAGTGGCTCAAGGCCAACGCAACCAAGTTCGGCCTTGACGTGCCGATGAGTTGGGAGCCTTGGCAGGTTGAGCTTGCTGGCGCTCGCGAAGGTAAAAAGATCGCAGCCGAAACTATGAGCTTACTGGGCAAAGGCCCACAAACATCGACGAAAGGCCCGCAGATGATGCAAGAACAAAAGCCACAGGGGCTACTTGGCTCTCTCGGCATTCAGAAACGTGACGAAGCGGCAGGCGGCGAGACGGCACTGCCGTT
>JALQUH010000039.1 GCA_023263845.1 Candidatus Nanopelagicales bacterium | reverse complement strand
TAGCAGCTGGAAGAATTTCTCCAGGAATTGCCGCTGATCGTTGACCTGTTCGACACCGGGCCTGCCCTCGAACGCCGACGCCACGATGTCGTACTGCGTCGGATCGGAGAGTTTCACGCGGAAGGATTCCGGCAGGGCCTCGACCGTGACGCTATCGATGATCGGCGAGTTGCGGTACTGGACGATGAAGCGGTCGTACGCCTCCTGCTGCGTCTCGAAGTAAATATCCTGGACGAGCGGCTTGAGCGATTCCAGGTCAGTCTGAATCTGCTCCTTCTGCGCATCGGTCACCTTGCCACCGGCACAGGAAGCAGTCTCGGAGTTGTCGTTGCACAGGAAGATCGAGACCTCGACCTTGTCGTACCAAAAGTCCTTCATGGTGTCGACCTGCGAACGCACGAGCAGGGAAACACCAAACAGTGCGAGAGAGACCCCAACCGTGATCACCACGGCCACCGTCATGGTCAGGTTGCGGCGTAGACCGTTGCCGACCTCGCTGAAGACGAATCGAGTCTGCATCGCGAACTACTCCGAGTATCCGTAGACGCCACGCGACTGGTCGCGCACGAGGTGACCCGTCTCCAACTCAATAACGCGCTTGCGCATCTGGTTGACGATGGCGACATCGTGCGTCGCCATGACGACCGTGGTGCCGGTGCGGTTGATGCGCTCGAGCAACTTCATGATGCCCTCGGATGTGGTCGGGTCGAGGTTGCCCGTGGGCTCGTCGGCGATGAGGATCGCCGGCTTGTTGACGAATGCGCGGGCAATGGCCACGCGCTGCTGCTCACCACCGGAGAGCTCGTCAGGCATCCGATGCTCCTTGCCCTCGAGCCCGACGAGTTCGAGGACCTCCGGGACGATGCGCTGGACCTGGGCCCGGGACTTGCCAATGACCTCGAGGGTGAAGGCGACGTTGTCGAAGACGGTCTTGTTAGGCAGGAGGCGGAAGTCCTGGAAAACCGTGCCGATGCGGCGACGGAGTTGGGGGATCTTCCAGTTCGAGAGCCGGCCAAGGTCCTTACCGGCCACCCACACGCGACCAGAATTCGGGGACTCCTCCTTGAGCACCAGCCGAAGGAAGGTCGACTTGCCCGACCCGGAGGCACCCACGAGGAAGACGAATTCGCCCTTTTCGACCTCCAGGGACACGTCGTCCAGGGCGGGGCGGTTCTGCGATGGGTACTGCTTCACCACGTTCTCGAACAGGATCACCCCAGGAGTTTACGGGTCCGGGCCGGAAATCCCGCTTTCGGCGCCGCGCCCCAGGGGCCTCGCGGGCGTTCTTTGGTCACTTTCGGGGGCTAGACCGGCAATCTGCCGAAAGAACGCGCCCGGCTTCCCTAATTGGGGCGTACGACGACCCGCTGGGCCCGCAGCGCCATCACGAGGGCCACGATCCAGCCGATGATGGTCCAGCCCAGGAGCAGGTTGATCCAGAAGACCGCCCAGTGCGGCACGTCACGCACGGCGGCCACAGCCCAGGGGGCCATGTAGCCACCCGTGAGGATCGCCACGATGATCGAGACGACCTTGGTTGCCGTCCAGGAGCGGTTCTCAGGTTCGACGGAGTACTCAGCCATACCGGCAACCTACCGTGGCCCAGGTCCGGCACGCCGAGCAATCGGCGGCGGAATGTCGCGGATTAGGAGGCGGTCTCTCGCTGGCGGCGCCAGCGAATGCCTTCCTCGATGAAGTCGTCGATTTCGCCGTCGAGCACCGCAGCCGTGTTACCTGTCTCGTACTCGGTCCGCAGGTCCTTGACCATTTGATACGGATGCAGGACATACGAACGCATCTGCGTCCCCCAGGAGCCCGCCGAGTCGTCCTTCAGTGCGTTGATCTTGGCCCGCTCCTCCTCGCGCTGCTTTTGCAGGAGCTTCGCCTGCAGGACAGCCATTGCGGTGGCGCGGTTCTGCAACTGGGAGCGCTCGTTCTGGCACGAGACCACGATCCCTGTCGGCAGATGGGTGATGCGCACCGCCGAGTCCGTCGTGTTCACACCCTGACCTCCCGGTCCGCTCGACCGATATACATCGACGCGGATCTCGTCCTCGGGGATGTCGATGTGGTCGGTCTCCTCCATGACCGGGACAACCTCGACCGCGGCGAACGACGTCTGACGTCGGCCCTGGTTGTCGAACGGCGAGATGCGCACGAGCCGGTGGGTGCCCTGCTCGATGGACAACGTGCCGTACG
>JALQUH010000015.1 GCA_023263845.1 Candidatus Nanopelagicales bacterium | reverse complement strand
AAGCCGAGCGGTCGCCGACGAAATCTTTCTGCAGTTCGAGCTGCTCGTAGCTCTCAGTGTCCATGAACACCAGCGCATCGCCCTGCTCGTAGAGGAACGAAAAATCCTTCATGTCGAGACGAACCTGCTCCACCGTCTCGGCGATCTACGGCCTGGGCACACCGCAGGAGTACGTCGATCGCATGGTGCGGCTACGAGTAGGGGAGGAGCACGATCGAGACTCTCTCCTGCGCGCCATGGTCGATATCCAGTACACACGCAATGACACCAGCTTCGAGCGTGGCACTTTCCGCGTTCGTGGCGACACGCTCGAGGTCTTCCCGGTCTATGAGACCCATCCGGTGCGGATCGAGATGTTTGGCGACGAGATCGAGCGCCTCATGACATTGCACCCGGTGACCGGAGAGATCATCACCGAGGACGAGGAGCTCTACATCTTTCCGGCCACGCATTACGTCGCGGGGCCAGAGCGCATGGCGAGAGCGATCGCGGGAATCGAGGCCGAGCTCGAGGAGCGGCTGGCCGACCTCGAGGCGCAGGGCAAACTGCTCGAAGCGCAACGCCTGCGCATGCGCACGACCTACGACATCGAGATGATGCGGCAGGTGGGTAGTTGCGCCGGTATCGAGAACTACTCACGACACATCGACGGGCGTGAGCCTGGCTCAGCCCCGAACTGTCTGCTGGACTACTTCCCTGAGGATTTCCTCCTCATCATCGACGAATCCCACGTAAGCGTCCCGCAGATCGGTGCCATGTACGAGGGCGACATGAGCCGCAAGCGAACGCTCGTCGATCACGGTTTCCGTCTGCCGAGCGCGATGGACAACCGCCCACTGCGATGGGAGGAATTCCGCGAGCGCGTCGGACAGACCGTGTATCTCTCCGCCACGCCGGGGCCGTTCGAATTGGGGGAGTCCGGCGGTGAGTTCGTCGAACAGGTGATTCGCCCGACGGGCCTCATCGATCCCGAGGTGATCATCAAGCCCACCAAGGGACAGATCGATGACCTGATGGACGAGATTAGGCAGCGGGCCGTGCGCGATGAGCGCGTTCTCGTCACGACGTTGACCAAGCGGATGGCGGAGGACCTCACGGACTACCTAGAGGAAAACGGCGTACGGGTGCGCTATCTGCACTCTGAGGTCGACACCCTCCGCCGTGTCGAGCTCTTGCGCGAACTGCGTCTGGGCGAATTCGACGTGCTCGTCGGCATCAATCTGCTCCGCGAGGGACTTGACCTGCCGGAAGTGTCACTAGTGAGCATTCTCGACGCGGACAAGGAGGGGTTCTTGAGGTCCGAGACGTCTCTGATCCAAACGATCGGTCGCGCAGCCCGTAATGTCAGCGGCCAGGTTCACATGTATGCGGACTCGATCACACCGAGCATGGCCCGCGCCATCGACGAGACCAACCGGCGGCGCGCCAAGCAGGTGGCCTACAACCTCGAACATGGTATCGACCCGACGCCGCTGCGTAAGAAGATCGCCGACATCACCGATCTGCTCGCCCGAGAGGACGCCGACACCGCCCACTTCCTGGCCGATACCGACGTTCCCAAGCGTGCGCGTACCGTGGCGGGGCAGGACCTCACCGATCTCATCACCGAGTTGACCGAGCAGATGCACCAGGCTGCGGCCGAACTGCAGTTCGAGGTCGCGGCGCGCTACCGGGATGAAGTCGCCGAATTGAAGAAGGAGCTGCGCGGCATGCAGGAGGCGGGACAGGCGTGAACGTCCCCACCTGGATGTGGCTGGCCACGATCGGTGGCCTCGTGGGCATCATCGTGATCGATCTGATCGTGGTGGATAGTCGACCGCACGTCTTCGGCCCCCGCGAGGCGACCCGCTGGGTGATCTTCTACGTCCTGCTCGCGGCAGCATTCGCAGTCTTCCTCTACGTCTACGCGGGTGCGACCTACGCCGGTCAGTTCGTGGCGGGATACATCACCGAGTACTCACTGAGCGTCGATAACCTCTTCGTCTTCCTGGTGATCCTCTCGGCATTCGCCGTTCCGGCCGAGTATCAGCATCGCGTTTTGCTGGTCGGCATCGTCATCGCTTTGATCCTGCGTGGAATTCTTATCGTCATCGGAGCGGAAGCAATCGCCCGGTTCACGGGGACTTTCTATCTCTTCGGCGCGCTGCTGCTCTACACGGCGTTCAAGGTATGGCGATCCCACGATGAGGAACCCGATCCTGAGGGCAACGGCCTCATCCGATTCGTTGAGAAGCGTGTGACCACCACACGGGAGTACCACGGCACCAAGCTGACTGTTCGTCTCGACGGCAAGCGCCACGTGACGCCCATGCTCATGGTCATGCTTGCCATCGGGACGACCGACCTCCTCTTCGCCCTGGACTCGATCCCCGCGGTGTTCGGCCTGACCCAGGAGGCCTACATCGTGTTCACCGCGAACGCCTTTGCCCTCATGGGCCTGCGTCAGCTGTTCTTCCTCTTGCACGGACTGCTTGACCGGCTCGTCTACCTCAACCGCGGCCTCGCCATCATCCTGGCGTTCATCGGGGTGAAGTTGGTCTTGGAAGCGGTGGGTGCGACGACCTCGATTCCCGTGCCGCACATCTCGATCGGGGTCTCCTTGGCGGTGATCATAGGGGTTCTCGCGGCGACCACCGTGATCAGCCTCGTGGCCGTGCGCAGGAACCCGGCGCTCGTCCTCGAAGGGCCTGAGTACCAGGCTGAACTCGAGGCGGCTGCCGAGGGGGGTAAGGCCCTGGCGGATCTCGAACCAGAGGAGCTAGATCCACAGAACCCCGAACCACCCGCTGTGTGACGTCCGCTCACCGCAGCGAACCCATTGATTACCAGCCGCGCTCGGCCCACTCGGCGAGGTGAGGCCGCTCCGCCCCCACGGTGGTGTCGTTTCCGTGGCCGGGATAGACCCAGGTCTCGTCCGGAAGGACGTCGAAGACCTTGTGAACGACGCCCCCGTAGAGGGACGCGAAGTCCTCCGGCGTCGTCGTCTTGCCGACGCCGCCGGGGAAAAGGCAGTCGCCGGTGAACAGGTGCGGTTGGCCTTCCGGGTCGTCGTATAGCAGGGCGATAGCACCGGGTGTGTGACCCACCAGATGAATCGCCCGAAGCACGACGGAGCCGAAAGCAACCTCATCGCCGTCATCGAGCAAGACGTCGGTGGTCACCGCGATGCCTTCGGCATCATGGCGACCCGCGACGGTTGTCGCGCCCGTAGCCGCCACAACGGGGCCGAGGGCCTGCCAGTGGTCTGCATGGCGATGGGTGGTGATGACCGCCTGGATCCCGTCTTCGCCGACGAGGTCGAGCAGGACATCCGGCTCGGCCGGGGCGTCGATGAGGACCTGCTCGCCCGTTTCGCGGCAGCGCAGCAGGTAGGCGTTGTTGTCATAGGGCCCCACGGCCAGCTTGGACAACACCAGCCCGGGCAGTTCGCGTACGTCTGCCGGGCCCCCGACCCGGACGTCTCCCGTGTAGGTCACTGTCACAGCCTACGGCTAGCCTGGCCCGGTGTCGGAGCGATTGATCGTGCGCGGAGCCCGCGAGCACAACCTCAAGGATGTCTCGCTCGACCTGCCCCGAGACGCCCTAATCGTCTTCACCGGGCTGTCCGGCTCCGGCAAGTCCAGTCTTGCCTTCGACACGATCTTTGCCGAGGGTCAGCGCCGGTACGTCGAGAGCCTCTCGGCGTACGCACGGCAGTTCCTCGGCCAGATGGACAAGCCCGACGTCGACTTCATCGAAGGGCTCTCGCCGGCGGTGTCGATCGACCAGAAGTCCACGTCACGGAACCCCCGATCTACCGTCGGCACCATCACGGAGGTCTACGACTATCTACGTCTGCTCTTCGCCCGCATAGGCAAACCACACTGCCCCGTGTGCGGTGAGCCGATCGCACAGCAGACGCCAAGTCAGATCGTTGATCGACTCCTCGAGATGCCGGACGGCACGCGATTTCAGGTACTCAGCCCCATCGTCCGCGAGCGCAAGGGCGAATACGCCGACCTCTTCCGGCAGTTGCAGGCGCAGGGATACGCCCGGGTGCGCGTCGATGGTGTTGTCCATCCGCTCGAGGAGCCACCGACGCTGAAGAAGCAGGAGAAGCACACGATTGAGGTGGTGGTAGACCGTCTGGTCGCCAAGCCGTCGTCCCAGCGCCGCCTCACCGACTCGGTCGAGACCGCACTTCGCCTGTCCGGTGGCCTGGTCATTGCAGAGATGGTCGATCTCCCCGAGGGCGATCCGGGCCGTGAACGCACCTACAGCGAGCACCTGGCCTGCCTCACCGACGATTTGTCCTTCGAGCAACTCGAGCCCCGGTCCTTCTCGTTCAATTCACCGTTCGGTGCCTGTCCGGAGTGCAGCGGGCTCGGCACTCGGATGGAGGTCGACCCCGAACTCGTCGTCCCGGATCCCTCGCTCACCCTGGCCGAGGGCGCGATCGCACCGTGGTCCGGTGGCCATGTCAGTGATTACTTCGCTCGCCTGGTTGAGGCGCTTGCGCAGGACATGGGGTTCGACCTAGACACCCCCTGGAGCAAACTGCCGGCGAAGGCGCGTAAGTCGCTGCTGTACGGACATTCCACCGAGGTGCATGTGCGTTACCGCAACAGGTATGGCCGCCAGCGCAGCTATTTCACGACGTACGAGGGCGTGGTGCCCTACATCGAGCGACGGCATGCTGAAGCCGAAACCGACAGTAGCCGAGAGCGTTTCGCCGGTTACATGCGCGAAGTCCCCTGCGACGCCTGTGAGGGCGCCCGGCTGAAGCCGGTCAGTCTTGCCGTGACCGTAGCCGACCGTTCCATTGCCCAGATCGCGGAGATGCCGATTGGTGAGGCCGCCGCGTTTCTGGCCGAGCTTGAGTTGAGCGAGCGCGACGCCACGATTGCGGCGCGGGTCCTCAAAGAGGTCAATGAGCGCCTGCGCTTCCTCACCGACGTCGGACTGCACTACCTATCGCTCGACCGTCCGGCAGCAACGTTGGCCGGAGGAGAGGCTCAGCGCATTCGCCTCGCCACCCAGATCGGCTCGGGTCTGGTCGGCGTGCTTTACGTCCTGGACGAGCCCAGCATCGGCCTGCATCAGCGTGACAACGCGCGGCTCATTGACACCCTGGTGCGCCTGCGCGACCTGGGCAACACACTGATCGTGGTCGAGCACGACGAGGACACCATTCGGACCGCGGACTGGGTCGTCGATATCGGCCCCGGGGCCGGAGAGCACGGCGGAAAGATCGTCGTGAGCGGACCGGTCGAGGAGCTCCTCGCCTCCACCGAATCGATAACCGGGGCCTACCTCGACGGGCGGCTCGCGATCGAGACGCCGCTGGTACGACGCGGCATCGATCCCAAACGGCAACTCACCGTCCGCGGAGCTGCCGAACACAATCTTCAGGACGTCACCGTGGATTTTCCGCTCGGCGTTTTCGTGGCCGTCACCGGTGTGAGTGGTTCGGGGAAGTCGACGTTGGTCAACGACATCCTGTATGCCGCCTTGGCGCGAGAACTCAATGGTGCCCGCACCGTGCCGGGTCGACATCGCAAAATCTCCGGGATGGAGCACGTGGACAAGGTCGTGCACGTTGACCAAAGCCCGATCGGTCGTACCCCTCGAAGCAATCCCGCGACCTACACGGGCGTCTTTGATCACATCCGCAAACTCTTCGCGGAGACTCCCGAGGCCAAGGTGCGCGGATACCTACAGGGGAGGTTCTCCTTCAACGTCAAGGGCGGGCGCTGCGAAGCGTGCGCCGGTGACGGCACCTTGCGCATCGAGATGAACTTCCTGCCCGACGTGTACGTCCCCTGCGAGGAGTGTCACGGTGCGCGTTACAACCGTGAGACGCTCGAAGTGCATTACAAGGGCAAGACAATCGCCGAAGTCCTCGACATGCCGATCGAGGAGGCACTGGAGTTCTTCGAGTCGGTCCCGGCGATCGCCCGTCACCTGCGAACACTGGTCGAAGTGGGCCTGGGCTATGTCCGGATGGGACAGTCCGCACCGACCTTGTCCGGAGGTGAGGCACAGCGGGTGAAGCTGGCTGCGGAGTTGCAGAAGCGCTCCACCGGGCGCACCGTCTACGTCCTGGACGAGCCCACAACGGGTCTGCACTTTGAGGACATCCGCAAACTTCTCGGGGTTCTGCAGAGCCTTGTCGATAAGGGCAATTCGGTCATTGTCATCGAGCACAACCTCGATGTCATCAAGAGCGCCGACTGGATTATCGACATGGGTCCCGAAGGCGGCTCCGGTGGTGGCACCGTGGTCGCAACGGGCACTCCTGAGGACGTGGCCGCAGTGGCGGGCAGTCATACCGGTGAGTTCCTCGCCCGACACCTGGGTCTCACGCAGCGGCCGCGACGTGCCCGAGGGCGCCGGGCGTCGTAGCCTGTGGGGCATGGATATCGACCGTCGCGCATTCCTGGCCACCTCAGGCACCCTTGGTGCCGCTGCCGCTCTGGCGGCGTGCGGAGGCGGTGACGAGTCGGCGCAGAGCACCTCCAGCTCCGACACCTCCTCGTCCTCCACCTCATCGTCGACATCGTCGTCGAGTTCGTCGTCGAGTTCCTCCTCAAGTTCCTCCTCGAGTTCGTCATCGGCCACGCCAGCCGGTGAGCCACTCGGTCCGGTGGATCAGGTCCCCGTTTCGGGGGGCGTGGTCTACGACGGGCCCAAGGTCGTCGTCACGCAACCTGCCGAAGGTGATGTGCGCGGCTTCTCCGCGGTCTGTCCCCACCAGGGCTGCCTCATGGCTGGCGTGGAGGACAACGTGATCGTGTGTCCGTGCCACAACTCGCTGTTCTCCGCGGACGACGGCGCCCTCATCTCCGGGCCATCTCCCACCGGTCTGCCGCCCGTGGCCATCTCCGTCGTTGACGGAACCGTGTACCTCGCGTGATGCGTGCGGATCATCGGTGAGCCCTGCCCACTCGTTTCGACCGCCCACGGGCAGCATTCCGGAAGATCCGGGGGTGTATCGATTCCGTGATGGGGACGGGCGTGTGATCTACGTCGGCAAGGCCAAGTCGCTACGAAGCCGTCTTACTTCCTACTTCGCCGACCCGCGTACCCTTCATCCACGCACCCGTTCCATGGTCGCCGAGGCGGCCGACGTCGACTGGGTGGTCGTGGGCAGCGAAGTCGAAGCACTGCAGTTGGAGTACTCCTGGATCAAGGAATTCGATCCGCGCTTCAATGTGAAGTACCGCGATGACAAGTCCTACCCCTACCTCGCCGTCACGATGGGCGATGCCTTTCCACGTGCTCTGGTAACACGCGGCGCGAAACGTCGTGGGACCCGCTACTTCGGTCCCTATGCCCACGCGTGGGCGATCCGCGCCACACTCGACGCCCTGCTGCGGGTGTTCCCGGTGCGTACGTGTAGCTCCGGAGTATTTGCGCGGGCGGAGCGCACTCGGCGTCCCTGTCTCCTCGCGGATATTGGCAAATGCTCCGCCCCATGCGTGGGCCGCGTCACGGAGGGCGAACATCGGCAGATCGCCGAGGACCTGTGCTCATTCCTGACCGGCCAGGCCCGGACCTTTCAGCGGAGGTTGTCACAGCAGATGCAGGAGGCGGCGGCAGAACTCGACTATGAACGCGCGGCTCGCCTCCGCGATGATCTCGGCGCGCTGGAGCGTGCGATGGAACGCAACTCCGTTGTCTTCGATGAGTCCGTGGATGCTGACGTCGTCGGCATGGCCGTCGATGAGCTTGAGGCGGCGTTCGAAGTCTTCCACGTTCGAGAAGGCCGAATTCGCGGACAGCGGAGCTATGTCGTGGAGCGCGCCGACGAGGCGTCAGAATCGGAGCTGGTGGGTCGGTTGCTCGTCGCGCTCGTCGAGGATGCGGACGAGGTGGCTCCGGAGATCCTCACGCCGGTGGAGATCCCCGATGACGTCCGTCAGTGGTTGAGTTGGCGGCGGGGCACCCGGGTCTCCATCCGGGTCCCGCAGCGTGGGGCCAAGAAGGACCTTCAGCAGACGGTCTCGACGAATGCCGGCCAGCGCCTCGCCCTGCACAAGGCTCGACGGTCAGGAGATCTCACTGCCCGGAGCAAGGCTCTGGAGGAGATCCGCGAGTACCTGGATCTGGACCGAGCGCCGCTGCGCATCGAGGCCATCGATATCTCGCACCTCGGGGGCACCGGTGTCGTCGGATCCCTGGTCGTCTTCGAGGACGGCGCACCACGACCAGGGGAGTACCGCAGCTACACAGTGAGCGACGAGGGGGCGCGCGATGACACGAGCGCCGTCTATGAGGTCGTGTTTAGGCGATTCCGGCCACGGGATGAGGCCCCGGACGACGGGCGACCTCGCACCTTCACGTACCCACCGCAGCTGCTGGTCATCGACGGTGCATTGCCGCAGGTTGAGGCCGCCCAGCGTGCCCTCAATGATCGAGCGGTAACCGACGTTCCCGTGATCGGCCTGGCCAAGCGCCTGGAGGAGATTTGGCGACCGGCAGACCCCGAACCGGTGATCCTGCCGCGCACAAGCGAGGGTCTGTACCTGCTTCAACGACTGCGTGATGAGGCACATCGGCGGGCACTGTCGCATCAGCGCAAGACTCGACGTGGTCACGTGCGCGGCAGCGCGCTCGACGCGGTTCCCGGTCTGGGACCGGGTCGAGCTAAGGCGCTGCTGCGCGCGTTCGGCTCTGTGGCCAAGGTTCGTCTGGCCAGCACGGAGGAGCTTCAGGCCGTACCCGGGATCGGACCGACTTTGGCCCAGGCAATCCGTTCGGCCCTCGGGTCAGATGAGATGCTGACATCGCCGGAGGGAGAAGCATGAGCGGTGTCACCGAGGTCGTGCTCGTGACGGGCATGAGCGGAGCGGGTCGGTCCACGGCGGCCCGCGCCCTAGAAGACCTGGGATGGTTCGTCGTCGACAATCTACTGCCGCGGCTGATCCCGGACACGGTCGTCGCGCTGACGCAGGATTCGACCATCGCGCACGTCGCGGTCGTGGTGGACGTCCGTGGGGGGCGATTCTTCGCCGACACCGAAGAGGCTCTGCGCGCTTTGAGAGAACGCGGACTTGATGTGCAGATTCTTTTCCTCGAGGCTTCGGACGAGTCCCTGGTACGCCGATTCGAAAGCAGTCGCCGCCCGCATCCGTTGCAGGCTGGCGAGCGGCTGGTCGACGGATTGCGTCGTGAACGGGATATGCTCCGCGACCTTCGCGGCGATGCCGACCTCGTCATTGACACGACGACGCTGAACGTCCACGATTTGCGCCGCAAGATCGAAGCGGCGTTCACGGTCGATGAGGCGCGTCTGCGTGCCACGGTCATGAGTTTCGGATTCAAATACGGCATTCCCGTTGATGCCGACGTCGTTCTGGATGCGCGCTTCCTGCCTAATCCGCACTGGGAGCCGGAACTTCGAGATCAAACCGGCCTAGACCCCGCGGTCAATGACTATGTACTCACCATCGACACCGCACGCGAGTTCCTTGAACGTGCCGCGGGGCTTCTTGATCTGATGGCCGACGGGTATCTGCGGGAGGGCAAGCGTTACGTCACCATCGCCGTCGGCTGCACGGGTGGCAAACACCGGAGCGTAGCCCTGGCCGAAAACCTCGCCGCCCGCTTGGTCAAGCAAGGCGTGGAAACACTAGTCGTTCATCGGGACCTAGGGCGAGAGTGACCACGGGGGCTTCTTCGGGACGACGCGTCGTTGCCCTTGGCGGGGGGCACGGCCTTGCCATGACCCTGCGGGCGCTGAGGCTGCTGGGGATCGAGCCCATCGCGATCGTCGGCACCGGCGATGACGGTGGATCCAGCGGCCGACTTCGGGAGCACCTCGGTGTGCCACCGCCTGGGGATCTGCGGATGGCGCTCGCTGCCCTTTCAGGTGACCCGCGGGACGACTCCGAGCGTCAGGGACTGTGGTTGAGGGTGCTGCAGCATCGTTTTGGCGGCAGTGGTGACGTCGAGGGTCATGCCCTCGGCAATCTGATCTTGGTCGCTCTGTGGCAGGAGTTGGGAGACGTGGTCGGCGGCCTCGATCGGCTCGGACAGTTGCTCGATGCCCGTGGTCGCGTGTTCCCCAACAGCCTTGATCCCGTCCTCGTGGTGGCCGACGTCGCCGATGGCGACGGTCACGTCGGCGAAGTGCGAGGGCAAGCACGGCTCACCATGACTCGCGGCGTCGTATCGGAGCTCCGCCTCGAGCCAGCGGAACCTCGGCCATGCCGTGAAGCGATCGACGCGGCCGATGGCGCTGACGTCATCCTGCTAGGCCCGGGTTCGTGGTTCACGAGCGTCCTGCCCCACCTGCGCATCCCTGCACTTCGGGAGTCGCTGGCACGCAGCACAGCACGCAAGGTCCTGATCTTGAACGCGGGTCCGCAAAGAGGCGAGACAGAGGATTTCACGGCTGCCTCGCATCTGCGCTCTTGGGCAGACCTCGTCCCCGATGTGCGACTCGATGTGGTGCTGGCCGATCCTGAAGCGGTTGAGGACACCGGGACCCTTGCCGCGGCGTGCCGAAGGGTCGGTGCTCACCTCCATCTGGCCGACGTGCTACGCGGGCCCGGTGTCCATGACCCAGCGCGGCTTTCGTCGGCACTGGAGCCCCTCCTGGCCGTCGAGCCCCTTTCGTACTAGGAGCGTGGCAGTTAGCACTGCGAGCATGGGAGGATGGCGCGGTGGCCATGACCGCAGAGGTAAAGGACGAGCTCAGTCGTCTCGACGTGACGCGCGTGTGCTGTCGCAAGTCTGAGGTCTCGGCGATGCTCCGCTTCTCGAGCGGGCTCCACCTAGTGGCCGGGCACATCGTGGTCGAGGCTGATCTGGATGCTGGTGCGACCGCGCGTCGCCTGCGCAAGGACCTTGGCGAGATCTTCAACGCCGAAAGCGAAATCGCCATCATGCAGCCGAGCGGGTTGCGCAAGGCACCCCGCTACGTCGTGCGCGTGGTCGCCGGTGGTGATCATCTGGCGAGGCAGACAGGCATCGTGGACGGTAGCGGACGTCCGGTACGGGGATTGCCGCCCGCGGTCGTCACCGGGGGAGTGTGCGATGCCGAGGCCGCGTGGCGCGGTGCCTTCCTCGCGCATGGAACGTTGACCGAGCCTGGTCGCTCGGCTGCCCTCGAAGTGCAGTGCCCGGGGCCGGAGGCCGCGCTCGCCCTGGTCGGTGCCGCACGTCGAATGGGGATCCCCGCCAAATCTCGTGAGGTGCGTGGGGTCGATCGCGTCGTGATCCGCGACGGAGATGCCATAAGCGCGATGCTCACCCGCATGGGAGCGCACTCCAGCGTTCTGGTGTGGGAGGAACGCCGGATGCGGCGCGAGGTTCGTGCGACGGCCAATCGTCTAGCGAATTTTGATGATGCCAATCTCCGCCGGTCGGCGCGTGCCGCGGTGGCAGCGGGTGCCCGTGTGCGCCGCGCCATGGAGATCCTGGGCGACGAGGTGCCCGATCATCTTGCCGAGGCTGGACGGCTACGTCTTGAACACCGCCAGGCGAGCTTGGAGGAACTCGGGGCCTTGGCCGACCCGCCCATGACCAAGGATGCGGTGGCCGGTCGTATCCGGCGTTTGCTGGCTACGGCGGATAAGCGTGCCGCTGAGATGGGCATCCCGAACACCGAGGCCGCCCTAGCGGATGCGGACCTTGATGCCGAGATCGATGCCGAGATGGATGCGGTCCGCATCGCTGCTCTGGGCGATGAGAGCGCGTCTGATGGAGCGGTTGCCCTGGATGGTCCTCACCAAGCCTAAATTCGCGAGCTTGGGCCCATCCACACTCGTTGTTCAAGACAGGAGCTTCCGTACATGACCCAGACGACCATTGCCGCGCACCTTGTCAGGCGCTTCGGGGAGTTGGGTGTTACCAGCGGCTTCGGCATCGTGGGCGACTTTGCCCTTCGGGCCTTCGGAGCGCTGTCAGCGCAGGGGTTTCCCATCCGTGTCGTGACCGATGAACAGGGAGCGGGCTTCGCGGCTGACGCCTACGCGCGATTGCGCGGATTCGGCGTCGTGGCCGTCACCTATAGCGTGGGGGGACTCAAGGCGGCCAATGCCGTAGCCAATGCGTGGGCTGAGCAGGTGCCCCTGCTTTTGCTGAGCGGTGCCCCCGGGGTAGCTGAACGAGCAAGTGATCCCATGCTGCACCATCGGGTTAAGGACTTCGACACGCAACTGAAGGTCTTCACGGACCTAACCTGCGCCCAGGCGGTGCTTGATTCGCGCCACAGTGCTACCGACGAGATCGACCGCGTTATCCGGACGATGATCTCGGTCCAGCGTCCCGGCTATATCGAGGTCCCTCGTGACATGGTCGATGTCCTCGTGGACAGCCCGGATGGCGGCATCGAACCTGTTCTGCCCACGGTGGATGCGCAGGCTCTGCGCCAGGCTCTGGACGCCGTCATGCACGAGTTGGGGGCTGCGAGCACCGCTGCTATCCATGCGGGCGTGATGGTGGCTCGACGCGGGCTGCAGTCCGATCTGCTGGCGCTCGCCGAGACTGCGAACATTCCCGTGGCGACGAGTTCGCTCGCGCGGGGTGTCTTCCCTGAGCGCCATCGTCTCGGGCTGGGACTTTATCTCGGGGCTCTCAGCCCCGAACACATCGTCGAGGCCGTGGAAAAGAGCGAGGTGCTCCTCAGTCTCGGGGTTCTACAAACCGACCTGACGTTGGGCGCCTTCACGGCGCACATCGACCACGAGCGCCTCATTCTGGCTACAGACACGGACGTCACGGTGGGGTACCGAACCTTCCGCGACGTCCCCCTCTGGGCATTTCTTCCCGCCCTGGTGCAAGAGATTGCCACGCATGAGGTGTTGGTCAGCCATGCTCCTATCGCGGACCATCAGCCGTTCGTACCGCAATCGGTAGATCTCACCGTGGAGCGTGCGGTTGATGCCATCTCCGCTCACCTTGACGAGCGACACGGACTCCTGCTCGACCCAGGAGAAGCACTGTTCTCTTCGGTCGACATGCGTTTGCCGGGTTGGGGGCTGGCGAGTGGCTATTACGCGACCATGGGCTACGCCGTTCCGGGGGCGCTCGGCGCCGGGATCGCAGACCCTCAGGTGCGCCCAGTCGTCATCGTCGGAGATGGAGCCTTCGCGATGACGGGACTCGAGGCTGGCGCATGCGCATTTCACGATGTGCCCGCGGTGATCCTGGTCTTTGACAACGGCGGCTACGGCACCCAACGGCCTATCTTGGACGGTCCATTCAACGACATCCCTGCCATGGCGGTGGACCGACTGTGTGAGGTGTTTGGTCGGGGACTGGGTTTTGACGTGACCAGCGAACGGGAACTGGACGAGGCCCTGACGGCCGCGTTCTCGTCCAACGAATTGTGCATCGTGAGAATCCGCTTACCAAGGGACGGGCGAAGCGCCGCTCTCTCGCGCCTGGGGGCAGCGTTGGCCGCCCGCGCGTAGGCGCTCCTACGCCGTAGTCGAGTCTGACGTGGTCGTCGGGGTGACTGTGCTGGCCATGTAAGCGCGTACGGTAGGGTCCTCGACGGGCGTGGGGAACGCCTCGGCGCGTGGGCGCCGACATCTCGACACAGTGGGAGATCCGCGTGACCATCACCGTGGGCATCAACGGCTTTGGCCGAATTGGCCGCAATTTCTTTCGGGCGTTGCTCGCCAGTGGCGCCACCGACATCGACGTCGTCGGGGTCAACGACCTCACGGATACGAAGACGCTCGCTCACCTCCTCGCCTACGACAGCGTGCTCGGCCGTCTGGGGCTGCCCGTCACGCATGGCGACGGTGAAATCTCGGTCGGTGGCAAGTCAATCAAGGTCTTCGCGGAGAAGGATCCGGCGGCGCTGCCCTGGGGTGAGCTCGGAGTCGACATCGTCATCGAGTCGACGGGATACTTTACGGACGCGACCGCGGCCCGTGCCCACATTGATGCGGGCGCCAAGAAGGTCATTATCTCCGCGCCCGCAAAGAACGAAGACAAGACGATCGTCATGGGCGTCAACGAGGGTGACTATGACCCTGCCACGATGAATGTCATCTCAAATGCTTCATGCACGACCAACTGCCTCGCCCCCATGGCAATGGTTCTCGATCGGGAGTTTGGCATCGAACGCGGAATCATGACCACGATCCACGCTTACACGAACGATCAGCGGATCTTGGACTTTCCCCACTCGGACCTGCGCCGCGCCCGCGCTGCCGCCATCAACATGATCCCCACCTCGACCGGAGCCGCGAAGGCAATTGCTTTGGTCCTTCCGCAGCTCAAGGGCCGTCTGGACGGCTATGCGATGCGCGTGCCGACGCCGACCGGTTCGGCCACGGACCTCACGGTCGAGTTGCGCACCCCGGCCACCGCGGAGGAGATCAATGCGGCGATGAAAGTCGCTTCGGAAGGCGAACTCAAGGGAATCCTGGAGTACACCGAAGATCCCATCGTGTCGTCGGACATCGTCACGGACCCCGCGTCGGTGATCTTCGATTCAGGGCTTACCAACTCGATGGGCACGTTGGTGAAGGTCGTGGGCTGGTATGACAACGAGTGGGGTTATTCCAACCGCCTCGTCGACCTCACCCGGTACGTCGGGGAGCGACTCTAGGGATGCGGCTGGACGATCTCGACGTCACCGATCGTGTCGTCCTCGTGCGCAGTGACCTCAACGTCCCCCTGGCGGCCGACGGAGACGGCCACGTCACCATCACAGACGATGGACGCATCCGAGCCAGTGTGCCGACCATCGCTGGCCTTCGGGACCGGGGAGCCAAGGTCGTGGTCCTGGCGCATCTTGGGCGTCCCAAGGGTGCAGCCAAGCCCGGTCTGTCCCTCGCGCCGGTGGCCGGCCGTCTCGCTGAACTTCTCGGCGCTCCGGTGGGTTTCGTCCCTGCGGTTACCGGTGAGTCAGTGACGGCCGAGGTCGCTCGGATGTCACCCGGCGATGTTCTTGTATTGGAAAACGTCCGATTCGACCCGCGGGAGACGAGCAAGGACGCTGTCGAGCGCGCCACGCTGGCCGAGGAGTGGGCCGCGTGGGCGCAGGCCTACGTCAGTGACGGCTTCGGCGTTGTGCACCGCGAGCAGGCCTCGGTCACCGATATCGCCCGTCGTCTGCCGCGTGCGGCAGGCACCCTGGTCGACAAGGAGATGGCGAGCTTCGCTCGTGTTCTGTCCGATCCGGAGCGCCCGTACGTCGTGGTCCTCGGTGGATCCAAGGTCTCCGACAAGTTGGCCGTGTTGGCCAACCTCGTAGGCAACGTCGACCGCCTTCTCATTGGCGGTGGCATGGCCTTCACCTTTCTGGCCGCACGGGGTCTCGAGGTGGGCAATTCCCTTCTCGAGGTGGACATGATTCCCACGGTGCAGCAGATCATCAAGGATGCGCAGGAACGCGGCGTTGACCTCTTGCTACCTGTTGACGTCGTCGTGGCTGATGCATTCGCCGCGGACGCGGCGGTCAAGGTCGTCGCGGCAGATGCCATTCCTGTGGGCTGGATGGGGTTGGATATCGGACCGCAGACCGCCATCGCCTACGCGAATGCCTTGTCGGATGCGCGTACGGTGGTGTGGAACGGGCCCATGGGGGTGTTCGAGATGGCTCCCTTCGCCGACGGTACGCGAGCGGTAGCCGAAGCGATGGCCTCGTGCCCGGCCTTCACCGTCGTTGGGGGAGGGGACTCCGCCGCTGCGATCCGTCTCCTCGGCATCGGGGAGGAGCGTTTTGATCACATCTCGACCGGCGGTGGAGCGAGCCTCGAACTACTCGAGGGACGCTCGCTGCCCGGTCTCGCCGTACTCGAGGAGTCAGCATGAGTGACCGTCGTCCGTTGATGGCCGGCAATTGGAAGATGAACGTCAACCATTTCGAGGCGATCGCCCTGGTTCAAAAGCTGGCGTTCTCCCTCAATGCCGACGACTACGACGCGGTTGACGTCGCCGTAATTCCACCGTTTACCGACCTGCGTTCGGTGCAGACGCTCATCGATGGCGACAACTACCGGATCGCCTACGGTGCACAGGACATTTCGGCGCACGATGCCGGTGCCTATACCGGCGATATCTCCGGTGCCATGCTCGCCAAGCTTGGCTGCACCTACGTGCTGGCTGGGCATAGTGAGCGGCGGGAATATCACGGCGAGGACGACGCCTGCGTGGCCGCCAAGGTGCGCGCCGGGCTACGCCATGAACTCATCCCCATTATGTGCGTGGGTGAAGCTCTCGATGTGCGGCGTGCGGGCCGTCAGGTCGAACACGTGCTGGCCCAGGTCGTCGGTGGGCTTGACGATCTATCGGCCGAGCAGGTGGCCGGTTTGGTCATCGCCTACGAGCCGGTCTGGGCCATCGGAACCGGAGAGGTCGCCACACCGGAGGATGCCCAGGAGGTGTGCTCGGCAATCCGCTCCCTTGTGGCCGATCGCTACGGCGATTCGACCGCAGCGTCGGTGCGCCTGCTCTACGGCGGGTCCGTCAAGGTAGCCAGCGTTGCCGGCATCATGGCGCAGCCGGATGTAGACGGCTGCCTCGTGGGCGGGGCAAGCCTTGATCCCGACGAGTTCGTGGGCATTGTGCGCTACCGCCTGCTGGACCTGCCTGGCGAGGAATAGCCATCCTCGCCTGATACTCTCAAGCCTTGTCCTCGCCCGCTGGGCACGCACGTACGACGGGCCACAGCGGCCCTTACTGGAGGCACAGTGACCACCGCTCTCGTGATCGGCCTTGGCGTGCTCTTGGTGATCACTAGTGTCTTGCTGGTCGTGCTCATCCTGCTGCACCGCGGCAAGGGCGGGGGACTGTCGGACCTTTTCGGCGGCGGCGTGAGTTCGTCGGTGGGTGGGTCTTCGGTCGCGGAGAAGAACCTCGACCGTCTCACGATCGGCATCGGCCTTATCTGGGCTGCCTGCATCGTGGCGGTCGGACTGCTGATCCGTACCGGTTCCTAGACGACACGCTCAACAGACGACAAGGAGTCACCTGTGGCCGGAGGCAGTGCGATCCGTGGCAGCCGCGTAGGCGCCGGACCAATGGGCGAGGCGGAGCGTGGCGAGACCGCTCCGCGTGTCTTCATTACCTTCTGGTGCGCGCGGGGGCACGAGACCACACCGAGTTTCGCAGCGGATGCCGCAATCCCTGAGTTCTGGGACTGTCCACGCTGCGGCTGGCCAGCGGGCCAGGACGAGGCGGAGCCGCCCGCCCCGCCCAAGATTGAGCCCTACAAGACGCACCTGGCCTACGTGAAAGAGCGGCGCAGCGACGACGACGGCGCCGCCATCCTCGAAGAAGCGTTACAAAAGCTCCGCAAATCCTAGGCGTTCCTCAAACGATCAGGGCGGAGGCTGCCGCCTCGTCAAGCCAGACGACTGTTTCCACTCGCCCGACGGCGCCGGCGGCCGGCACGTCCACCGGATTTGTGTTGGCGGAGACCGCGGCTGCTATTGCGTCGGCCTTTGCTTCTCCTGATGCCACCAACCACACCTCCCGAGCTCCACGAAGTGTCGGGAACGTCAGGCTGACTCGCGTGGGCGGCGGTTTGGGACTGTCATGGACCGCGACGACAGGAACTGCGGCAACCGCCGCGGGCGAATGCGGAAAGATCGACGCAACGTGTCCCTCGGGACCGACGCCGAGCAGGAGTACCTCAAAATCGGGGGCGACGCCATTGGTCGAAGCGCTGGCGAGTTCATCGGCGTAGTCCCGCGCCGCCTGATCCGCGCCCTGGCCCGAGTCCGCTGGCATGGCATGCACGTGAGCCGCCGGGATGGGTACCTGGTCCAGCAGCGCTGCCTGTGCCGCAGTCGCATTGCGGTCCGGATGTCCCTCGGGTAGGAACCGCTCGTCCCCCCACCACAGGTCAATGGCCGACCAGTCGATATCTGCTGTGACGAGGGCGGCCAGCACCATGGTGCCGACACCCCCGCCGGTAACAACGATGTGCACGTGCCCACCTGCGCCCTGCCGGTCGCGGATTCGCTGCACGAGTGCCGCTGCGGCATCACGCGCGACAGTGGCCTCGTCCGGCCGTATATGCACGGTGTGGCGGGTCACGGTTCCTCCCACGTGCCATCTGCCGTAGACGCCAGCACAAACCCGTAGACCTCGTCGGGCGTGAGTCGACGCAGCTCCTCACTGAGAAGTTCGGGTAGCCCGCGGCGGGGGAGGGCGATAGTGGAGTCGGGGTAGCCAGAGCGGATCAGAGTCGCGACGGATCCGTCGGGTCGATCCAGGCCAATCTCGCCGTCGGCGTCGGTGAGAGCAGCTCGCGTGATGCCCGGGCCCTCAGACTCCCGCAACTCGACGGGCACGCCCAGAGCCCATCGCAGCCATGCTGCGAGCAGGATGGCGCTCGGGTTGTCTCGCTCCGCCTCGACAATTCCGGATGTCGCGGTGATGAGCCCGTCATCAAGGAGAGCGGCCAGGGCGCTGCGCCACGGCGTGATGCGGGTCCACGCCAGATCGGTGTCACCCGGAACGTAGCCCGATCGTCGCTCAGCCAGTGCGACTTGGGCATGTTCAGCACTTGCCATGTCGGTGATTCGGCGTTGGCAGTGCCGTCCGATGGGATCATCCGCGGGCACCGGTGGTGGATGCGTGGGCCACCACGCCACGACCGGTGTATCAGGCAGCAGCAAAGGAATCGCCACCGAGTTCGCATGGGCGGCACGGTCGCCGCGCAGTCGCACGATGGCCACTTCACCGGGACCGTCATCGCCGCCGACCATGACCTGGGCGTCGATTTGATCCGGCCCTCGGCCCGGTCGGGGAATCAGCGTGAGGATGCGCATCGGGTGCTGTCGAGCCGACAGGACGGCGGCCTCCGTGGCATCGGAGGCGTACTCCTCGTCGGTGAGGATGAGCATCGTGAGGACCATGCCGGTGGCCGGCGAACCCATCCGATGGCGTTCCTCGCTTATGGCACGGGAGATCTCGCCCCCGCTGGTGTCTTCCAGACGGATCACGGGCGCCTCCAGACTCGGCCGTCACGCGCGATCATGTCGTAGCTAGAGGCTGGACCCCAGCCACCGGAGGCGTACTGCTCCGGTTGCCCCAGGGATGCCCAGTGATTCAGAACCGGGTCGAGGATCTTCCAACTCAGATCGACCTCCGCGCTGTTGGGGAACAGCGGTGGCTCACCCAGTAGGACATCGAGGATGAGTCGCTCATACGCCTCAGGGCTGGTGTCGACAAAGGAGTCGCCGTACTGGAAGTCCATGGTGACGTCGCGCAACTCAAGGCTCGGGGTGCCGGGCACCTTGCTGCCGAAACGCACCGTGACCCCTTCGTCGGGCTGAATGCGGAAGACCAATGCGTTGTCGGAAAGTTCGCCCACGGCATTGTCGTCAAAGGGCAGGTGCGGGGCCTTCTTGAAGATGACCGCCACTTCCGTCACGCGCCGACCCAGGCGCTTGCCGGTGCGCAGATAGAACGGCACCCCCGCCCAGCGCCGGTTCTCGATCGTCACTCGGAGCGCGGCGAAGGTCTCCGTGGTGCTGGTCGGCGGGATGCCCTCTTCGTCCAGGAAGCCCAGCACCGGAATTCCACCCTGCCAGCCAGTGGCGTACTGGCCGCGCGAAGTGTGGAGATCTAGGTCGGGGGGCAACGTTATGGCGCTGAGCACCTTTTCCTTTTCTTGACGCACCTCGCGCGGCTGAAAGGAGAGGGGTTCCTCCATGGCCGTCAACGCCAGAAGCTGCAGCAGGTGATTCTGGATCACGTCGCGAGCCGCACCGATGCCGTCGTAGTAGCCGGCGCGTCCACCGATGCCGATATCTTCCGCCTGTGTGATCTGGACGTTATCGACGTAGCGGTTGTTCCAGATAGGTTCGAACATCGCGTTGGCGAACCGAACTGCCAGAATGTTCTGGACGGTCTCCTTCCCCAGGTAGTGGTCGATGCGAAAGATCTCGTCAGGGGTGAAGGCCGAACTGAGTACCCGGTCCAGTTCTTGGGCGCTGGCTAGGTCGTGTCCGAACGGCTTCTCAACGACGACGCGGCGCCACTGGTCTGTCGTACGAGCGGTGAGTCCACAATCCTTCAAGTGCGTGATGACGACGGGGAAGAGGCCAGGGGGGATGGAGAGGTAGAACGCATGGTTGCCCATCGTTCCGCGTCGGGAATCCATGTCCTCCACCGTCGTTTTCAGTTCGGCATAGGCGGCTGGATCGTTGATGTCCCCGGCGACGAATCGGATGCCCTCTGACAGCTGTTGCCACACATCCTCACGGAATGGCGTGCGCGCGTGCTCGCGCACGGCATCGTGCACCACAGCGGCGAAGTCTTCATCGGCCCACTCGCGCCGGGCAAAGCCCACCAAGCCGAAACCAGGTGGGAGGAACCCACGATTGGCGAGGTCGTAGATCGCGGGCATGATCTTCTTGCGTGCGAGGTCTCCGGTCACGCCGAACAGGACCATGCTGCACGGACCGGCGACCTTGGGGAGTCGACGGTCGCGGGCGCTTCGGAGCGGATTGGACATCAGCTTCGTGCTGCAGCGAGCGCTTTCGTGACGGTATCGAGCAATTCCGACCAGGAGACCTCGAACTTCTCGACTCCCTCGTCCTCGAGGAGTTCGCAGACTGCAGGCTCGGCGATGCCCAGTCGCATCAGGTCATCCCACACATGCTGCGAGGCGCCTTGCGTATCGGAGATCGTGTCGCCTGTGAAGCCGCCCTGCTCAGCGCAGGCCTGCAACGTGGCGGCCGGCATGGTGTTCACACACCCGCGAACGACGAGACCCATGACGTACATGGTGGCGGGGAAGGCAGGATCCTTGACTCCAGTGGATGCCCAAAGCGGTCGTTGTGGGCGAGCGCCAAGGGCCTGAAGTGCCTTCCACCGATCTGACTCCATTGCCTTTTCGTACACACCCCATGCCAGGCGAGCGCTGGCGAGCCCGGCCTTGCCGCGCATCGCGAGCGCCTCGGGGGTGCCAATCGCATCGAGTCGCTTGTCTACCTCGCTGTCCATGCGGCTGACGAAGAATGAGGCCACCGATTCGATCGTCGACAGATCGTGTCCGTTCGCGTGAGCCTGTTCCAGGCCCGTCATCCATGCCTCAAGCACGCTGGCGTAGCGTTCAATGCTGAAGATCAGCGTCACGTTGACACTGATGCCCGAAGCGAGTACCTCGGTAATGGCCGGCAGACCCTCGCGCGTCGCCGGAATCTTGATCAGGACGTTCCCTCGATTCACCATGCCGTGGAGCAGGCGGGCCTGCTCGATGGTGAGATCGGTCTCGCGAGCCAGCCGCGGATCGACCTCGATCGAGACGCGGCCATCGACACCGTTGCTCGACTGCCACAGCTCGTGGAATACGTCGCAGGCGCTGCGCACGTCAGTGGTGGTGAGGGCACGTACGGCATCATCGACGCTCGCTCCAGACGCGGCGAGTTCGGCCAACTGTGCGCTGTAGGCGGACGTTGCGCCGGACAGTGCCTTGGCGAAGATCGTCGGATTAGTGGTGACGCCGCGCACGTCATCCTTGGTGATGAGCGACGCGAGATCTCCGGACTCGATCCGATGGCGATCCAGATCGTCCAACCAGATGGAGACTCCGGCAGCTGTGAGCTCGGCGAGGGGCGTGGGCACGGTCATGGTCAGCCTTCCTGGGCCAGGCAGTTGCGCGCGGTCTGCGCGACGGCGTCGGGCGTGATTCCAAATTTCTCGAAAAGCAATGTGCCATCGGCGCTCGCACCGAAGTGATCGATACCGACGACGCCGCCAGAACTGCCCACGAGACGCCACCATCCGAATGTTGCCCCGGCCTCGACGGACACCCGTACCGGCACATCCTTCGGTAGCACGCTGTCACGGTAGGTCGCGTCTTGCTCATCGAACCATTCAATGCAGGGAACGGAGACAACGCGGGTCGCGATCCCCTCGGACTGCAGCAGGTCGCGAGCCGCCAGGGCCACTTGCACCTCGCTTCCGCTGGCCAGCAACACCACGCGAAGGTCCCCACCCTCACCGTCGATGAGCGTGTAGGCGCCCTTGGCGGTCTCGCCCGCGGCAGCCATCACGGTGCGGTCGAGATTGGGGAGTCCCTGTCGCGACAGGATGAGTCCGGTAGGCGTGCCGCGGCGAAGCGTTTCGGCCCAGGCGGCTGCGGTCTCATTGCCGTCACAGGGACGGACGATGCTCAGACCGGGAATCGCACGCAGAGCCCACAGGGTCTCAACGGGCTGATGCGTCGGGCCATCCTCGCCCAAGCCGATCGAATCGTGGGTCCAGACATATACGACCGAGGTCTGCATGAGAGCCGCGAGTCGCACCGATCCGCGCATGTAATCCGAAAAGACCAGGAACGTGCCTCCGAACGGGCGAGTGAGGCCCTCCAGGGCGATCCCGTTGAGGATGGCGCCCATCGCGTGTTCGCGGATGCCGAAGTGGATGACACGACCGTAGGGCGAGGAATCCTTGGCCAAGATCCCGGCAGGCAGGAACGACAAGCCACCTTCGATCGTGGTGTTGTTGCTCTCCGCAAGATCCGCCGAGCCTCCCCAGAATTCCGGCATCACCTCGGCAATGGCGTTGATGACCTTGCCGGACGCCGCGCGCGTCGCTATGGACGTCCCCGCCGCGAAAGTGGGCAGGGCACCGGCGAGGTCAGCGGGTAGTTCCCTGGAGAGCAGGCGGTCCAGGAGTGCCGCGCGTTGTGGATTGGCTGAGCGCCACTCATCGAACGTGCGCTGCCACTGTGCGTGCAGCTGCGCGCCCCGATCCATGACCTCACGGGCGCGCGCGAGGACGTTGTCAGCGATCTGGAAATTCCGCTCGGGATCAAGTCCGAGGACTGCTTTCGTGGCGGCCACCTCCTCGGCACCGAGCGCCGAACCGTGCGCTTTGGCGGTGTTCTGGGCGTGGGGGGCCGGCCAGGCAATGGTCGAGCGCATGACGATGAACGTTGGGCGGTCCTGCTCGAGTCGAGCAGCCGTCATTGCCTCGGCCAGGCCGATGAGGTCTACATCGCCGTTGGGCAGCATGCCGACCTCGTGAACGGCCCAGCCGTAGGACTCGTAGCGCGCGGCGACATCTTCATCGAAGGCGAGGGCAGTGTCGCCCTCGATCGAGATGTGGTTGTCATCCCAGATGACGGTGAGGTTGCCGAGCCGTTGGACACCGGCGAGCGACGACGCTTCTCCGGAGACCCCCTCTTCGAGGTCGCCGTCCGAGCAGATCACCCACACGTGGTGATCGAAGGGGCTGAACCCCCAGGGAGCATCCGGATCGAGCATGCCGCGCTGGTAGCGGCTGGCCATGGCCATGCCCACCGCGGTCGCCACACCTTGGCCAAGCGGCCCGGTGGTTGTCTCGACGCCGACGGTGTGTCCGTGCTCGGGGTGCCCCGGCGTGAGGCTTCCCCAGGTACGGAAACCCTGGAGGTCCTCCAGCGTGACGCCGTAGCCGGACAGGAAGAGTTGGATGTAGAGGGTCAGGGACGAGTGTCCGCATGACAGCACGAAACGGTCCCGGCCGATCCAGTTCGGGTCCGCGGGATCGTGGCGCAGGAACCGTTGAAACAGGAGGTAGGCGGCTGGAGCCAGGCTCATGGCCGTACCAGGGTGGCCATTACCGGCCTTCTGTACGGCGTCCATCGCCAGGCCACGGATACTCGCAACAGCGCGTTGGTCGAGTTCGGTCCAGGGTAGATCGGTCATTCCGGGGAGCGCAGGCGTCGTCGTCACACGGGGAGCCTAGCGAGGGTTCCCACCGGCGGGTGCGGCATCGGTAGACTGCGAAGGAACCGCGCCAAGAATCTCAGGTTTGGCGGCCAACGGGGCAAACTCAGGAGGGCTCGTGACGGATCTGGCTGGCCCCACGCAGCCGCCGCGCACGATCCGTCGGAGCGTGGCGGGGTATATCGCCATCACCAAGCCCCGCATCATCGAGCTCCTGCTCGTCACGACCATCCCGACCATGATCCTGGCCGCGGGCGGTTGGCCCGATATGCAGGTCGCGATCGCCGTGCTCATCGGTGGCACGCTGGCTGCCGGCGGCGCTAATGCCTTCAACAGCGTCTACGACCGCGATATCGACGCGGTGATGACGCGCACGCAACATCGGCCTGTGGCGTCGGGGCAGGTGTCCATCGCCGGCGGACTGGTGTGGGCGACGATCCTTTCCCTCGCGAGTTTGGTCATCCTGGCGGCGTACGCCAATCTGCTGGCCGCCGTACTCGCGCTCATCGCCATTGTCTTCTACGCCGTGGGCTACACGATGATCCTAAAGCGACGCACCGCGCAGAACATTGTGTGGGGTGGCGCGGCCGGGTGTATGCCGGTGCTTATCGCGTGGGCCGCGGTGACGGGCAGTCTCACGTGGGCGCCGGTGGTGCTCTTCCTCATCATCTTCTGGTGGACGCCGCCGCATTACTGGCCGCTGTCGCTGCGCTACCGGGATGACTACGCGGCCGCTGGCGTGCCCATGCTGCCGGTTGTCGCCGAGCGCCCTACGGTCATGCGGCAGATCACGATCTATTCCTGGCTCATGGTGTTCACGTCACTGGCGCTCATTCCGATTGCCACCATGGGCTGGGTCTACATCGTGAGCGCAGTTGTCCTCGGCGGGGTTTTCCTCTTAGAGGCGCACGCGCTGGGTCGGCGGGTGAAGCGGGACGACGAGGATGTCCGGCCCATGCGCCTGTTCCACTGGTCGATTACCTATCTGGCGCTGCTGTTTCTCGCTGTTGCCATCGACCCGTTCATGGGCTGACCAACCTGCCTACGGCGCGGCAGCCCTCGTTCGTGTTATGACACTGTGACCGGCACGCCGCGGGTGCGCAGCGCCATGATCTGCATGACGGCGAGCATCCACACCAGGCAGGCACCGAGCATGTGGAAGGCCACCAGAGCCCACGGCAGGCCACTGAAGTACTGGCTGTAGCCGATCGCCCCCTGAATGACGGCCACGAGGAGAAGCAGCCCCACAACCGTCGTCGCTCGACGGGGTCCGTTCACCACCCGCAGAACCACTAGCATGCCAATGACCAGGCCGAGAAAGAGCAAAACGGCATCTGCGTGCAGCCACGACACCGTTCTCGGGTCCAGCCCGAAACGGGCCTCGGTGTCGGCATCGCCAGAGTGTGGCCCGCTGCCGGTGACGATGGTGCCCAGGGCGACGACCACGCCGGTGATCACGATGAGAAGCCACGCCATGACACGCACTTCCCGGCGAACCAGCCATTGAATGGGCTGATCACCGGCGTCGTAGCTTCGAACGACGAGCACCGTGACACCGGCGATGATCGCCATGGACACGAGGAAGTGCGCGGCAACAGCCCAGGGGCTCAAGCCGGTGAGGACCGTGATACCCCCAAGGACCGCCTGCGCGATCGTGCCGATGATGGGCACTGCGGCGAGAAGAACAATGGGTGCACGCTCCTTGCGGCGGAACCACCAGACGAGGGCGCCGATGATGGCCGCCAGGGCGAGCGCTCCCAGGGCGAAGGTGAGAAGGCGATTGCCGAATTCGACGTACTTGTGCCAGGCCTCTTCTTGTCGGGAGGTGGGTACGTAAGAGCCTTCCACGCACTCGGGCCAGGTGGGGCAGCCGAGCCCGGATCCGGTCAGGCGCACGATCCCACCGGTCACGACGATGCCGATCTGAGCCACCAGGTTGGCAATGAAGATGGCACGCAACCAGCGAGGAGCGGTCCGGGCAACGGTCGGACTCGACGCGGTCACAGACATGAAATCAGACTACGCGGTGGGATTACGACCAGCGAAAGGTGCGCTTAGCCGTGAGTACGCCCGCCGCCGTCCACACCAGCAGGAGGAGGCTAGCGACCAGGACGCTGTCGGATCCCGCCGCGATGGCGGCGCGTAGTCCGTCGCCGAGCGCGGCACTCGGCAGTGCTGAGACCACGGTGGCGATCGGCCCTGGCAGTGATGACGTGGGCCACGCTGTGCCACCGGCGACGAGTAGGAGCAGGAACACGGCGTTCGCGACAGCGAGGGTGGCTTCGGCTCGGATGGCGCCTGCCAAGGCAAACCCCAACGAGCCCAGCGCTAGTGTGCCGAGAAGCAGCAGGGGAAGGGCGAGGAGGTCACCCGATTCCGGCCGCCAACCCAGGAAGAAGGCCGTAACCGCGAGGATGACGGCTTGGAGGGCGACGGTGGTGAAGGTGGCGAGTGCGCGTGCGGCGAGGATCGAGGTACGAGACAGCGGAGTGGTGGCGAGGAGAAGCAGAGCCCCGGAGCGCCGATCGAAGCCGATTCCAATGGCGAGGGAGGTGAATGCGCTCGAGAGAACGGCGACCGCGAGAACGCCCGCAAGTGCCGTGTCGACGCGGGTGGCACCGGGCGCGACACTCAGCGGGACCGCGGTGGCGAGAGTGAGACCAACCAGCAGGCCCACGGGAATCACGATGGTGAGCAGAAACTGCTCGCCATTGCGCAGGAGAAGTCGCAGGTCGAAGCCGGCCTGCAGAATGACTAGTCGCACCGAGGTGGGCGTGTTGACACTCATGCGACCTCCGCGCTGGTGAGCCGCTGGTAGGCGTCGGCGAGGGATTCCCGGCCCGCGTGGATGCTGGTCGGTGTTACGCCATGCTGCGCGCACCATGCGGAAACGGTGGCCAGCGTCTGCGGATCTGCCGCGCCCCACAACCGGTAGTCACCTGGTGAGCGTTCCTCTACGCGGCAGCCATCGGGCAGTGCCCGGGCGAGCGCGGCAACGTCGAGATGGGCGCTGGCGGTGAAGTCAATGCGCTCCTCAGAGTCGGCGGTGAGCGATTCGACCGAACCGGTGGCGACGGCTCGCCCACGTGCGATGACCGTGACCTGGTCAGCGAGGTGTTCGGCCTCGTCGAGGAGGTGGGTGGACAGGAGTACGGCGACCCCTTGATCACGAAGAGCGTTCACGAGAACCGCCACGACGCGTCGACCGTCGTGGTCAAGCCCCGCGGTGGGCTCGTCGAGCAGTACGAGGTGCGGTGAACCGACCAGGGCACACGCAAGGCTGACTCGGCGACGCTCACCGCCGGAGAGACGACGAATGGTGGTGCGACCCAGACCCCCGAGTTCGAGCGCCTCGATGAGCGGTTCAGCGGACTCCGCACGTCCGCGAAGGGCGGCGACATGTCGGACGATTTCTGCGCCGTGCGCACCGGGGGGCAGGCCGTCGTCCTGCAGCATCACGCCCACGCGATCGCGAACCTGTCGCCCACCGGGCGCCCCGTCGAGTACGCGTATGGTCCCCGAATTCGGCTTGATGAGGCCGGCGAGGGCAGCCAAGGTGCTGGACTTGCCGGCGCCGTTCGGACCGAGGAGGGCGGTCACGGATGCGGCATTTACAGCGAGATCGAGGCCATCGACCGCTCGGCGCGCGCCGTAGGTGATGACCAGATCACGGGTGAGCGCAGCGGCGATCGGCATGCCCGGTCCTGGCCTGGCAGCGGGAGCGTGATCAGTCACCGGGGGAGTCTAGGGCGGGACCATGGGACCCCGATGTTGCACATCTGCCGATTTGCGACACACTAGGGGCATGAAATTCCCCGGGACCGGCGCCGTCCCCGAATCATGGAGGCTGGAGTGGGAGTTCTCGAACTCACCTATTCGCAATTTCAGACTGTCTACAACATCCTGTCGTTCGCGCTGGCATCGATGCTCGCGACCACGATCTTCCTGCTCGCGGTCCAGGGCCGGGTTCTCCCGCGGTACCGCCAGGCGATCGTCGTCTCTTCCATCGTCACGCTGATCGCGGCGTACCACTACTGGCGCATCTTCGAATCCTTCAAGGGCTCTTACGTTGCCGTCGGCGAAGGCGACCCGGCAACGGCGATGAATGCCATGAGCTATGTGCTCGTCAACGGCGAGG
>JALQUH010000031.1 GCA_023263845.1 Candidatus Nanopelagicales bacterium | reverse complement strand
AAGGCGTGCTCGAGGGCCTCGTGCCGATCTGACGTCACGACGACGCCCTTGCCTGCGGCGAGGCCGTCGTCCTTGACCACGTAGGGGGCGCCGAACTGGTCGAGGGCTGTCGCCACCTCGTCCGTTGTCGTGCACACGTGTGCCATGGCGGTGGGGACCTCGGCCTCGGCCATCACCTGCTTCGCGAAGGCCTTGCTGCCCTCGAGCTGGGCCGCGGCACCGGAGGGGCCGAAGCAGGCGATGCCACGCTCGCGAACAGCGTCGGCCGCTCCTGCGACGAGCGGCACCTCAGGGCCGATGACCACGAGCTCCGCGGACACCTCAGCCGCCAGGGACGCCACGGCTCCGGGGTCGGTGACGTCGACCGGGCGCACCTCGACCTGCTGGGCGATGCCGGCGTTGCCGGGGGCGCAGACCACCTCGGACACGGAGTCGTCAGCGAGGAGGCTGGTGATGATGGCGTGCTCACGCGCGCCCGAACCGATGACGAGAACCTTCACGCCACAAGCCTAGTGAGCGTCCACCTGCCCCGATCGGGGCGACAAGTCCCCCGCCGGGTCAGCCCTCGTAGTAGGAGTCGATCTCGCCGAACGCCTCCTCGAGGATCGCCAGACCAGCGCGGGCCTCGTCCTCGGTGATGGTGCATGGCGGAACGACGTGCATGCGGTTGAAGTTCACGAACGGCATCAGGCCACGGGCCTTGCAGGCCGCGACGAGGGCGTTCATGGCGTCCGACGTGCCTCCGTAGGGAGCGAGCGGCTCGCGGGTCTCGCGGTTCTTGACCAGATCGAGGGCCCAGAACACGCCCAAGCCACGGACTTCGCCGATGATCGGATGCTTCTCGGCCAGGGCACGCAGGCCCGGACCGAGCACGTTCTCGCCGATGGCCTTGGCGTTGTCGACGATGCCCTCGTCCTTCATCGCATCGATGGACGCGACGATGGAGGCGGTGGCCAGCGGATGCCCGGAGTAGGTCAGGCCACCGGGGAAGACGCGCTCGTCGAACGTGCGCGCCACGTCCGCGGAGATGACGACGCCGCCGACCGGCACATAGCCGGAGTTCGATCCCTTGGCGAAGACGATGAGGTCCGGTTCGGCCGCCCAGTTCTGCCAGGCGAACCACTCCCCGGTGCGACCGAAGCCGCTCATGACCTCGTCGGCAATCCACACGATGCCGTACTTGTCACACAGGGCGCGTAAACCCTCGAGGTATCCCGGTGGAGGCACGAGAATGCCAGCGGTCCCGACGACCGATTCCAGGATGATCGCGCCGATGGTGTCCGGGCCTTCGAATTGGATGACCTGCTCGAGGTGCTGCAGTGCGCGCTCAGCCTCCTGCTCTGGTGAGTCCGACCAGAACGGCGAGCGGTAGGGGAACGGGCCGAAAAAGTGAATCTGCTGGGCGGCGTACTCGTTGGGCCAACGACGCGGATCACCGGTCGCCTGGATCGCGATGCCGGTGTTGCCGTGGTAGCTGCGGTAGGTCGAGAGGACCTTGTGCTTGTGTGTGTGGATGCGCGCCATGCGAATGGCGTTCTCCACCGCATCCGCGCCGCCGTTGGTGAAGAACACCTTCCGGTGTCGGGCTCCTGCCCGGTCGACGACCCGCTTGGCCGCCTCGCCCCGCATGTCATTCGCATGCTGCGGGGCAATGGTGGACAGTCGAGCCGCCTGATCCTGGATCGCCTTCACGACCTTGGGATGCTGGTGGCCGATGTTGACGTTGACCAGCTGGCTGGAGAAGTCGAGGTAGCGGTTGCCGTCGTAATCCCAGAAGTAGCACCCCTCTGCCGCCGCCACCGGTAGCGGTTTGATCGCCCCTTGCGCACTCCACGAATGGAACACGTGGGCGCGGTCGAGGTCGTAGACGCGCTGGCCTTCGGCGGGATCGGCGGTGAACTCCATGGCTGACTCCTTGAACGGTCGCGCGGCACCTTCGCCGCGACCCCAGCAGCCTAGACCCCGGCCAGCCGCCGTGTAAGCCGCTCCCGCACGCTCGGCCACTCCTCTGCCGTCACCGAGAAGAACACGGTGTCGCGCATGGTGCCGTCCGCCCGGCGCTGGTACCTGCGCAGGACCCCCTCGTACGTCGCCCCGAGTTTGCTGATGGCCCGCTGCGAGCGCAGATTGCGAATGTCGGTCTTCAACTGGACGCGACCAAAATCATGGTCGAAGGCCCACCCCATGAGCAGGAGTTTGCACTCTGGATTGACCGTCGTCCCCCAGACCGATGGCGAGTACGCCGTCCAGCCGATCTCGAGACGAGCGTCCGGCAGGCTCACGTCGAGGAAGGACGTCGTGCCGACGACCGTGCCGTCGACCCGCACGACCCAGGGCCATCGACCGGCGGCTGGGGCCTGCGACAACGTCTCGGCGTACTGCTGCGCCGAATGCGGCCGGCCGGCCACGTGCGCCCAGCAGGCGTCGTGGTCGAGGGCGGCGAAGAGTTCCGGGGCATCAGCGGGCGCGAACTGGCGCAGGCGCACGTGGTCGCCGACTAATTCATGGGGCGGCGGCCATTGCGCCTGCGGCCAGACCGAGTCCACGGGGCGAGAGTCTGGAGGAATCGTCACTGCGCCAGTGTGGCAGCGACCTACGATGCGCCCCTGGATACCGAGGGGCTGATGGAGGTCGGACTCCGGCTCTGACCACGAGTCGGCACCGATCGACTGGCCCGACACGCCCGGCGCGACCTCCACAGCGTCGGGAGCGGCTGCGTCAACGTAGGACCCGCCCGGCTCCGCACTCGCCGGCTCCGCC
>JALQUH010000262.1 GCA_023263845.1 Candidatus Nanopelagicales bacterium | reverse complement strand
CCACGGAAGGCGGGGCCGTTGCCCTGTGCGGGTGACGTCCTGGAAGGGAGCACCCGTGGCTCGGATCGGGGAGAGCGGCGATCTGCTCAAGTGCTCGTTCTGCGGTAAGAGCCAAAAGCAGGTCAAGAAGTTGATCGCCGGTCCCGGTGTCTATATCTGCGACGAGTGCATCGACCTGTGTAACGAGATCATCGAAGAGGAACTGAGCGAGACCAGTGATGTCCCCTTCGAAGAGCTTCCCAAGCCACGCGAGATCTACGAGTTCCTCGACAACTACGTGATCGGCCAAGAAGTGGCCAAGAAGGCCCTGTCGGTCGCGGTGTACAACCACTACAAGCGTGTCCAGGCAGGCGCGAACACACGTAGCCGGGAGGAGTCCGTCGAGCTCGCCAAGTCCAACATCTTGCTCCTCGGACCGACTGGCTCCGGCAAGACGCTGCTCGCACAGACACTTGCCCGCATGCTCAACGTGCCGTTCGCCATTGCCGACGCCACCGCCCTGACCGAAGCCGGCTACGTCGGTGAAGATGTCGAGAACATTCTCCTCAAGCTCATCCAGGCGGCCGACTACGACGTCAAGCGTGCCGAGACAGGCATCATCTACATCGATGAGATCGACAAGGTCGCGCGCAAGAGTGAGAACCCATCCATCACCCGCGATGTGTCGGGCGAGGGTGTGCAGCAGGCCCTTCTGAAGATCCTCGAGGGTACGACTGCATCGGTGCCACCGCAGGGCGGCCGCAAGCACCCCCATCAGGAGTTCATCCAAATTGACACGACCAACGTGCTCTTCATCGTGGGTGGGGCATTCGCAGGTCTGGACTCCATTATCGAGCAGCGCATCGGCAAGAAGCGCGTCGGTTTCACGTTTGACCTGGTCTCTCACGCCGATGGCGAAGCGCCGGCTGAGTCACACGACGACGACATCTTCAGCCACGTGATGCCCGAGGACATGTTGAAGTTCGGCATGATTCCTGAGTTCATCGGACGTCTACCCGTTTTCACCTCTGTCACGTCGCTTGATCGCGAGGCGCTGGTCCAGGTGCTGACCGAGCCGCGCAATGCGCTCGTCAAGCAGTACCAGCGGTTGTTTGAACTCGACAACATCGAGTTGGAGTTCACCGACGGCGCCCTTGATGAGGTAGCCGACCAGGCGCTCAAGCGCGGCACGGGTGCTCGCGGACTCCGCGCGATCCTCGAAGAGGTTCTACTCAACGTCATGTACGACGTTCCGAGCCGCACCGATGTGGCTCGGGTCGTCGTGACCGAGGAAACCGTGCGCGACAACGTCCTGCCGACCCTGGTGCCGATTGAGGTCGAGGCTCCTAAGCGCCGGGCGCGCAAGGAATCCGCTTAACCGCAGATGCGGATTTTCTGCCTCGGCACTGGCCGATCCGGCACCACGACCTTTACCCGCGCCCTGGAGCACGGGACCAACTACACCAGCGGCCACGAATCCCGGGCGGCTCTCTTGGGCGCGGCAAGGCTGGATTACGCCGACTGGCACGCCGAAGCCGACAATCGATTGACCTGGATGCTCGGGCCGCTCGGCGAACGATTCGGCGACGACCCGGTCTACGTGCACCTGACACGAGATCGAGAGGCGGTCATTGACAGTTTTCGCGAGCGGCATCGCGGGCGAATCTCCATCCTGCGCGCGTTCGGCTTCGGCATCATCTCCCGCCGCGATCCCTACTCCGACGACGAATGGGCCGAGGTGGCGGCCACGTACGTCGACACTGTGACCGCGAACATCCGGGCGTTCTTGGCTGGTCGACCGCGCGTGGTGGAGATGAGCGTCGAGGATCCGCTCGAGGGGTTCGCCCGCATCTGGCAGCTCGGCGAGGTGGAGGGCGACTACGACGCCGCCGCAGCCGAATGGAGCGTCCGGCACAACGCCCGCAAGGGCTAGCCCGCCAGCTCAGCCGAGGTCGGGCGCCAGCGTGACGGCGACCTCAATCGGGCCATCGCCCGGTTCGAACGCGAGGTCCGCGATTCGGCCGGCCGCCTTGAGGTCAGCCCCCGCAGTTTCGATCCGTGACAGTGCCTCAGCCGGACCACGTACTACGCACACCGACACATCGGCGCGCATGGACACCTTGGCCTCGCTCTTGGCCTTGCGCACGCCGGACAGCGCGATCGCCAGATCGGCCACGGTCTGCCGGTCGCCGTCTGCGGCCACCAGCGACAACTCGTCAGCGGAGGGCCAGGTCTGCCGGTGCACCGATCCCTCTTGCCACCACGACCACACCTCTTCGGTCACGAAGGGGAGGAAGGGAGCAAAGAGCCTCAATTGCACGTCGAGTGCGATCGCGAGTGCCGCTTTGGCGGATGCGGCCGCCTGCTCGCCCTGCCCGCCGTATGCCCGCTCCTTGACCAACTCGACGTGATCGTCAGTGAACGACCAGAAGAAGGTCTCTGCCAACTCCAGTGCGCGGGTGTAGTTGTACTGCTCGAACGCCTCGGTGGCCAGCCGGACCGTTTCGGCCAGCTCGGCCAGCATCGCCCGGTCCAGCGGCACGGTCACGGCAGCCGCATCAGCCACCGGGTCAAACCCGAGCACGAACTTCGATGCGTTGAGGATCTTGATCGCTAGCCGTCGCCCGATCTTCATTTGGCCGACGTCGAACGCCGTGTCGGTTCCTGGGCGTCCGCTGGCGGCCCAGTAGCGAACCGCATCGGAGCCGTGCTCATCGAGCAGACCCATAGGAGTCACCACGTTGCCCTTGGATTTGCTCATCTTCTTGCGGTCGGGATCGAGGATCCAGCCGCTGATGGCCGCATCGCTCCAGGGCAAGCGGTCGAATTCCAAGTGGCTGCGCACGACGGTGGAGAAAAGCCAGGTACGGATGATCTCGTGCGCCTGCGGCCGCAGATCCATCGGAAAGACTCGCGACCACAGATCCTCATCGCGGCTCCAGCCTCCGGCGATCTGCGGGCTCAGGGACGAGGTAGCCCAGGTGTCCATGACGTCCGGATCCCCGATGAAGCCGCCGGGCTTGCCCCGCTGCTCCTCGGTGTAGCCGAGCGGTGCCTCGGCGCTCGGATCGATGGGTAGATCGGCGTCATCCGGGGTGATCGGTGCGTCGTAGTTCGGATTGCCGTCATCATCAAGGGGATACCAGAGCGGGATTGGCACGCCGAAGAAGCGCTGGCGCGACACCAGCCAGTCGCCGTTAAGTCCCTCGACCCAGTTGTCGTAGCGCACCTTCATGTGTGCCGGGTGCCAGTGCAACTGTGCGCCGCGCTCCAGGAGTTCGGTGCGCAGTTCCTGCCCGCGCCCACCGTTGGTGAGGTACCACTGTCGAGTCGTGACGATCTCTAGTGGACGCTCACCCTTTTCGAAGAACTTGACCGCGTGCGTGATCTCGCGCGGCTCGCCCACCATGTCGCCGCTCTCGCGCAGCAGGTCCACGATGGCCTCTTTGGCGGAGAAGGTGGTCTTGCCAGCCATGGCGGAGTAGGTCGTCTGGCCCGTCTCGGACTCGATCCAGTCCGGGGTCTCAGTGAGAATTCGCCCGTCCCAGCCGATGATCGGGCGGGTCGGCAACTGCAGTTCGCGCCACCAGGTCACGTCAGTCAGATCACCGAAGGTGCAGATCATCGCGATGCCGGAGCCCTTTTCCGGGTCGGCGAGACCATGTGCCACGACGGGGACCTCAACGCCGAACAGCGGCGAGCGGACCGTCGTACCGAAGAGCGGTTGGTAGCGCTCGTCATCGGGATGTGCGACCAGTGCCACGCACGCGGGGATGAGTTCGGGACGGGTGGTCTCGATGTAGACAGGCTCGCCGCCGTCGGCCCGGGGGAATCCGATTCGATGGTAGGCACCAGGACGCTCGCGATCCTCGAGTTCGGCCTGGGCTACGGCCGTGCGGAAGGTGACGTCCCACAGTGTCGGGGCCTCGGCCTGGTAGGCCTCGCCGCGGTCAAGGTTGAGCAGAAATGCACGTTGCGAAACGGCGCGTGCGTTGGCATCGATGGTTTGGTAGGTCTGCGTCCAGTCGATGGAAAGACCGAGCCGTCGCCAGAGTTCCTCGAAGGCCTTTTCGTCCTCCACGGTGAGTTGCTCACAGAGTTCGACGAAGTTTCGCCGCGAGATCGGGATCTGCTTCTTGGGGTCCGGGTCCGGGGGAGGGGCGAAGTCAGGGTCGTAGGGCAGCGATGGCTCACATCGGACACCGAAGTAATTCTGGACGCGCCGCTCGGTCGGCAGGCCGTTGTCGTCCCACCCCATGGGATAGAAGACCGTGTAGCCGCGCATCCGCTTGAAGCGCGCGATGCAGTCCGTGTGCGTGTAGGAGAACACATGCCCGACATGCAGCGAACCGCTGACGGTTGGCGGCGGCGTATCGATCGAGTACACCTCGTCACGGGGTCGCGTCCGATCGAAGCGGTAGGTGCCGTCGTCCTCCCATACCTCTACCCACCGCTGCTCGATGCCGTCGATGGTGGGCTTGTCGGGAAGGCGAGCGCTCATGGGCGCCCATCCTAGGAGGCGGCTAGTGTGGCGGCCGTGGCGGAGGCGGACGAGACCGGCGAGCGGGCACCCAGCGACTACGCGCGTATCACCGAGCAACTGCTCGGCAGGTGGCCGGAGAACGCCATCGAGCCATCCCTGACGCGCATCACCGCGGTCATGGACCTCCTTGGCCAGCCGCAGCGTGCCTACCCGGTCATCCAGGTTGCCGGGACCAACGGGAAGTCGTCGACGGCTCGGATGATCGCAAGTCTGTTGCGCTCCCTCGGGCTGCGCACCGGTCTCTACACGAGCCCTCACCTCGCCGATATGCGCGAGCGGATCGAGATCGACGGAGAACTCATCACCGCGGAGGATTTCGTCCAAGCCGCCGGAGATGTTGCCCCCTTCATCGCGGCGGTGGATGCCCGAGCGGACGCCGAGGGGGGTACGCCGGTCACTTTCTTCGAGACCATGACCGCGATCGCCCTCGCCGCCTTTGCGGACGCTCCGGTGGACGTGGCGGTCGTCGAGGTGGGTCTCGGTGGCAGTTGGGACGCCACGTCGGTATGCGATCCGCAGGTCGCGGTCGTGACTCGGGTCGATATCGATCATGCGGAGATGCTCGGCGACACGCTGGAGCAGATCGCGGCGGAAAAAGCCGGAATCATCAAGCCGGGCTCGTTCGCCATCATTGCCGAGCAGGATCAGGAAGCAGCGCCGGTTCTCGCCGCGAGGATCGCTGAGGTGGGGGTCCCCGCAGCGTGGGAAGGAACGTCCTTCGCCGTGGCAGATCGGTCCATTGCCGTCGGCGGTCAACTCCTCACGCTGCAGGGTCTTGCGGGCGTCTACGAGGATGTGTTTGTGCCGTTGTTCGGCAAACACCAGGCAGAGAACGCTGCAATCGCACTCGCGGCGGTGGAGGCTTTTGTCGGTGGCGGCGCCACGCCGCTCGACGGTGACGTCGTGCGCGATGGATTCGCGGAGGTGACGTCGCCCGGCCGACTTGAAATAGTCCGTCGCGGGCCGACCGTCCTGGTCGACGCTGCCCATAACCCGGCCGGTGCTGCCGCTCTCGCGCAGGCTCTCGGTGAGGCATTCGCCTTCACCCATGTCGTGGGCGTTGTTGCGGTCTTGGCGGACAAGGACGCGCGTGGACTGCTGCGCAGCCTGGAGCCGGTTCTGGACGAGGTGGTCATCACGCAAAATTCCTCCCCGCGTGCTCTGCCGGTGGACGATCTCGCAGCTATCGCCGTCCAGGTTTTCGGTCCCGAGCGCGTTATCACCGAGAGACACCTCGCCGCCGCACTGGACGCGGGCATTCGGCTGGCGGAAGAGGCTGACACGTACGCCGCCTCGGGTGTGATCGTGACCGGCTCGGTTGTGACCGCTGGTGAGGCACGCGCACTGTTGCTGCGGGGCCGCTCATGAGAGTGCTCGGCGCCTCCGTGCTGGCGCTCGAGGCGATCGTCGTCATCCTCGCTATCCCCGTCGTGGTGGTCGTCGGCACGATCAACGTCACGCCCGCCGTGGGGATCACCGCCGGTGTCCTTCTGGCTCTCGCACTGGTCGTCCTCGCGCGCTACGTCACGCGACCCTGGGCCATCCCAGTCGGCTGGATTTTGCAGGTACTCGTCGTCGCCACCGGCTTTCTCGCGCCGGCGATGTTCATCGTGGGCGGTACTTTCGCGGTCCTTTGGGGGGTAGCGATCAAGCTCGGGCGACAGGTCGACTCTGGTTCGGATCCGGACGCCGCCGCCGGATAGGCTGCGCACTCGACGAATCAACGACAGGAGAACCCGTGAGCGAGCGCACCCTCGTCCTTATCAAGCCCGACGGCGTTGCCCGTGGACTGATCGGTGAGGTGATCGGTCGGATCGAGCGCAAGGGCTTCACTATCGTCGCCCTCGATCTGCGCACCGTGCCGACCGCGGTAGCCGAGGCGCATTACGCCGAACACGCCGACAAGCCGTTCTTCGGTGACCTCGTCGCCTTCATCACCGGCGGCCCACTCGTCGCGGCTGTGATCGAGGGTCCTGAGGCGATCGTTTCCTGGCGCGCCATGATGGGCGCGACCAACCCGGCCAACGCGGCCCCCGGCACGATCCGTGGCGACCTGGCGACGCAGACGCAGTTCAACGTCACGCACGGGTCGGACTCCCCGGAGTCAGCGGCTCGCGAGATCGCCCTGTTCTTCCCCGACCTGGTCTGACCTCGTGGCCTCTCGCACCCTGATGCGCTTGGCCATCGCTGCGGGTGCAGGCGCCGCAGGTGCCTACGCGGCTTCGCGGCCGACGCTGATGGCCTGGCCCGGGCGGATCCGACCCGCGGTCGTGGGTTCGCTCACGGCTGCCGCCGCGGGAACGACCTATGTCGTGGCCGGGGCTGCTGGATTGCGTGCCTCAACCCCGTCGCCCTCGGTCCGCGTCCGCCGCGTCGCCATCGCCACAGCCGGTTCGGTCGCGGGCATCGCACTCGTGCGCGGCGGGCTTTCGCTTGCCCGCGCCCGGCTTACTCCAGCAGGACGGGCAATCGAAGAGGGAGTCGCGCAGCCGCCGACCGCCGTCGAGTTGAGCGGGGGACCGGGTTCGGTCGTGCCGTTCGGCACCGTCGGTCGTGAGGGCGCACGATTCCTGCATAGTTCGGTTCCCGGTGACATCATCGAGCAGGTGAGCGGAACCCCGCCCACAGCGATCGGCGTACGTGTGTTCGTCGGCTTCGATTCGGCGGCTACGCCGCAGGAGCGCGTCGATCTCGCTCTCGCGGAGTTGCGCCGAACCGGCGCCTACGACCGGAGCCACTTGCTCATCGGTGCGCCGGCCGGGAGCGGCTACGCCAACTCCACTCCCGTCGATGTCTTGGAGATCCTGACCGGTGGGGACTGTGCGGCGGTAGCCGTGGGCTACGGCCTGCTGCCGTCGTTCCTCTCCCTTGATCGCGTAGCGATGGCTGCGCAGACGCAGCGATTGCTCATCGACGGCATCACCGCGGACTTGGCTCAGCGTGCCGCCAGGCCGCGTCTCCTGCTGTACGGCGAGAGCCTTGGAGCGCGCGTCCAGGAAGCAGCCGTTGCACGAGGCACCGCTGACCTAGATGTCTTCGGCATTGCGGCGGCGCTGTGGGTGGGCACGCCCGGTGGAGCCGAGTCAGTTGCTTTCCATGCGGCCGTGGCCGGCGAGTCGATCACGGTTGACCGTCCTGAGCAGATCCCGGCCGCACTTCCGATTCCGCGCCCCCGCGTATGGTTCCTGGAGCATGATGGTGATCCCGTCGTGCGTTTCGCTCCCGACGTGGCCTACCGCCGTCCGGAATGGCTGGCACGCGAACCGCGCGGACGCAACGTCCCCGAGGGCATGCTGTGGTCACCCGGCATCACCTGGGTGCAGGTGCTCGTGGACACGTTGTTTGCCACGCACGTGAGGCCCGGACTGTTCGAGAGCCGGGGGCACGACTACCGGGCCGATCTCGGGGCCGTCGTGACCGCTGCCTATGACCTGCCGTGCGACGCGGCGACGGCCGAGCGCCTAGAGACCGCCCTGCGCAGTCTCGAGGTGGCGAGGGCCCAGCGCGTGGGCGAGGCCTAATTCCCTCAGGGAGTTGGGGCTACTGGCCCTCAGGCCGTACCCTGTTCCCCTTGCGTCACACTAGACGTGACCTGTCGCGACCAGGAAAGGCCCACCGTTGTCCAACACGATGTCCTTCGTCGGCCGCGATATGGCCGTGGACCTGGGGACCGCAAACACCCTGGTCTACGTCCGCGGCCGCGGCATCGTGCTCAATGAGCCCTCCGTGGTCGCCATCAATCAGAACACCGGCGGGATTCTCGCAGTTGGTGCCGATGCCAAGAAGATGATCGGGCGAACGCCTGGCAACATCGTGGCGATCCGTCCTTTGAAGGACGGCGTCATCGCTGACTTCGACACCACCGAGCGGATGCTGCGCTACTTCATTCAAAAGGTGCACCGTCGCCGTCATCTTGCCAAGCCTCGTCTGGTGATCTGCGTCCCCTCGGGGATCACCGGCGTCGAGCAGCGCGCGGTCAAGGATGCCGGGTACGCCGCGGGTGCTCGCAAGGTCTACATCATCGAAGAGCCGATGGCGGCGGCTATCGGTGCGAACCTTCCCGTGCACGAGCCCACCGGCAACATGGTTGTCGACATCGGTGGTGGCACGACCGAGGTCGCCGTCATCTCGCTAGGTGGCATCGTGACGTCAATCTCGATCCGCGTG
>JALQUH010000046.1 GCA_023263845.1 Candidatus Nanopelagicales bacterium | reverse complement strand
AGACATGCGATAGCCGGAGACGGTATTCATATCGACATCGACGGCGAGCAGGTAGTTGCAGCCCTCCGTGCCATGGTCGAGTACGTCGTTCATGAAGTGATCGGCGTGAATGCGCTTGCCCTGCAGACGCCCCTGCATGTCAGTGATGGCGACCACGACCGTATCGATCGTGCCGTCCGCCACCTCACGGCGCAAGGTTTCGATATCCATTGGTGCGGGACGAGCCATGGGACCTCCCTGGTCCGATGAGGGAAGACTCCGGGGTGGGGCTCGACGAGCCCCACCCCGGACGTTACTCAGCGTCCATACGTCCGCGGACGCAGATCAGTCCTTCGGCGGGAAATAGTCCTCCTGCCCGGATTCTTCCAACTGCTCGGTGACGTCGTAGCCCTCCGTCTCAGGATGGCCGTGCGCACCGCCGGTGACGGCATATTCCTCCTCCGGCGACAGCACCAGTCGCTTGCGACCGAACAGCGCAAAGAGGACGAGGCCGACCACGTAGACGACGCCGACCCACAGGACGACCGAGCGGTAGTCGGAGTTGAACGGCATGAGGATGAGGGTGACGAGAGCGATGATGCCTGCGATAAGTGCTCCGATGATGCCTACTGGACTGCGGTAGGGGCGAGACACGCTCGGGTACTTCTTGCGCAGCATCAGGAACGACACCATCTGCAGGACGTAGGCGATCACCGCGCCGAAGACCGCGATGAGCAGGAGCGCATTGGCGGCGTTGACGTACGGCGCCTCCTCGGATCCGTAGGCGATAGCGCCGAGGCCGAAGATGAGAACGATGCCGACAACCGCGCTGGCGATCAGCGCGACGTATGGCGTCTTCCGGCCACCCGTGAGCGACAGGAACTTCGGGTAGTAACCAGCGCGCGAGAGCGAGTACACATTGCGACCGGCCGCGAACATGATGCCCTGGAAACTCGCAATGAGTCCCGCGAGCGCCATGAGCGACAGCAGAGCGGCAATGTTGGAGTCCGGGAAGATCGCTCGGAATCCGTCGAGGATCGGCTCACCGCTCTCGGCGATGGTCGCCGCACCGAGCACACCGGGATTGAGAATGAGCACCAGGAACGCCGAGACGAGCAGGGTGAACATGCCGGCGATCGAGCCCTTGGGGATGTCCTTGGCCGGCGTGTGCGTCTCCTCAGCGGCGAGCGGCAGTTCCTCGATGCCCAGGAAGAACCAGATCGCGAAGGGCATCGCGAGGAAGACTCCCAGGACGCCGTAGGGCAGGAACGTCGAGCCACCCGCCTCGGGAACGATGTCCCAGAGATTGTCGACGCTGAACTTGCCCGAGAAAACCGCGGCCAGACAGAACACCGCCAGCACGGCCAGCGAAATGATGGCGATGGCAAAGGCGAAGCGGAACGAAGCGGCAGCGCCGGCAGCGTTCAGCGCCACGAAGATCACGTAGATGATCACGACCCACAGCCAGATCGGCCAACTGATGCCGAAGAGTTCGGCCACGATCGAGTCCGCATACAAGGCGGCGAAGGTACCCACGACAGCGGTCGTGATCACATACTCGACCGTCTCGGCGAAACCGGTGATGAATCCGCCCCAGGGCCCCATGGCCGATCGCGCGAACGAGTAGGCACCGCCGGTGTGTGGCATGGCGGCCGACATCTCCGCGATGCTGTAGATCATGAGCAGGTACATCAGGCCGATGATGATGGTGGCGACGAGCATGCCACCCCAGCCAGCGTTGCCGATACCGAAGTTCCAGCCCGAGAAATCACCGGAGATGACCGCTGCGACGCCAAGGCCCCACAGTGAAGCCGCCCCGGCATAGCGCTTCAATCCACGCTTCTCGAAGTACTCCTTGCCCGCATGCGTGTACTGCACGCCGGACACTGACATGTTTTGGTCCACATGCTCTCCTCAGGGACTGCCAGCCCTTCCGGGCCTGGCCGGATGCCCGAAGAGTAGAGATCCACGATCCCCTATGGGTCCGTTTTGCCCCGAGACACGCGGGAGCGAAAAAGATCGGCGACGAGGTCGGGGTGCTCCATCTGGGCCACGTGGCCGCAATCGGGGATAAGCACGACCTCGGGGTCGGCAAAGTACCTCGCGGCACGACTCGCCCCCCGAGCGTCGACCAGGATGTCGTCCTCGCCGTAGAGCACCAGCACGGGACCGGGGTACGCAGCGGCCAGCCGCCACGGACGGCGCGGACCTGCGCCGAAGAAGGAACCCATAAGCCCGCGCAGCGAGCTGAGGAAGGCGTCGCGGGAATAGGTGAGGGCGTCGCGGGCCAGCACCTCATCGAGGAGTGCTGATCGGACGTCATCATCGAGCCGGCCGGGCTCGGCGAAGCAGGCGTCGACGGTGGACTGCATGCGTACCTCGGCCGAGACCTGGGCGTAGCGCTTGACGAGGGCATCGCCGACGCCCGGGATCGCCACGACGGGTAGGTGCACATTGCCGCGGCCCACCCGGCCGTGTGGCATCGCTGGCGAGATGAGGCTCAAGGAGGCAATGAGGTCAGGGCGTCGACCAGCAACCTGAACACTGACCGCGCCGCCGAGGGAGTTACCCATGAGGTGAACCGGACCGGAACGATCGATCCCGTTGTCATCAAGTGCGTTGATGAGAGCAACGACCGCTCGGCCATGACCGGCGGGTGAGTACCGCCCATCCCGTGGCGGCGGTGAAGCGCCAAAGCCCGGCAGGTCCAGTGCCACGAGGTCGAACTCCCCCTCAAGTTCGCGCATGAGCGAGACCCAGTTCAGCGATGAGCCCCCGAGTCCGTGAACCATCACCAATGTCGGGCGGCCAGGTGCGGGCAGTCGGCGTACCGAGAGGGTCCGGTCGCCGAGATCCCACGCGACTGCCTGGGGGACTGCCATCCCCCCATGAGATCACGCCGCCTTCGGCCACGCCCGGCGACTAGGATGCCGACATGACCGTGGCAGACGATGCGACCGGGCGTCGAACGGAGTCAGCGACCCGGCTGCCACGCGAGGAACGTCGAGCTCAGGTGCTCGCGGCTGCCCGTCAGGTCTTCGTTGCCCAGGGCTACCACACGACCGGAATGGATGACATCGCCGAGCGTGCAGGCGTCAGCAAGCCGGTCCTCTATCAGCACTTCCCCGGCAAATTCGACCTCTACCTCGCCCTGCTCGATGAGGGCATCGCTTCCCTCATCGAGGCGCTACGCGAGGCCTTGGAGGCCACTGCCGACAACAAGCAGCGCGTCCGCGGGGCGGTCTCCGCGTATTTCGCCTTCGTAGATGATCCCGATGGGGCGTTCCGCCTGGTCTTCGAAAGCGACCTCACCAACGAGATCGCCGTACGAGAACGTATCGAGGCGGCCGACGACGTGTGCGCGTCGCTACTCGGGCAGGTCATCGCCGAAGACACGGCCTTGCCCATCCCCCAGGCCGAACTGCTCGCCAGCGGATTGCTGGGAATGGCAGAGATCGCGGCGCGCCGATGGTTGCGTGACGGCGCATCGCGGATTCCTCGCGAGGACGCCGTCGAACTCATTGCGAGCCTGGGATGGCGCGGGATCCGGGGATTCCCGCTGTCCCACCCCCCGCACACGACCTGACGTCGCTCGGGCTAGCCTGACGGCAGACCCAAAGGAGGCGACCGTGGAGGTCAAGATCGGCGTGCAGCAGTCAGCACGCGAAATCACCCTGGAGACCGATCGCTCGGCTGAGGACATCACGGCCGCCGTGCGAGCCGCACTCGCCGACGACAGCGTGCTCGCCCTCGAGGATGACAAGGGCCGGTCGGTCCTCGTCCCTGCGGACCGCATCGCCTACGTCGAGATCAGCCCGGCGACGGCACGCCGCGTCGGTTTTGGCAGCTAGCCGGCACCTGTCCGACGGACGTCGTTCTAGCCGGACAAGCCCAGCGTTTGCATGCGACGTGAGCTCTCTGCAGTTACGGCGTTCATTAGCGCGCCGACCGCCTGCAGGTCCAGCCGTCGATCCGGGGCGCCCACCTCGCCCATGAGGAGTGCGGTCAGCGCATCGCGCTCGGCCGCCACGTGCTGGGCCTGGGAAATCGCCTCCCCCACGAGTCGACGACCCCACAACGCCAGGCGACCAGCGACTCGCGGATCCTGCGCGATCGCCGCCCGCACACGATCCACGACGAAATCGGACTGACCGAGGTCCTCGCACACCTCGAGGACAAGCTCACGAGTCCGAGGGTCGAGGGCCCCGGCGATCTCGCGGTAGAAGTGGATACCAATCCCATCGCCGACGTACGCCTTCACCAATCCCTCGAGCCAGTCGCTCGGGGCGGTCATCGTGTGGAATCGATCCAACGCTGGCCGGAACGGCGCCATAGCCGCGTTCGGGTCGACCCCCCACTCGGCGAGACGCTCGCGCAGTTGCTGGAAGTGCCGGAACTCGGCCACGGCCATCTCCGCGAGATGGACCTCGTCCTCCGGATCAGGTGCCATCGCCGCATCGGCGGTGAGCCGCTCATAGGCGGTCAACTCCCCACAGGCGAGCACGCCGAGGAGGTCCACCACGGCCGCTCGATATCCGAGGTCCTCGAGGGCGTCAGGCTCCATGGCGGGCAGGTTAGTGCGTCCTGCGAGCCGTTGGGGAGCCGGTCCGGTGCTGAGAGGGGGTAGACTCCTGTCATCACGGGCGCGATAAGGCGCCCACGATGCGATGGTCCGGCCGGATCATCGAGGGGCGTGAGCCCCATCCGCCCCTACGCCGTGCGTCGGCGCCCCCGCCCTGACGGGTGCGGTGCCCGCGGCGACACTCTTGGAGTACCCCCGCATGTCTGACGCTGTCCTCACCGAACCACCGTCGTCCCCCGAGGCGACCCCCGCACCCCCAACATTCCTCGAACTCGGCGCCGACGCCGACATCGCGCGCGCCCTCGCCGAGACGGGAATCGAGCGCGCCTTTCCCATCCAGGCCATGACCCTGCCCCTGGCTCTTGAGGGTCGCGATCTCATCGGCCAGGCCAAGACCGGCACCGGCAAGACCCTCGGCTTCGGCATCCCGCTCCTGCAGCGCGTGACCCCCGACTCCAGCCAGGGCGCGACCCCGCAGGCCCTGGTCGTCGTGCCGACGCGCGAACTGTGCGTGCAGGTTGCCGGCGACCTCGAGCAGGCTGGTGCGCACCGCGGCGTTCGCGTCCTGTCCGTGTACGGCGGTCGCGCGTACGAGCCGCAGATCGAAACCCTTGCCCGCGGCGTCGAGGTCGTCGTCGGCACCCCCGGTCGACTCATCGACCTCGCGCAGCGCAAGGCGCTGGACCTATCCCGTGTGCGCGTCCTCGTCCTTGATGAAGCCGACGAGATGCTCGACATGGGGTTCCTGCCCGACGTCGAACGCATCGTCGCGCTGCTCCCCGCTACGCGGCAGACCATGCTCTTCTCCGCGACCATGCCAGGGCAGATCGTTGCCCTCGCACGTCGCTATATGACCCAGCCCACGCACATTCGCGCGAGCGAACCCGGCGATGACCGGGCGACCGTCGATGCCATTGAGCAACACGTGTGGCGCGCGCACCCACTCGACAAGGTCGAACTGCTTGCCCGCGTCCTCCAGGCGGACGGGCGGGGGCTCACGATGGTCTTCACGCGCACCAAGCGCAAGGCGCAGAAGATTGCCGACGACTTGACCGAGCGTGGCTTTGCCGTGGCCTCCGTACACGGAGACCTCGGCCAAGGCGCCCGTGAGCAGGCACTACGTGCGTTCCGCAACGGCAAAGTCGATGTCCTCGTGGCCACCGATGTCGCCGCTCGCGGCATCGACGTCGATGGCGTGACCCACGTCATCAACTATGAGTGTCCGGATGATGAGAAGACATACCTGCATCGCATCGGCCGAACTGGTCGCGCGGGAGCGAGCGGCGTCGCCGTCACGTTCGTCGACTGGGAGGACGTTGCTCGCTGGCAGATGATCGACAAGATCCTCGGCCTACCGTTCAAGGATCCGCTGGAGACCTACTCCACCTCCGACCATGTCTACACCGGTCTCGGTATTCCCAAGGACGTCACCGGGCGTCTCAGCAAGAACCAGCGGACCCGCGAGGGACTGCAGGCCGAGGAGATCGAGGACCTTGGTGAGACGGGCCGCAAGCCCAAGCCCCAGCAGCGGTCCGGTGATCGCGATCGGTCACCTCGCCAACGTCGTAGTGGCGGCAACAGTGGCGGGGAACGCCCCAGTGACTCGGCCAAGCGCGCCGACGACAAGCCGCGCAGCAGCAATAGTCGCCGGCGTCGCCGCACCAAGCGAGGTGGCAACGCCGCATCCGCGTCTGTGGAGTAGGTCGCCTAGGTCGGTAACGCGTCCCAGCCACGCAACGCCTCGACGAGTCCGGGAGACGTCGTCAACGACGATAGTTCCTGCCGGTCGACCCACTGTGCGTCGTCAGCATCGTCAGCCGCACGTGGCTCACCCGCCGCGCGCAGTCGATAGTCAGCGATGACATATGTCGCCCCTTCTGGTGCAGCACGCTCGATGAGCCCGGCAAATCCGGTGATCTCGCCGTGTAGGCCCGTCTCCTCATGCAGTTCGCGGATGGCGGCCTGAGCCCACGACTCCCCCGGCTCGACTCGGCCACCGGGAATCGACCAGGTGCCCTTCGCCGGTTCCTGACCGCGGCGAACGACCAGGAGGCGACCAGCATCGTCGTGCGCAATAGCACCGGCACATGGCACAGCCCAATCGACCGGCGTACCCGATGGCGGGGCGGTACCCCACAGGACGTCCAGACCGGGCGGCAGATCCGTGTCGGGCAGCGCTGGCCACGTCGCCACCTGCAGCCGGAAAACATGCCGGTGAACAGTGTCGATGGGCTCGAGCGCGACATGGACCAGAGGCGCCTCGGCCGTTGCTTGATCCCCGAGCGCAGCGAGCAACTCTACGATCTCGGCGCGCTGTTCGGGCGCGAGATACATCCACATCGCGGAGTGCCACAGCACCAGAGTCGTCCCAGGTTGCAAGCGAAGACTCCGGACATGCTCGACGGCATCGGCCGACGACAGGTCCGCAGGTATCTGCTGGGCCACCGCAAGGGCACCCCGCAACCGTTCGAACCGCTGGACGTGATCAGGCCAGATGAAGGACGTCAGGTGCAGTCGCCCATTGTCGGAGTTGATGTCGACCAGTTCGAGGTCAACGCCTACGCGCTCGATGATGGATGGCAGATCTCCCCACGTCGGCTGCGCGTCCGACACAATTCCGCGGTGCACCAACTCGTCGACGCGCAATGACAGTCCGGCCGACGTACCGATCTCGTGTAGGCGCACGGGCAGACCAAAACTGTGCTGAATGCGACGCAGCACTGTGAACAAGCCCTCGGTGCGACCGACCTCATTCGTTTGCGGGAACCACTCCAATGCAGCGGCGATCTGCCCACCCTGGTGAGCAACGACGTCCTCGAAGGCCCGCACGAAGTGCGCGCGCGCCCGCTCACTGGTCGGCGGCGTTCCACCCATGCTGGCGAAGAACAGGGCCAGTTCGGGAGCGCGGCGTTCGAGCGCAAGGCGGTGGATGGCGCCGAGGAACCGCAGCGGCAGCATGTCGCCAACCGCCGCTTCGGCATAGGGATCGAGCAGATCGGCAAGGGGACCGGGGTCATTCACGCTGTCGGCTACGTGCTGCGAAAGGAGCGCGTACGTCGGTGCCTCGAGACGAGCGCAGGAGGCCGCCATGTCGGCAAAGAGGCCAGCGAGTCCGGGCCGCTCCTCGCGGCTGATTCCCATACCCGCACGGTAGTGGGGTGGCGCCGGCCGGACTTGGCGGGAATCCCCCACTGCAGCAGCCATCCGGCGTAGCCTGCTCCCCCATGACCGCCGACACCGTGAATGCTGCGCCCTGGCGCCGACTGCTCTTCGCTCTCAACGCCCTCGTGGCCTGGGCCGGGCTCGCCTTGTCCTTCGGCCTGACTGTGCTCGGGACCTACCCCAGTGAGAACACTGACCCGACCATGCTGGGCAATCCGGAGCAGGGTGTCATCGGCCGCGTTCTGGACTTCTTCACCTACTTCACCCACTGGTCCAACATCATCGTGGCGGTCGTCATGACGATGCTCGCGATCAATCCCACGCGCAACAGTTTCTGGTTCCGCGTGGTGCGCCTTGACGCGCTGCTCATGATCACGGTGACCGGCATCATCTACAACGCGATACTCGCCGCCAACGCCAAGAACCAGGGCCTGGAAGTACTCTCGAATTTCCTTGAACACGTCGCGACCCCCGCCCTCACCTTCGCCATCTGGCTGGTAGCCGGGCCACGCGGCTGGATCAATTGGCGCACGATCTGGGCCGCCCTCATCATTCCCATCGTGTGGTTGGTGTGGGCGCTGGCCCGCGGCGCCGTCATCGACGCCTACCCGTATGGCTTCCTCAACGTTGCGGCGTACGGCTATCCGACGGTGCTGCTCAACGTGCTGTACATCATCATCATGGCGATCATCCTGTGCCTGATCTTCTGGGGCCTGGACTGGGTCGTCCGCAAGATGGTCCCGGAGAAGGAAACGAACTGACGCGAGTGTCGAGTTACGGGCCGAAATTGGCCCCACATCACCACGCAACTCGACACTGGGCGCAGGGATCGCGGCTCAGCCGCGGGTCTTGTAGTCCTCCAGCAGTCGCCGGGCGATGATCATGCGCTGGATGTCCGCCGTGCCCTCACCGATGAGCAGCATCGGCGCTTCACGATAGAGCCGCTCGATTTCGTACTCCTTGGAGTAGCCGTAGCCGCCGTGGATGCGGAAGGAATCTTCGACCACATCCCGGCAGTACTCACTGGCAAGGTACTTCGCCATTCCGGATTCGAGGTCGTTGCGCTCACCGGAATCCTTCTTGCGGGCGGCCATCACCATCATCTGGTGCGCCGCCTCGACCTTGGTGCCCATGTCGGCAAGACGGAACGCCACCGCCTGGTGATCGGCGATCGGCTTGCCAAAGGTGACGCGCTGCTGGGCGTACTCCACGCCGAGCTCGAACGCTCGGTTGGCCAGTCCGCACGCGCGAGCAGCGACATTGACGCGACCCACCTCGACGCCATCCATCATGTGATAGAAGCCCTTGCCGGTCTGCCCGCCGAGAAGGTCAGCATCCGACAGACGCAGGTTGTCCATCACTAATTCGGTGGTGTCCACGCCCTTGTAGCCCATCTTCTCGATCTTGCCCGGGATCGTCAGACCGGGCCGGACCTCACCGAACCCCTCGGGCTTCTCGATCAGGAACGTCGACATCCTCTTGTAGACGCTCGCGCCCTCTTCAGCATCGCCGTCGGTGCGCACGAGTACGGCGACCAGCGTGGAGGAGCCACCGTTGGTCAGCCACATCTTCTGCCCGTTGAGCACCCACTCATCGCCGTCGCGCACGGCCTTGCTGCCGATGGCCGACACATCGGATCCGCAGCCCGGCTCGGACATCGAGAAGGCTCCCCGCACCTCGCCGGTCGCCATCCGCGGCAGGTACCTGTCCTTCTCGGCCAAACGCTGCCATTCCTCGCCGACTACGATTTTGGCGTAGCTCGACAGGGCTGCCTGAATTTCCTGCTGGGTCTCAGCGCCATAGCGTGAAATGTCATTGTAGATGTCAGCGATGGCC
>JALQUH010000295.1 GCA_023263845.1 Candidatus Nanopelagicales bacterium | reverse complement strand
CGTCGGCCGTCTCTGCTCCGGCTCGGCGAAGGAGCGCGCGCAGCCGGGCGACCAGAACAACGAAACTGAACGGCTTGGTCAGATAGTCGTCGGCGCCGAGGTCGAGCGCGTCGGCGAGGTCGTACTCGCCGTCCTTTGCCGTCAGCATGAGAATCGGCGTCTGGATCTCCCGGGCGCGCAATCGCTCGACGACGCGATAGCCGTTCAGCTTGGGCAGCATGAGGTCCAGCACGATCGCGTCGTAGTCCTGTTCGGTGGCGGCCCAGAGAGCCTCTTCACCATCATGGACCACCTCGACGCGGAAACCCTCCGACGACAAACCGTGCTCGATCGACTTCGCGAGGTTGACCTCGTCATCGACCACGAGAATGCGCATGGGTCGATGATCCCAACGATCGCTGAGAAGATCCTGAGAGCGGGCCTATGAGTGGCGCTGGCCAATGACCCGATCGCTCACCAGCACGAGGCGAGTACTACGACAGCTCGGACGCCACGAGGCCATGCACGCCGACCTGGCGCAGCGACTCCCGGCACCTCAGATACTCCTGACGGAACACCGGATCACTCGCCAGATCGCCGAAGATCGGCTCGATTGCCAGGAAAGCACCCGGGTCAGCCATCTCCGCCAGTGCCGCATCGGTCATGGCCTCGGCGAGAACATCCTCGGGAATCTCCGGAGCGGTGATCGTCCCCTGCCCGATCAACTCCCAGTAGTAGGACCAGGCGGCGACCATGGCCGCACCCAGGGTGACGGATCGACCCGCGGCCAGGTTTTCTCGAATCGTCGGCAGGGTGAACGTCGCCATTCGGTTCGAGCCATCGGTCGCCAGTCGCACAAGGGTGTCGCGCATGTGTGGATTGCTGAACCGCTCGATCAAGGTGTCGATGTACGTTGGGACATCAATCCCGGGAAGTTCACCAAGGGTCGGCTCAGCCTCGCGCACCATGTACGCCATCAGGAAGTCACGAATGGCAACATCGCACATCGCCTCGTCGACCAGCACATAGCCGAGTGGTCCGCCAAGGTAGGCGATCGCCTGGTGCGAGGCGTTGAGCAGCCGCAACTTCATCAACTCGTAGGGGCGCACGTCCTGGACGAACTGCACACCGACCGACTCCCATTCGGGCCGTCCCAGCGTGAAGTGGTCTTCAACGATCCACTGGGTGAACGGCTCACCGGGCACCGGCCAGGCATCGTCGATGCCGAATTCGTCGCGCACTGCCGCCCGATCGTCGTCCGTCGTCGCCGGAGTGATGCGATCCACCATGGAATTGGGGAAGGCCACTTCGGCAACGATCCAGTCCCCGAGTTCGGGATCCATCAGGCGGGCCAGGCTCACGATCGTTTGCCGCGCGATGTCCCCGTTGCCCTGCAGGTTGTCGCAGGACAGCACGGTGAACGGTGGAACACCAGCCGCACGCCGGCGCCGCAGGGACTCGATGATGTAGGTGAACGCCGTCTGCGGGTGTGCCGGGTCGGCCAGATCGTGCAGGACCGACGGATGCCGTGGGTCGAACTCACCCGTCGCCGGGTTCTTGAGGTAGCCACCCTCGGTGACGGTCAGGCTGACTATCCGGACGGCGGGATCCGCGGCCCGCGCGAACACCGCTTCGGGATCGTCCGGCGCGAAGAGGTACTCCAGAACCGAGCCGACAACGCGCGGCTCGAGCGAGCCGTCGGGGTGGCGCAGGACCAGCGTGTAGAGGCAGTCCTGGGCGCTCATGACGTCACGCATTCGGGCATCCTGCGGAAGGACGCCGACTCCGCAGATACCCCAGTCCATGTCACGGCCGGACTCCATCAGTCGATCGACGTACATCGCCTCATGCGATCGATGGAAGTTGCCGAAGCCGAAGTGCACGATGCCGACGGTGGCAGTGGCACGGTCATAGGTGGGCGTCGGTGCGGACGTGATGCTTGCGAGATTCATCCCGGTCAGTTTCGTCACGATCGTCTACTCCATCTCCGCTGGTCGAACGACGTACTTAATGTCGCCGCCGCTTGGGGCAGTCGACAGCGCCTGCTCGACGTCGCTGAGAGTAAGCACCCGGGAGATCAGCGGATCGAGGTCGAGCACACCGGACCCGACCAGGTCGGCCGCCCGTGCCTGCGTCACGGGATTGAGGAACGACCCCTGCACTCGGAGTTCGTCGACGACGAGGGTGAAGGGGCTGACCGGAATCGTCTGCCCCTCCGGTGGAATCCCCAGCAGGATCACCGAACCGCCGCGACGTGCCAGAGACATGGATTGCGTCACCGTCTCCGTGGCTCCTGCGCACTCGAAGACCACATCGAAGGTGCGAGACAACCCGTCAGCCTCCCCCGGCGTACACGAGTCGGTGGCGCCCAGGCGCTCAGCCAACTCACGCTTGGCCGCTTGACGCGTCACCAGGGTGATGCGCGAAGCCCCCGCGCGTGTGGCGAGTTGCACGGTGAGTTGCCCCATGACGCCACCACCCACGACGGCAACCGACTCACCGCCACTCAATTCGGCGAGATCAAGACCGCGCAGGCAGCAGGCAAGCGGCTCGACGAAGGCCAGATGCAGGGGATCAACGTCGGCGATTGCATAGAGCTGAGTCTCAGGTACGACGACGACTTCGCCCAAGCCGCCGTCGATATCGACGCCGAGGGCGTGGCGATCCGGGCACAGGGCCACCCGACCTGCGCGACAGTCCGCGCAGCCACCGCACGAGATATTGGGATCAACCGAGACCAGATCACCGGGCGCCCACGACGAACCGGGTGCACTCCAGCGCACCCGTCCACCGAACTCGTGGCCCAGCACCAGCGGCATTCGACTCGGATACTCGCCTCGCACTATGTGCCGATCTGTGCCGCACAGTCCGCAGGCAAGTACATCGACAAGGACCTCACCGGACGCGGCCTCGGGCAGAGGGCGCTCGACCAGCTCGAGGTGCCCGACGTCCGTCAGTTGAAGCGCCCGCATGACGAGGCCTAGTCCGGGTTGGGCAACGTGATATCGCGGACGAAGGACTCCAACTGGTTGTTCGCGTCGAGGAATTGTCGCAGCGTACGACGCGTCGCGCCGTAGTCGGTGAACTGCTCCACGGTCATGCCGTCCTCGTCGTACGCCTTGCGGAACTCGGCGAAGTTGTCGTAGAGGTCCTCGACGATGCGCGGATCAACCGGGTCATCAAGTCGATGCGTCGGCTCAATGCCACTGGCGTTGAGCCGCTTCTGCCAGCCGAACGGCGGGCTGATGACGACGTCCCCGCCGATGAATTGGCTCCAGTGCATGTGATTGCGGAAAGCCGCCGACAGCAACCGCGTGCGGTAGCCACGCTCCTGATAAATCTGATACGCCCGCTTGAAGACCGCTACGCCCGCCCACTCCATGATGCCCGGGTCGACGGTGATCTGCTCCTTCTCGGCCGACACGCGCATCCAGTCGTCGGTGCGGCCGACCATGATGGTGCAGACCGGACCCATGTGGCTGACATCGAGACCTTCAGCCTCGCGACGGCGCAGACCGCGCTCGACAGCCTCTGCGACGGCGATCGCCTGAGGGACCGTGAAGGAAACGGTCGCGTTTATGCTGACGCCGCGGTACGTCACCTCCTCGAAGGCGGCGGCACCAGCAGTCGTCACGGGGATCTTGACGATCATGTTCGGCGCAAGCGCGGAGAACTCGACGGCCTGTTCGACAAGAGTGTGGGTGTCGCGGTAGACGCGGGGATCGGTCTGGATGGACAGGCGACCGTTGCGACCCTCATAGCTCTCGAAGGCGGGGACGAGGAGCTGTGCGGCCTCGACCGAGAGGTCCTTGACCATGGCCCAGCCGATCTCGTCCTCGGTAGCCGTCGGGTGGGCCGCGGCGTATTCGGTGATGCGCTGGGTCCAGGTGGGTCGATCAGCCTTGAGCGCTGAGAGCGCGATGACCGGATTGCAGGTCGCTCCCACAGCGCCCCAACCGATGGCCTCGGACAGCTCGCGGGGGTCCGCGGAGTCGTTCCACAGGACGGTCGGGGTGTTTTCGGTCATGCGTAGCAGGGGGGCAGTCTTCATCGTTCCGATCCTAGGACTCGGTGGGGAAGCCATGGTTGATTCCGCCGAGGCTGGGTTCGAGCCACCGGCTGGTGATGACCTTAGACCGGCTTGACCGTCTCCTTGAGTTTCACGAGTTTGCCGCCCCGCATTTGGTACGTCGTCGTCACCCGCAGGTCCGGGCAACACAAGGGGCCTGACCCGGAGTACTGCCCACCCGTCACGACGAGGCGGTTGTGTCGGATCTTCAGTGACTCGAACTGCAGCATGTTGAGCTGGACGGTGATCTGCTTTGGCACAGGTCCGGCGAGGAACACGGTGAGGTACTGGTCCTGCGCGCCACCTGCGGCCCTGGCGCAGGTCCAGGCCACCGCACCGTCGGCGATCTTGCCGGCCACCTCACTACGGCCGATGTAGCCGACCACGTACTTGTTCGGTCGCGGGGTGAGGGGCTTGGGGCACGCGCGGGTGTTGAGGGATCGCTCCATGTACCCGCTCCACATGGGGTAGGGCTCGCACCATCCATCCTTCATGAGGTCCTTGACGATTCCCCACCGGCCACCGTCCTCAATGACCTCCCCACTCACGTAGGCACAGTCGATCGGGCCGAGCGTCGCGGAGTCGCGCCACTCTCCACCGGACTTGTGGGCCAGTACCGGATACGGGTCGGCTGGCAGTCCTGCGCACTCGGAAGTCTGCTTGCTGCGGTAGAAGACAATGACCCAGGAGGGGTCGCGATTGAGTTGGCGGGGAGTGCCATAGCAACTCCACTTGTCAGCGGTATTCGGGTGTCCGACGTCGGCCCACACCTCCTGCCAGGTCGCTTCGTTCACATCGCTCGTCGTGAGGTCAGACGCCGACGCGGGACCGGTGAGGACGAGACCCGAGAGGAGGAGTGCACTACCCGCCAAGCCTGCGCCCATGGCCTGCCATCCCCGCCGCATGCGTGCAGGGTAGAGCGAATGGGGCCAGGGATGCGCCAGAAGTCAGCAATCGCGCCGGCTTTTCCTACCTGCCGGCTTCACTTCCTACTGAGCCATATCGACGAATCGGGCGTAGTGGCCCTGGAACGCCACCGTGATTGTCGAGGTCGGGCCGTTGCGGTGCTTGGCGACGATGAAGTCCGCTTCACCGGCGCGCGGCGACTCTCGCTCGTAGGCGTCTTCACGATGGAGCAGGATGACCATGTCCGCGTCCTGCTCCAACGATCCACTTTCGCGCAGATCGGACAACATGGGGCGCTTGTCGGTGCGTTGCTCAGGCCCACGGTTCAACTGGCTGACCGCAATGACCGGGACCCCAAGTTCCTTGGCCAGCAACTTCAGTGACCGGGAGAACTCGCTGACCTCCTGCTGGCGGCTCTCGACCTTCTTGCCGCTGGTCATCAGCTGCATGTAGTCGACGATGACGAGGCGCAGATCGTGACGCTGCTTGAGGCGACGACACTTCGCGCGAATTTCCATCATGGTGAGGTTTGGCGAGTCGTCGATGAACAGCGGCGCGTCGCTCACCGCACCCATCTTGGTGGCGAGCTTCTGCCAGTCGCCATCACTCATGTTGCCGCTGCGCATGTGATGCAACGGAACCTGGGCTTCTGCGGACAGCAGGCGCATCAAGATCTCATTGCGCCCCATCTCCAGCGAGAAGATGACACTCGTTAAGCCATGCTTGATTGAGGCGCTACGCGCGACGTCCAGGGCGAGGGTCGATTTGCCCACCGCCGGCCGAGCCGCAGCGATGATCAACTGGCCGGAGTGCAAACCGTTTGTCAACTGATCAAGGTCTGCAAACCCGGTCGGGACACCCACCATCTCGCCACCGCGGTTGGCGATGGCCTCGATCTCGGTCAGCGCGCCGTCCATGAGATCGCGCAGCGGGAGGTAGTCCTCGGCGGTTCGGCGTTCGGTGACCTCGTAGACCTCGGCCTGCGCACGATCGACGACGTCATCGACTTCGCCTTCGCCGGCGAAGCCCATCTGGACGATGCGGGTGCCGGCTTCGACAAGGCGTCGCAGGATCGCGCGCTCCTTGACGATGCGCGCGTAGTAGCCGGCGTTGGCGGCCGTGGGGACGAGCGAAACGAGCGTGTGCAGGTAGGACACTCCACCGATGCGACCGATCTCGCCGCTGCGCGTGAGGTCGGCGGCCACAGTGACCGCATCCGCAGGTTCGCCGCGGCCGTAGATATCGAGAATCGCGTCGTAGATCGTGCCGTGGGCCGGGCGGTAGAAGTCGCCCTGGCGTAGCTCCTCCACCACGTCGGCGATGGCGTCCTTGCTGAGCATCATCGCGCCCAAGACAGACTGCTCAGCGGCAACATCCTGCGGCGGGGTGCGGTCCGGGCCCTCCGAAACAGGGACCGGGAACTCCGCGACGCTCATGAACCCTCCTCGGCTGCGCACGATGGACCGCACACTGGTCTATCAAGGAGGTCCGACACCCTCCCTCGGCGAGCGAACCTAGGGGACCCCGTCGCGCCCGTCCAGGACCGTCGCGATGAGCCTGTGGAGGGGCTGTGGATATCCTCGCGAGGCGCTGCCGCGGACATGTTCACAGGCTGGGGATACCACTGGGGACAAATCGGACTACAGGGCTCCCACCTGGTCGCTGACGTGGGAAAACGACGTCCCCGGGGTGTGCAGGAAAAAAACCTGCTGATGTTGTGCACATGGCGTGCAACCAACCGCCCCATGAACACCAGGTGACACGGATTCCACCGACACAGTGTTGCCTCTGTGGATGACCGCTCCGGCTACCGGTCCACCCACGACGTCCTGTGGACCACCTGATCCGCACCCCCACTAGCGTGCCCGTCATGGCCACGGCACCGCAGCGGCAGATTGATCGGGCAATCGCCCGCTTGGCGCTGCCCGCATTCGGGGCCCTGGTCGCCCAACCGCTCTTCCTCCTGGTCGATGCGGCCATCGTCGGCACCCTCGGCACCGAGGCACTTGCCGGACTCGGCGCCGCCTCGACGATCTTCGGCGCAGTCGTCGGCCTGTGCATCTTCTTGTCCTACGCCGCCACCGCGGCCGTGGCGCGACTGCTCGGCTCTGGCGACCGCGCTGGCGCCCTGTCACAGGGCGTCGATGGCATGGTGCTCGGCCTCGGCCTCGGTGTCGTCATCGGTGTCGCGACCTTCCTCACCGCTGAGCCACTCGTCCGCGCTCTCGGCACATCCAACGAGGTCACGCCGTATGCCGTTACCTACCTGCGCATCATCGCCGTCTCGTTCCCGGCGGTGCTCGGCGTACTCGCCGGCGTCGGTGTCCTGCGTGGTCTTCAAGACACCCGCACGACCCTGTACGTCACGCTCGCGCAGACACTCACGAACCTCGTCCTCAGTCTGCTCTTCGTCCTGGCCCTTGGCTGGGGCATCGGTGGCAGCGCTGCAGCGACCGGCATCGCCGAACTTCTCGGCCTGCTGCTCTACGGCGCGGTGATCGTGCGCCTGGCGCACCGTGAACGGGCGCGACTCCATCCCAGCGGGCTCGGCGTCATGCGATCCGCGCGCGACGGTGTACCCCTGCTGGTGCGATCGGTTGCGCTGCGCGGAGTGCTCGTGCTGGCCTCTGCCGTTGCGGCGCGGCTGGGGGACCCGCAACTCGCGGCGTACCACGTGACCGTCACGCTCTTCTTCATGCTGGCCCTTGCGCTGGACGCCGTAGCCATCGCTGGGCAGGCACTCATCGGCAAGACGCTCGGCGAGGGCAACGTCACCGAGACGCGGGCCATGACCGCGCGCATGGTGATGTGGTCGGTATGGCTCGGGGTGGCCCTTGGCATCCTCCTGATCGCTCTGCGACCCTGGCTGCCCGGCTGGTTCAGTGCCGATCCCCAGGTCATCGACATCATGTCGGGGGCGCTCATCGTTCTGGCCCTCCTGCAACCGATCAGTGGCGTCGTCTTCGCCATCGACGGCATTCTCATCGGCGCGGGTGACACGGTGTGGCTGGCATGGGCGCAGGTGGCGGTCTTTGTGGTGTTCCTGCCCGCGGCGTGGCTGGTCCTGAAGTTCGACCTGGGCGTCAGCGGCCTGTGGTGGGCGCTCGGCTGGTTCCTGCTCGTACGCACGGTGCTGGTCGTGTGGCGCGTGCGCGGCTCGGCCTGGGTGATCACCGGCGCGGTCCGGTAGTCGCTCGGTCGAGGGGCGCGAACAGCAGGAATGGGCGGTAGCGTTCCGCCGTGCCCGGCGTACTCCTCGATGTCAACGAGACCCTCCTCGACCTCCGCGGTCTGCAGCCGGCGTTCGAGTCGATGGGCATGCCCGAAGCCCTGCCACTGTGGTTTGCCACCACGCTGCGCAATGGGTTTGCTCTTGCTGCTGCCGGTGACTACCGACCGTTCGGTGAGGTCGCTGTGGCATCCCTGCACTCCCTCAACCCGAGGGCACAAGGTGAGTTACTCATGGCCGGTCTTGGCCAACTGACTCCGCACCCCGACGTTGAAGAAGGACTGAGGGTCCTCGCGGACGCCGGCATCCCGGCGATGACGCTCACCGTCGGCAGTGCCGAAAATGTCGCGCGCATCTTCGACCGCCACGGTCTCGGTGAACTGGTTGCAGGACACCTCTCCGTCGACGAAGTACATCGTTGGAAGCCTGCAGCAGCGCCCTACCTCTCCGGGTGTCTGGCCCTGGGACTCAATGCCCGCGAAGTGACGATGGTCGCCGCTCACTCGTGGGATCTACATGGCGCACGACGAGCCGGACTACGCACGGCGTGGATCTCTCGGCTGGAAAGCACGCGACCCGACATCTTCGACGCCGCCGACTTCGAAGGACCTGATCTGCCCACGGTTACCCGGGCTATCGTGGCGGCCTTATGAGCAAGGTCGCCGTCGTCATCGCCAACCCCGTCGTGGGGGCCGAGCTCGGCCATCTCGGCGAGTGGCTCAACGCCAACGACTTCGAGGTGCGCCGACTCGTGCGAGACGACGTATTGCCCGTGGATGCCGCCGACGACGCTGATCTGCTCATCCTGCTGGGATCGGTCTGGACGATGGCACGACCGATGACCGAGGCCGACGATGATCCGCGGGCCGCGGCCGCCATCTCCGCCGAGATGGCGCTCGTGCAGCGCTGGGTGGCGATGGACCGGCCGCTCTTCGGCGTGTGCTTCGGCGGTCAACTGCTCTCGGCCGCTCTCGGTGGACAGGTACATCGGCAGTCGGCACCGCACATCGCCTGGGAGACACCGGGGACCGAGATGGACGCGCTGCGAGCCCCTTGGGTCCTCCTGCACAACGATGCTTTCAGCGTGCCCCCCGGCGCGCAGATGTTGGCCGAAGCCGATCATGCCCCGATCGCCTTCCGCTACGGCCGCGCCTGGGGAGTGCAGTTCCATCCTGAGGTCGACGAGTCGATCCTGGCGCAGATGTTCACCGACATCGACGCTTCGCCGGACATCTCCGAGCCACCGCTGGCGGCTCTTCGGTCCCGGGCGGATGATCAGCGGGCCGACAGCCTGCGACTCTTCGATCGGTTCTGGTCAGAGGTGGGTTCGTGAAGCCGTTTCGCGTCACCGCGGTGTGTATGGGAAATATCTGCCGGTCACCCATGGCCGAGGCTGTGCTGCGTCACCGCGTGAGCGAGGCAGGACTGGCCCAATACGTCGTCGTTGACTCTGCAGGAACGGGTGCGTGGCACATCGGCGAAGACGCGGATCCCCGAGCCCTCGCCACTCTGCGCGCCGCTGGGTACGACATCGCGCACGCTGGACGGCAGTTTGACCGGCAGTGGTTCGATGCCGAACACCCGCTTGCTGCAGATCTGGTCCTCACGATGGATGCCAGCAACTTCGACCGGGTGAGCGAACTCGCACCCGATGACCTCGCGCGATCGCGCGTGGAGATGATGCGCTCCTTTGATCCAGCGCTGGTCAACCTCGCCGTCGGGGATCCACGCCTCGACGTACCCGACCCCTACTACGGGGGGCAGGAGGGTTTCACCGAAGTTCTCGCGATGATTGAGCGAGCCAGCGACGGCGTCGTCGAGGCGCTTCCCACCCTGCTTGATTCCGCGAGTGCCGAGTAGCGGGGCGAAAGTCAGGCGACCTTAGCTCGCTACTCGACACTCGGCGATGGGTGACCGAAAGGGATTTGCGTTAGCCAGCGACGACGGTGAAGGTCACCGCGGCAGTCACCTGCGGGTGGATCTTCACGGAGGCTTTGTGCGCGCCGACGGCCTTGACATGCGAAACGTCGACAGCGCGCTTGTCGAGCAGCGGCCCACCGGCCTTGCGCACAGCGGCCACCAGGTCGGCGTTGGTCACCGAGCCGAAGAGCTTGCCCGTCTCGCCCGCCTTCGCGGTGACGACGACGGCCAGACCCTCGAGTTGAGCCTTGACCTCCTTGGCGTGGTCGAGGTCGCGGATCTCGCGAGCGTCACGCGCACGCTTAATCTGGGTGACCTGCTTCTCGCCGCCCTTGGTCCACGGCATCGCCATGCCCTGTGGCATGAGGTAGTTGCGGCCGTAGCCGTCCTTGACCTCGACGACATCGCCGGGGCCACCGAGGCCGACGACCTCCTGAGTGAGGATGAGCTTCATCGTCGAATCTCCTATCGGCCGGTCGCGGTGTAGGGCAGCAGGGCCATCTCGCGAGCGTTCTTCACCGCGACGGCGATCTCACGCTGGTGCTGGGTGCAGCAGCCCGTGACGCGGCGGGCGCGGATCTTGCCGCGGTCCGAGATGTACTTGCGGAGCATGCCGGTGTCCTTGTAGTCGATCGCCGGAGCGCCCTCTTTGCAGAAGACGCAGGCGCGCGGCTTCGGGATGCGCTTGAGCTCCGCCTGACGCTTGCTATTGCGGTCGTTAGCCATGGTGTTCGTGTTCTCCTGAAATCAGTGGGGAAGTCCTAGAAGGGGGGCTCGTCGTACGCGGCACCGCCACCGGCGGAATCACCACCTGACGTGGCCCAGGGGTCGTCCGCAGGGCCGGCGTTGCCGCCGCCTCCGGACCCGCCGCCGAAGCCGCTCTCACCGCGCTGCGTGCGGGTGACCTTGGCTGTGGCGTAGCGGAGTGCCGGGCCGACATCGTCGACCTCCATCTCCACGACGGTGCGCTTCTCGCCCTCGCGAGTCTCGTACGAGCGCTGCTTCAAGCGACCCTGCACGATGACGCGCATGCCCTTCTGCAGGGATTCGGCGATGTTCTCGGCGTACTGGCGCCACACGCTGCAGCGCATGAAGACCGGATCGCTGTCCTTCCACTCATTGGTGGCCTTGTCGAGGTAGCGCGAGCTCGCCGCGACAGTGAAGGATGCAACCGCCGCGCCGCTCGGGGTGAAGCGAAGCTCGGGGTCGTTGGTCAGATTGCCGACGACGGTGACGTTGATGTCTCCGGCAGCCATCGTCAGACCCCCGCCGGACGTGTGACCTTGGTACGCAGAACGGCCTCATTGAGGTTGAGCTGGCGATCGAGCTCAGCAACAGCCTCAGGGGTCGAGGTGACGTCGAGGACGGCGTAGATGCCCTCGGGCTTGTGGTCGATGTCGTACGCCATGCGGCGGCGACCCCAGATGTCGACCTTCTCTACCGAACCGCCGTCCTGCTTGACGACGTTCAGGAAGGTCTCGAGTGACGGAGCAACGGTCCGCTCCTCGAGATCGGGATCGAGGATGACCATGATTTCGTATCGGCGCATGCTGATCGCCGACCTCCTTCGGTCTCATCGGCTCCGGTCGTTCCGGAGCAGGAGGTGGGAGCAAGGCTCCCTTGGGAGCGTCGCTCCCGGCTGTCCCAGGAGGGACGGCCTCAGAAAGGGTACGCCGTACCCCCGGGATCGGCCTAATCGGTGCAGCGAGCGCCCTAGGTGAGCGGCCTCGGGATCGTGATTTGTCGGCCTCGGCATTGGGAGCCTTGGCAATCTTGGAGGCGGTTCCACTCCCCGATCAGGGCGAGCTTCGTGTGCAGATATGCCGGGTCGTAGGCGACGGAGTCCAGCTGATACGGATCCTTGACCAGGTCGTACATCTCCTCAAACCCGTCTTCGTAGACCCACCAGGCGTACCGCTGGGTTCTCACACCGTCGAATAACGGCAACTGCGTTCCGCTGGCGGACTGCTGGGGGCCGCTGGACAGCAGCAGCGTGCGACTGCGCAGACGCTTGCCCTCGGTGAGGCGATCAACCAGGGATACGCCATCCAGAGGCCGGGTCGCCTTAACGCCGGCGAGCTCCAGCACGGTCGGCATGATGTCGAACTCGAAGGTCATCTCGTTAACAACGGTGTTGCGTGGGATTCCAGGGCCGCGAATGACGGTTGGGATTCGCAGGGCTGGCTCATAGGGGAAGTACTTGCCGTACTGAATGGCGTGCTGGCCAAGCAGGTAGCCGTTGTCACCCATGAAGACGATGTACGTATTGTCCAGTTGCCCGGTGCGGCGGAGTGTGTTGACGATCCGGGTCACGCCTTCGTCCACAGCGAGAAGGGAGAGGACGCGCGCCCGATGATCCTCCGTTAGTGCTTCAACATCCTCCTCTGTCAACGCAGGAAGGTTTCGGACCAGGGACTGCTTATCGGAGCGGTCGGCCTCATTGAAGCTCGGGTCGGTCGGCAACGGCAGATCCGGGAGCAGTGCCTGGTGCCGGAGTGCGGCACGCGGCGGGATCGACTGAATCTCGATTCCCGAGCCCTGCTCGGGCTTGTCCACGTCGGCCCAGCTGTCCTTCCACGTCCCGTCCGTCAAGGGAAGCGTTTCCACGTGCGGTGCGAGGTAGGCGACCTGCAACATGAACGGACCCGGACGTCGGGCCTCGCGCTTAATGACCCCGGCTGCCTTGGCGGAGAACACGTCGGTGCCGTAGTCGGCCGGATCCTCGTCGTAGAAGTCGCCGTACACCTTGAAGCCACTCGGCTCGTTCATCCGATAGCCGTACATCTGATACGTCGATGGATCCGACGTGCCATACCACTCACTCCAGCCGGAGGGCACGCGCGCGACCGGACGGTTGTACATGCCATATCCGTTGATGTACTTGCCGATATGGACGGTGTGGTAGCCGGCCCGCTTCAACCAATAGGCCCCGAAAGCCTTGCCATTGGTCTTCTCCCATGGCACGAAACCACCCTCGGGTGGAAAGTTGGCGTTGACATTAGTGTTGTGCGGATAGCAACCGGTCATCATCGCCGCCCGCGACGGACAGCACAGAGCGAATGGGGTCAGCATCTGATTGAGCGTCGCACCCTGTCGGCCGATAAGCGCCTTGACCCCGGGCATGTAGTCCAGATCGCTGACCATCATGTCATCGGTCTGAATGATGACGATGTTGGGCCGAGCGTCCTTCTTGGCACGCTCAGCGTCCATGACGGTCGCGGCGGAGGATGCCACCTCAAACGCCGCTGGGGTGGCAACGGCCGGTGCC
>JALQUH010000275.1 GCA_023263845.1 Candidatus Nanopelagicales bacterium | reverse complement strand
CGTGCGCCGAGTGTGGTCGTCACCGCGACGTAGGACAGATCACCCTGCTCAGCACGTGTGAGATTGATCGAAGCAAGCCCGCGAGGACCACCCGAGGCCGTGTTGGTCGACACGGGCTCGGCGAAGGAGAAGGACTTCTTGCGCATCGTCTTCTCCGCGAAGAGATCGTAGGCAAGCAGGTACTTGCTGCCCACCGGGCGCATGAGGAGTGTGCCGCGAGCCGACGCGTAGGCGCCGGTGCCGCCGATGACGGGAAGGATGTGCAAGGTCTCGGGCTTGCCGCCCTTGGGGTCCTCATCGACTGCTTCCGCGATCACGGTGCCCTTGCTCAGGACGACGGTGACCTGGTTGTCGCGCACCTCGGAGTCCTTCTTGCTGCCGGGGGCCACGACGCGATCGACGATGACGACGGTGGCCTTCCCACCGTTCACCGTGCCCTTGCCCGTGGTGACGGACAGATTGCCGACGCCGTCCTCGCGGCCGCTGTCGAAGGTCACTCGCGGACCTAGGTCGGCCATGACACTGAAGGGATCGACTTTGCTCACTGCCGCTGCGGCCGGCGTTGCGGCCGTCACGGCCCCGGCGCCCACGAGCGCTGCGGCGACCACGCCGATCAACACCTTGCGCATGAAACCTCCAGAAGGACCTCCAGCAGGGTACGTCGTTCATACGGTGCAGTCGCCCTGAACGAGGGGCGGATTCCCAGGGGGTTCTGAGGCGCTGGCCTACGCGGCCGGGGGCAGGTCGCTGCGATAGACGAGCACCCGGTCGGCCCGGCCGAGGGCCAGGACATCGGCTGAGTGAAGGTAGGGCACCGTCCCGGTGAGGGTTGCCGTGATGGCGTGCTCCACCCACATGACGGAGTCCGGGCACGTCATCCGGGTGAGGGCCATCGGACCGATTTGGAGGGTGTCGGCGGCCAAGCTCGCGCTGGCGTGACCTGCATTGCAGCCGGTCTCGACGTGGATGTGGCCGTCGAGGAACTGGAAGGTCGAGCGGATGCCCCCCGGCACCGCGTGCGCGCCCTGCTCGTCGCGGACCTCGGTAAGCACCCAGGTAGTGCCTTCCATGGGCCAGACGCGCGAGGCGGGAGCCGGATCCGCCGGGGCGATCCCGTCATCCATGTCCATGCCCCAAGGCTCCCACCCTTGCTGCCGTTTGGCCCGCAGCGGGTGAACATTGGCGTGCGGGCCTACGCTCCCGTCATGGACAAGCGGCTGTACGACGCCTTTTGGGGAACGTCGCTGCGAGCGACTACTGCCCTACACCGGGTCGTGCACAAAGTCAGCGGTGGCCGGATATGGCGGCGGTTCCCCGGCGGCGGAGTCATCGTGTGGGTCACGACCCTTGGCCGTAAGTCGGGTGAATGGCGCACCAACCCGCTGCTGTCGGTGCAGGTCGATGGTGACTGGATCATCACCGGCTCTAATGCGGGCCAGGCCAAGGTGCCCGGCTGGGTGTTCAACGCGCGCGAGCACTCCGAGGGCTACGTACTCATCGATGATCAGGCGTGGTCATGCCGCTTCGTTGAAGTCGAGGGCGACGATCGCGACGCGCTCTACCAGCGGCTCATCGACATCTGGAAGTCCTACGAGATGTACGCCGAGAACGCTGGACGATACATTCCCGTCTTCCGGATCGCCCTCGGCGACTCCATCGCAAAGGCCGCCATCCCAAGCTAGCGGCGCGCGGCGTAGGCGGACTCGACCATGTCGGCAAGTCCGCGCTGTGCCGACCAACCGAGCATCTCCTGTGCTCGCTCCACCTGCGCCACCAATTCGGGCGGATCACCCGCGCGTCGGCCCACAGCCACCGCCCCCACATCGCGGCCCACGACCGAGGACACTGCATCCATGACCTCGGCGACGCTGGAGCCAACTCCGGTCCCGACATTGAGTGCGACACCCACCAACTCCCGCTCCACCAGGTCCGCCGCCGCGACGTGCGCGGCCGACAGGTCGCTCACATGGATGTAGTCCCGGATGCACGATCCATCCGGTGTTGGGTAGTCAGTGCCGAAGATCTGCGGCGCCTCGCCCTGGTCCAAGGCGCGGAACACCATGGGAATGAGATTGTTCACGCTCGGATCACCCAGGTCCGGCGAACCAGCACCGGCGACGTTGAAGTAGCGCAGGGCAACCCAGGACAGTTCGCGGGCAGCCGCGACGTCTCGCACCATCCACTCGCCGATCACCTTTGTCTCGCCGTACGGTGACAGGGGCGCCAACGGCGAGTCCTCCGAGATCGGCGACCACGGCGGTTCGCCGTAGACGGCGGCGGACGACGAATAGACCATGCACGGTGTGCCGACATCGTCCATTGCCTGTAGCAGCGAGGTCACGCCGCCCACGTTCTCGCGGTAGTACATCAGCGGCATCTCGACGGACTCACCGACGGCCTTCTTGGCCGCCAGATGCACTACGCCGGTGACACCCTCCAGGGCGCGGCGTACTGCCTCGGTGTCAAGAACCGAGGCAACGACGAGTTCGGCGTCGCCGGGCACGCGCTCGCGGATGCCACTCGACAAGTCGTCAAGGACGACGACCTCGCGGCCGGATGTGAGAAGGTCGCGCGCCACATGGCTGCCGATGTAGCCGGCACCCCCTGTCAACAGCCAGCGACTCATCTGAACGTCTCACCCGTGAGCAGTTCGTAGGCCTCGACGTACTTCGCGCGCGTTTTCTCGACGATCTCCTCGGCCAGTGGAGGCGGAGGCTCGCCGGAGTCCTCGCTCCAGCCGGAGGCTGGGGAGGTGAGCCAGTCGCGGACGAACTGCTTGT
>JALQUH010000088.1 GCA_023263845.1 Candidatus Nanopelagicales bacterium | reverse complement strand
CTGTGCCTGTCCAAGCTCGACAATGCCCTCAGAACCGGCAGCAGTCAGGAGGCCATGCTCGACCTGTACGGCCTGGAACTGGAAGACCCGACCACGGCGGACAAGGAGCTTTACCAGGCGATGCTCGATGCGCTCATCGACGGCAAGTGGAAAGGTGACCGCGATGACTGGAAGACCGTGCTGACCGACAACCAGTGGCGCAACGTGGCTGTGGAGAAGGGCCAATGTTCCGGCAATCGCTGCTCCAATTTCAGCAACTGCTGTTTCTTCCGCAGCCGCGGCGTCGTCGGCTACCCCGTCAAGGTGGCGAAGGGGCACGTCGCATTCCTGGCCCCGATCAACATCGTGGAAGAGATCGCCAAGCCGATTTCCCTTTCGCTGCGACTCTTCGGCAACATCTTCGCCGGTGTGATCATGGTTGGTCTGATCGCGTTGCTGCCGGCGTACATCATGTGGCTGCCTAATGCCATCTGGAAGACCTTCGACCTCTTCGTCGGCCTCATTCAGGCCTTCATCTTCGCCTTGCTCACGATCTTGTATTTCAGTCAGGCGACAGAGTCAGCAGAGGAGCATCACTAGGGAATCGGGTTCGGGGACATCTTCGGACCACATCGCGGTTTGGCAGCAGACCAACAGGTAATCAAGGAGGAAAGGCAATGGCAGACCCCACTATCGTCGCCGGAGCGCTCATCGGCGGCGGCCTTATTCTGGGTGGCGGCGCAATCGGCGCGGGTATCGGTGACGGCATCGCCGGCAACGCATTGATCTCCGGCATCGCTCGCCAGCCGGAGGCCCAGGGCCGGTTGTTCACCCCGTTCTTCATCACGGTCGGCCTCGTCGAGGCCGCGTACTTCATCAACCTGGCCTTCATGGCGTTGTTCGTGTTCGCCACGCCGGGGGCCTAGCGAGTCACCATGGGAGCAACTGTGGTTTCGGGCGCTGCGCTGTGGGCGGCTGAGGAAGGTGGCAACAGTAACTTCCTCATCCCCAACGGCACCTTCTTCTTCATCCTGGCGATCTTCCTGGTCGTCTTCGGGATCATCACGAAGTTCGTGGTGATCCCCGTGCAGAAAGTGCTGGATGAGCGCGACCGCATGGTGTCCCAGACCACGCAGGACAATCGCGAAGCCGCAGAGCAGGATCAGGCGGCTGAGTCGGAGTACCGGAGCGAACTCACCACGGCACGGTCAGAGGCGGGGGCTCTACGGGATCAGGCCCGAACCACCGGACGCGAAGACGTCGACGCGCTCAAGGCCCAGGCCAACGAAGAGGTCGCGGCGCAGTTGAGAGACGTCAGTGACGACCTCCGGGCCGAGGGCGATGCGCTGGCTCCACAGTTGCAGAGCTCCGTGCAGGCCCTTTCGGAGGATCTCGCCCGGCGGATCATGGGGGCATCAGATCTTCCCCCGACGGCGGGCCACAGGTAGGTCATCATGGCGGTATTCCTCGGACAACTCATCGGCTTTGCCGTCATCGTCTTCATCATCTATCGGTTCGTCGTCCCGCCGGTGCGCACCCTCATGAAGGAGCGGCAGGCAGCGGTTCGTCAGCAACTGGAGGAAAGCTCTCAAGCTCGCGAACGACTGGCCCAGGCTGACCGCTACCACGCCGAGCGCGTCGCTGAAGGTCGAGCCGAGGCACAGCACATCGTGTCTGAGGCGTCGACCGATTCGGTGCGAATCTCGGAGCAACTGCGTTTGCAGGGCGCGGTGGAGGCGGAACGCATCAAGGCCCATGGCACCACGCAGGCCGAACTCCTTCGTGCACAGCTGATTCGCGAGTTGCGCGGCGAACTCGGTCAAGAGGCGCTCCAGCGAGCGGCCGACATTGTGAAGTCGCGCGTGGCCGAGCCGGGAGCTCAGTCGGAAACCATTGATCGTTTCCTTGACGAGTTGGACTCCATGGCGGCGGCAAACCAGGCGCCTGCCGATGACGACACAGACCTGCGCCCAGCGAGTCGTGAAGCTCTCGCATCCGTAGTCGCCCGCTTCGACGCTCTGACGTCGTCGCTCGCGACCGAAGACCTCGCCCACCTGGCCGATGACCTGACCGGTGTGGCGGAACTGCTCCTGAAAGAGCCGATGCTCGCCCGTCACCTGGCCGAGGCCAGCGGGTCAGCCGAGGCGAAGCGCGCGCTCGTCGAGCGGCTGCTGTCCGGTCAAGTGGGCCCCCATGCTCTTGAGGTGGTCAACTCTGCCGTCTCGGTCCGCTGGTCGGCCGCCAGTGACCTGGGTCGCTGCCTGGAGCGCATCGCGTGCCTGAGTCTGCTCGAGCAGGCCGACCGGTTGCATGAGGCAGACAGCGTTGCCGAGCAACTCTTCCGATTCGGCCGTGTGCTCGATGAGCAGCCCCGACTCGCTGCCCTCCTCGGGGACTACTTCGCGCCGGCGTCGGGCCGCGTTGCCCTGCTCGATTCCCTCCTCGATGGAGCCAACGGCGTCAACCCCATTGCCCGGGCGCTGCTCGCCCAGACGGTGGCCCTCCTGCACGGAGAGCGAGCCGACGAGGCGGTCCACCGCGTCGCGGAACTGGCGGTCGCACGGCAGGGGGAGATCGTCGCCCTCGTCGGTGCTGCCGCCCCGCTCTCGGAGTCGCAGCGCGCTCGTCTGACGCAGATCCTGGCTCGCATCTACCGTCACCCTGTTTCCGTCCAGTTGACCGTGGACCCGGCCCTACTGGGAGGACTCTCCATCACGGTGGGTGACGAAGTCATTGACGGAACCCTGTCATCTCGGCTGGCCGCAGCCGCGACGAGATTGCCCCACTAGCGGCCCCCGACCAGCCCCCACACGAAACGAAGGAAACGAAGGACCATGGCAGAGTTGACAATCTCCGCTCAGGACATCCAGGGCGCCATCGAGAATTACGTCTCCAGCCTCGAATTGGGCACCGGCCGCGAAGAGGTCGGGACCGTCCTCGACGCTGGCGACGGTATCGCGCACATCGAAGGACTTCCCTCGGTGATGGCCCAGGAGTTGCTCGAATTCCCCGAGGGGGTCATGGGCATGGCCCTCAACCTCGATGAGCACAGCATCGGCGCCGTCATTCTCGGCAACTTCGAAAAGATCGAGGAGGGGCAGCCGGTCAAGCGCACCGGCGAGGTGCTGTCGGTACCCGTGGGAGATGAGTTCCTCGGCCGCGTGGTGAATCCTCTCGGTCAACCCATCGATGGCCGCGGCGAGATCTCGGCAACGAGTAGACGCCCCCTGGAACTGCAGGCTCCGTCAGTTGTGCAGCGCCAAAGCGTCCACGAGCCGCTGCAGACCGGCATCAAGGCCATCGACGCGATGACGCCCATCGGCCTCGGTCAGCGCCAGCTCATCATCGGCGACCGCAAGACCGGCAAGACCGCGGTCTGCGTCGACACGATCTTGAACCAGCGGCAGAACTGGGAGACCGGAGACCCGCTCAAGCAGGTGCGCTGCGTCTACGTCGCCATCGGCCAGAAGGGCACCACGATTGCCAGTGTGCGGCGCGCCCTCGAAGAGGGTGGCGCGATGGAGTACACCACGATCGTGGCAGCACCCGCGTCGGACCCCGCAGGCTTCAAGTACCTCGCGCCGTACACCGGGTCGGCCATCGGGCAGCAGTGGATGTACGAGGGCAAGCACGTCCTCATCGTTTTCGACGACCTCACCAAGCACGCGGAGGCGTACCGTGCGATCTCCCTCCTGCTGCGTCGCCCGCCGGGTCGCGAGGCGTACCCGGGTGATGTGTTCTATCTCCACTCTCGCCTCCTCGAACGTTGCGCCAAGCTGTCCGATGAGCTCGGTGGCGGGTCAATGACGGGGCTTCCGATCATTGAAACCAAGGCGAACGACATCTCCGCGTTCATCCCGACCAACGTCATCTCGATCACCGATGGCCAGTGCTTCCTGGAGAGCGATCTGTTCAACCAGGGTGTGCGACCCGCTATCAACGTCGGCGTGTCGGTGTCCCGCGTTGGCGGTGCTGCGCAGATCAAGGCCATGAAGGAGGTCGCGGGCTCGCTGCGCTTGGATCTGTCCCAGTACCGCGAGTTGGAAGCCTTCGCAGCCTTTGCCTCCGACCTGGACGAAGTGTCGAAGGCACAGCTTGAGCGCGGTGCTCGCCTTGTCGAACTGCTCAAGCAACCGCAGTACAGCCCGATGCCCGTCGAGGACCAGGTCGTGGCCATCTGGCTGGGCACCCGAGGTCACCTGGACTCGGTTCCGGTCGCCGATGTCTCGCGTTTCGAGACAGAGTTCCTCGAACACCTCAAGGCCTCGCGAGCGGCGATCCTCGCGGATATCCGCCAGACCGACAAACTGTCCGATGAGACCGAGGCAGCCCTGATCGAGGCCGTCGCCGACTTCAAGAAGGGCTTCGCCACCTCAGACGGTACGTCGGTCATCCCTGACGAGCACGTAGAGGCCATGGATGAAGCCGACGAGGCCAAGGAAGCCGTCCAGGTCCGCAAGCCGGCCCCGAAGGCGAAGTAGAAGACAGCGCAATGGCAGCGACACTACGCGAACTGCGCGGGCGCATCCGCTCGGCTGAGTCGATCAAGAAGATCACGAAGGCCCAGGAGCTGATCGCCACCTCGCGCATCGCCAAAGCACAGGCGAGGGTGGAATCCGCTCGACCCTACGCGAGGGAGATCACCAACATGCTCTCGGAACTCGCGGCGGAGGCGGCATTGGACCACCCGCTGCTGGTGCCACGGGAAAACCCAAGGCGAGCGGGCGTCCTCGTGATCTCCTCCGACCGTGGCCTGTGCGGCGCCTACAACGCCAACGTCCTGCGTCGCTCCGAGGAACTGATGTCCCTGCTGCGGCAAGAGGGCAAGACACCGGTGCTGTACGTCGTGGGCCGCAAGGCGCTGAGCTACTTCACGTTCCGAAATTGGACGATCAAGGACTCGTGGATCGGCGTCTCCGAGAAGCCGACCTATGGGCAGGCGCAAGAAATCGCCAATGTCCTCGTCGAAGCATTCCTCTCGGGAGCTGACGATGATGGAGACCAGCCCGGCGAGGACGGAATCCTCGGCGTCGACGAGCTGCACATCGTGTTCACAGAGTTTCGCTCCATGCTCTCGCAGTCCGCAGAGGCGCGCCGCATGGCGCCCATGGAGATCGAGTACTCCGAGGAGGCATCCGGTCCGCGCACGCTGTTCTCGTTCGAACCCGATGCGGACGCCCTGTTCGATTCGTTGCTGCCTCGGTACATCGCCACCCGCATCTTCGCCTCGCTGCTGGAGTCGTCAGCCTCTGAGTCGGCGTCGCGGAGGCGGGCCATGAAGGCAGCATCAGACAACGCCGACGATCTCATCAAGGTCCTGACCTTGATGGCCAACAGCGAGCGTCAAGCACAGATCACCCAGGAAATCAGCGAAATTGTCGGCGGGGCCAACGCCCTGGCAGACTCGACCAAGTAATTACCAAAGAAAGCGACGAGGACCATGACCGCGATCCAAGAGTCGGACACCACTTCCACGAGCACCGGGGACTCGACCGGACGCGTCGTTCGCGTCACCGGCCCAGTCGTCGATGTCGAGTTTCCCCGTGGCTCAGTGCCGGAGTTGTTCAACGCCCTTAACGTGGACATCACCTACGGCCCCATGGCCAAGATGATCACGCTGGAGGTGGCTCAACATCTCGGCGACAGCCTCGTGCGCACCATCTCGATGCAGCCCACCGACGGGCTCGTACGCGGCGCCGAGGTCGTCGACACGGGTCACCCCATCACGGTGCCCGTGGGCGACGGAGTCAAGGGCCATGTGTGGAACTCACTCGGACAGTGCCTGGACGAACCGGGCTACGGCGCTACTTTCGAGCGCTGGCCGATCCACCGGGACCCGCCAGCCTTCGACGAGCTCGAGCCTCGCACGGAGATGCTGGAGACGGGCCTGAAGGTGGTCGACCTGCTGACCCCCTACGTCCGCGGTGGCAAGATCGCCCTCTTCGGTGGCGCGGGCGTCGGCAAGACGGTTCTCATTCAGGAGATGATCAACCGCATCGCCCGCAACTTCGGCGGCACCTCGGTGTTTGCCGGTGTCGGCGAGCGCACCCGCGAGGGCAATGACCTGTGGGTCGAGTTGACCGATGCGAACGTGCTCAAGGACACCGCGCTGGTCTTCGGTCAGATGGACGAGCCCCCGGGCACACGTATGCGTGTCGCCCTGTCGGCCCTCAC
>JALQUH010000261.1 GCA_023263845.1 Candidatus Nanopelagicales bacterium | reverse complement strand
AAAGAGCTTGTTGCGAGAATTCGGACCCGGTTGCGGCCCTCCTCAGAAGGGGCGAACAGTGTTATTTCTGTTGGTGATGTCACCATTGATGTCCCAGCCCACGAGGTCAGAAGGGGAGATAGCCGCATCAACCTCACGCCGCTCGAGTTCGATTTGCTTTTAGCGCTGGCCCTCAAGCCGCAGCAGGTCTTTACCCGGGAGATGTTGCTCGAGCAGGTGTGGGGATATCACTACAAAGCTGACACCAGATTGGTCAACGTTCACGTGCAGCGCTTGCGCGCGAAGGTTGAAATCGACCCCGAGGACTCACGAGTCATCGCACCGGTCGTCGGCGGTTCCCTCACCCTCGTCGAGGCGGTGCGTGCCCTGGATTCGGCCCATGTGGCCATCGCGGATGTCGCGCTGAGGCGCCCCACTCTCGATGACGTCTTCTTGACCCTGACCGGCCACGCAGCCGAGGAGGAGCAGGCATGAGCGCCCCGGCCGTGCCCACGCGCAGTCGTCCCCTTCTGGGTTGGAGTCTCCATGACGGACTCGTCGTCGCCCGGCGCAATCTGATCCAGACCATCCGGGTCCCCGAGCTGCTCTTCTTCTCCATCGTGCAGCCCGTCATCTTCGTGCTGCTCTTCGCCTTCGTGTTCGGTGGCGCGATTCCCATTCCCGGTGCGGATCCGAGCACGGCGCCGGACGCTGACGTCTACCGGCAGTACCTCATGCCGGGTATCTTCGGCCAGACGGTCGCCTTCGCGTCCGCGGCCTCCACGGTCGGCCTGGCCGAGGATATGCATCGCGGCATCATTGATCGCTTCCGATCACTGCCGATGGCGTCCGGAGCCGTGCTCTTTGGCCGAACCTTCGCCGATGCGGCGCGGCAGATCCTCGTGCTCGCCGTACTCAGCATCACCGGCTTGCTCATCGGCTGGCGCATCAACGATGGCGTACTCAATGCCATCTACGCTTACGCGCTCCTGCTCCTCTTCGCCTACACCGTCGCGTGGATCGGGTCGTGGATTGGCCTGTACATGCCGAATCCCGAGACGGCGAATACCGCGGGCCTGGTGTGGCTGTTCCCGCTGACGTTCCTATCCAACGCCTTCGTGCCGATCACGGCGATGCCGGACTGGCTGCAGCCCATCGCCCAGTGGAATCCGATCTCATCCCTGGTGCTCGCCACCCGCGATCTGTTCGGCAATCCGACCGGCATCATCGGCGATGCTTGGCCGCAGCAGAACCCCATTGCTTACACGTTGATGTCCTGCGCCGTACTGGTCGGAATCTTTGCGCCCCTGGCGGTGCGTCGCTACCGTCGCGCGACCGCGCGCTGAGGTTGCTGACTTCTACGGCGTGTAGGGCGCGACGTTGAGGATCTGGACCGTCATCGTCTTGCCATTGGCCAGGGTGTAGGTCGCGGTCTCGCCGATCTTGGTACCCAGGACCGCTTGGCCCAGCGGTGACGTGGGGGAGTAGACCTCCACCGAAGCGTGCGGAGCCTCCTCTCGGGAGCCGAGTAGGAAGGTCTCCTCCTCGTCGAACTCCACGAACTTCACCGTCACGACCTTGCCGTGCGAGACCTCGTCATGGGCGGCATCCGGGGCACCGATTTGGGCGTGCTCGAGGAGATGCTTGAGGACGCGGATGCGAGCCTCGTTCTTGCCCTGCTCCTCCTTGGCCGCGTGGTAGCCACCGTTCTCTTTGAGGTCGCCCTCCTCGCGGGCCGCCTCGATGCGCTTGGTGATCTCAGTGCGCCTGGGTCCGCTGCGGTCGGCCAGCTCGGCCTGCAGGCCGTCGAAGGCCTCCTGGGTCAGCCACGTGGTCTCAGTGCTCATCGGACCAGGGTACGGCCCTGCGCCGGTGGAAGGCAGCGGCTAGGGGGTCCAGGGCTGCGCGGGGGGGACGACGCCGGGTGGGAATTGTGGCGGCAGCACGCGGTCGGGCGGGTTGTTCTCCCCACAGCCGAGCAGGTCAACCACGAAGGCCGCGGAGATGGTGCGCAGGGGGTAGGTCACCTGGACGTAGCCCTCACCCTCGGGGATCTCTACTACGGCGTACCCGACGTCGACCCGCGAGGAGTCCTGTGCCCGGATCGCGCAGTACGCCGTCTGGCCCTCGGGCCGGCTCACCTCGAACGTCACATCCACATGGTCCGCCGCCGTGTCATCCCAGGCCAGCAGTTTGCCGTCCACCCGGGGTGCCGCGAGGTTGATCGCCACGAAGGCGAGAGCGCCACTGAAGACCAGGACGGCCAGGGCTCCCCACACCCACGCCCACGGTGACCGCTGCCCGACCCCGTAGCGCGCCTGGAGTTCGGGCGACAGCGTCCGCGGGTCGATCACTCCCACGGGCACCTCCGAAGCGCGGCCACTTGCCTACCTTGGCAGACTAGCCCGGTGCCCGAACAACTGCGCCTGATGGCTGTCCACGCCCATCCCGACGATGAGTCGAGCAAGGGCGCGGCCACCATGGCCCGCTACGTGCAGGAGGGCGTCGACGTCCTCGTCGTAACCTGCACCGGCGGCGAGCGCGGCGATGTCCTCAACGCCGCGGCCCAGGCCGACGTCGAGACACTCGGACTCGCCGAGGTACGTCGTCGGGAGATGGCTGACGCCGCTGCGATCCTGGGTGTGCGACAGGTCTGGCTCGGCTTCGAGGACTCCGGCTTCCCCGAGGGCGATCCCAAGCCGCCGGTCCCCGAGGGATCGTTCGCCGCACTCCCGCTCGATGTTGTGACCGAGCCGCTGGTCGCGCTCATCCGCGAGTTCCGTCCACACGTCCTGACCACCTACGACGAACTCGGTGGGTATCCCCATCCCGATCACATCCGCACCCACGAGATCTCCATGGCGGCCTTTGAGGCGGCAGCGGATCCGACGGCCTATCCCGAACTGGGGGAACCCTGGGAGGTGGCCAAGGTTTACTACCACTTCACCTTCTCCTACGGCCGCGTGAGCGCGCTGCATCAGGCACTCCTTGCACGAGGCATGGAATCGCCGTACGGCGAATGGCTCGAAGGTTGGGAGGACCACGAGCGCGACAAGCGGATCACCACGCGGGTTCCGTGCGCTGAATGGTTCGAGATGCGTGACGCTGCCCTGCTGGCTCATCGCACCCAGATCGATCCCGAAGGTCGTTGGTTCGCCGTCCCTCTGGAACTCCAGCGTGAGGTCTGGCCCACCGAGGACTACGAGCTGGCCGTGTCCAGGATCACGTCGCCCACCCCGGAGTCAGATCTCTTCGCCGGGCTGAGAGGGGCATGATGGATATCGTGATGACCCTGCTGAACGTAATCGTGTGGGTCGAGAGCGCTGATCCGAGCCCGCTGCCGGAGGAGCCGCCCATCGACCCCTCACGCGTGACGCCCGGATTGCTCGGCTTCCTCTCGTTCGCCTTCCTGGTCATCGCCGTCGTCCTGCTCTACCGCTCCCTGCGCAAGCAGATGAACAAGGTCGATCCCAATCTCCCCGACGGTCCCGGCGACCGCGAGCGTCAGTACGACGCCGAGTTGACCGAACAGGCAGAGGAGGCCGGGGAGAGCGGCACGGCGCCCGAGAGCGGCACAGGGCCGGAGAACGGCACAGCGCCGCGCCCGGATTGACCGTGGCGGCCCCTCGTTCGCGCCTCGTCGCCCTCACCGTGACCGCGGTTGCGGTGAGCGCCATGTGCGTCGTCGCCGGGTGGTGGCAGTGGCAGCGAACTCAGGAAGCCCTCGACCTCGAGCGCGCAACAATCGCCGAACCGGTCGCGGTGGCCGATGCTGCTGATGTCGATGGGTTCCCAGCGATGTCGGTCGGTCGATCGGCGTACGCCAGTGGCGAGTACGCCGATCAGCAGATCTACGTCGGGCCTCGCGAGTTCGACGGTCTCTCCGGCTGGTGGGTGTTAACGCCGCTGACGACCGAGGAGGGGACAGTCGTGGTCCTGCGTGGCTGGGTCGAGAACCGCGGTGCTGCGGCGGCCGCCATCCCCACCGGCCCGGTGTCGGTCAGCGGCACCCTCCAGCCCTTCGAGACGTTCTACGCCGATCGACCGCGAAGCCCCGAGGGTGATCTCGTCGTGGTGTCTCGATCGGAGATCGAAGCCGCGTGGGGTGCACCGGTCACATCGCTCCTGCTTGTGCTTGCCGAGCAGGTTCCGGCCAGCGACCCGGGGATGGCTCCCGTCGAGCCGACCGTCGCCGCCGGCGGTGCACCGTTCCCCTGGCAGAACGCGGCGTACACGGTGCAGTGGTTCCTTTTCGCCTGCTTCACCTGGGTCATGTGGTGGATGTGGGCGATCCGCGATCGGCGAGATGCGGCCGACGCCGATAGCCTGGCAACGTGAAGGGACTCTCCGGCGCACTCGTCCGCTATCGCATCATGGCTTGGGTCACCGGCATCCTGCTGGCCATCATGTCGGTGGTCTTCCTGCCGCTGAAGTATGTCTTCGGGCTGACCGACAGTGGCCCGCTGGCGACCATGTATGCGATCGGCTGGCAGGCGCACGGCTGGCTCTACGTGCTGTACGTCGCCGCCGGAGTCGACATTAGCTTCCGTATGCGCTTCAGCGTCGGTCGCACTATTGCGGTGCTCCTCGCCGGGACAATCCCCTTCGCGTCGTTTTTCGCCGACCACCTCGTGGCTAAGTCGGTCCACGCGCGCATGGGTGCGGATCCGGTCTGACAAGACGCCGATGGGGTGCCACGCGAGCGAACTCGCGCGACACCCCATCGGGTGTCCGGGCCGGGGAGAGGAGTCCGGCGGCCGGTCGATTAATGCTTCAGATCGAAGCGGTCGTTCATCATGACCTTGTCCCACGCGGCGACGAAGTCCTTGACGAACTTCTCCTGCGCGTCCGCGGCACCGTAGACCTCGGTGAGCGCCCGGAGCTGCGAGTCAGAGCCGAAGGCGAGGTCGACTCGGCTAGCCATCCACTTCACCTCACCGCTCATCCGATCGCGACCCTCGAAGAGATTGTCATCGCTGGACGACGGGCTCCACTCCGTGCCCATGTCGGCGATGTTGACGAAGAAGTCATTCGTCAGTACACCGGGACGCGTGGTGAGGACACCCACCTGGGAGCCACCGGTGTTGGCGTTGAGTGCACGCATGCCACCAACCAGAACAGCCATCTGCGGGGCCGTCAAATCGAGCAGTGTGGCCCGCTCGACAAGCAACGTCTCCGGCGTTGCCGTGTAGCCCTTGCCGAAGTAGTTGCGGAAGCCGTCGAACTTCGGCTCCAGGACGGCGAACGACGCCTCGTCCGTCATCTCCGCCGTCGCGTCGCCACGGCCAGGGGTGAAGGGCACCTCGGTGGTGACGCCGGCATCCTTCGCCGCCTTCTCGACTCCGGCAGCACCGGCAAGCACGATGAGGTCGGCCATCGAGATCTGAGCGCCGCCGGCGCCATTGAAGTCAGCCTGAATGCCCTCAAGGGTGGTGAGCACCCGGGACAACTGCCCCGGATCGTTGACCTCCCAGCCACGCTGCGGATCGAGGCGGATACGCCCACCGTTGGCGCCACCACGGCGATCGGTGCCACGGAAGGTGGCGGCCGACGCCCACGCAGTGCCGACGAGCTCGGAGACGCTCAGCCCGGAGGCCAGGACCGTCGCTTTCAAAGCGGCGACGTCCGCAGCCGAGACCAGCGGCTGCGCAGGGGCGGGGATCGGGTCCTGCCAGATCAGGTCCTCGGCCGGCACGTCTGGGCCGACGTAGCGCGACTTAGGTCCGAGATCACGGTGCGTGAGCTTGAACCACGCCTTGGCGAAGGCGTCCGCGAACTCTTCGGGGTTGGCCAGGAAGTGGCGCGCGATGGGCTCGTAGACCGGGTCGAAGCGCATCGCGAGGTCGGCCGTCGTCATGACCGGTGCGTGGCGCTTGCTCGCATCATGAGCATCGGGCACGAGATCGGCGGCGGCCGGATCGGTCGGGATCCACTGCTGCGCGCCGGCCGGGCTCTTGGTGAGCTGCCACTCGTAGTTGAAGAGCAGCTCGAGGTAGGTCATATCCCAGGTGGTGGGCGTTTGCGTCCATGCACCCTCGAGACCGGAACTGATGGTGTCGTCACCGTTGCCGGTGCCCATCGTGTTCTTCCAACCCAGGCCCATCTGCTGGATGGGTGCACCCTCGGGCTCGGGGCCGACGTACTTGTTGGGATCGCCAGCGCCGTGCATCTTGCCGAATGTGTGTCCACCGGCGGTGAGCGCGACCGTCTCGTAGTCGTTCATCGCCATGCGCGCGAAGGTCTCGCGGATATCGCGGCCGGAGGCGACGGGATCAGGGTTGCCGTTGGGGCCCTCGGGGTTGACGTAGATCAGGCCCATCTGCACCGCGGCGAGTGGGTTCTCCAACTCGCGATCACCGGTGTAACGCTCGTCGGCGAGCCACTCGGTCTCGCTGCCCCAGTAGGTCATGTCAGGCTCGTACACGTCGGCGCGGCCGCCGGAGAAGCCGTACGACGGCAGGCCCATGTCCTCGATCGCCATCGTGCCGGCCAGGATGAACAGGTCAGCCCAGGAGATCTTGCGCCCATATTTAGCTTTCACCGGCCAGAGCAGGCGGCGAGCCTTGTCCAAGTTGACGTTGTCCGGCCAGCTGTTGAGGGGGGCGAAGCGCTGCATGCCTCGACCGCCGCCGCCGCGGCCGTCGCTGATGCGGTAGGTGCCGGCGCTGTGCCACGCCATGCGGATGAAGAACGGGCCGTAGTGGCCGTAATCAGCGGGCCACCACTCCTGCGAATCCTTCATCAGGGTCTTGAGGTCAGCCTTGACCGCGGCGAGGTCGACGGACGCGAACTCCTTGGCGTAGTCGAAATCCTCGCCCATGGGATCGGCCTGGACCGGGTACTGCTGAAGCACGCGCAGGTCAAGCTGCTCGGGCCACCAATCCTCGTTCTGCGTGCCGACAGCGGCGCCAGCCGACATTGGGCACTTGCCTTCGCCTTCCATCTACCTCTCCTTATGTTCGTGCCGCAGCCGAGACGTGCGGCACCTCTACCCTTTCGCCTCTTGATCGATAGGGCAAGAGCAGATTTGTGAGAAGTGCGATAGGCAGAGGTGATGGATCATGCGTGGGGGGCGTCCTCGACCGCGGCCGCCGGATTGCGGTCCGGCCGGGTCGCCAGATAGGAGCCGAGCAGCACCAGGGGGAACCCGATGAGCAGACCCCAGGTGATCGGTTCGGCGAGCAGCACGACGCCGAGGGTGATGGCGACCGCAGGATTCAAGAATGTGATGACCGTCATGCGCGAGGGACCGACTTCCGCGACGAGGGCGAAGAAGATGAGGAAGGCGATCGCCGTGCACAGGATGCCGAGGGTGATGATGGACCACCACGCTGAGGCGGGCACCGCCTCGGTGGGTCGTTGGATCCAGGCGAGCGGCGCGTAGATCAGAGCGTTCATGGCCAGGGCGAGGCTGATGACCGCCAGTGGTGGAGCATCTGCGAGCCGGGTGGAGATAACGATGGGGCCGAGCGCATAACCCACGACGGTTACGCCGGCGGCGCCCACCGCCCACCATTGGTCACCGGGGATGTCGAGTCCGACGAGGACCACGACGCCGCTGATGCCGATGGCCAGCCCGGCGATGCGGGTGATGCCGAGGCGACGGTCCAGGCCGAAGGAACGCGCGAGGACGGCTGCCACAATCGGGACGCCGGCGATGAGCAGTGCGGTCGTCGAACTCGGCAGCGCGGTCTCGGCGTACCCCAACATGAGGAATGGCCCGGTGATCTCAACGACACCGAAGAGCGCGATCCACGGCAGATAGGGCCGAATCCCGCGGAACTGGCCGCGCGCCGCGGCGACCGGCAGCAGCAGGAGCGCGGCCAGGGCGACGCGCAGGGCCACGAGCACGGATGGCTCGACGTGCTCGACAGCGATGCGGATGAAGAGGTACGGCGTACCCCAGATCACCGACAGGGCTAGGAACAGCGCCCACCCCTTGCGGGACACAAGACTCCTCGAATGTCGGTGGGACTAGAAGTTCGGCGTCGGTGAGGTGACCGTGCCGACGATCATCAAGATGATCATGACAACGGTGAGGGCTAGGCCGAGGTAGCCCGTGATCAGGCCCGCGAGGGCCATGCCTCGGCCTGCGGTGCCTTGCTTGCGGATCTGACTTAGCGCGATGTGGCCGAAAACGACCGCGAGGATCGGCATGACCGGGAAGAACCACAGGCATAAGAAGACGATCGACAAGATGCCAAGAACCATCGACGCGATGGCAAGGCCGTTGGTCCTGGGCTTGGCCGGCCTCGGTGGGTAGCCCGCGTAGGGCTGCGCCGGGTAGGCGGGTGGTGGCGTCGGGTACGCCGGGGGAGGCGTCGGATACGCCGCCGGAGCGGGTGGAACCGGTGGCGGGGGGGTCGGTGTGGGCGGAGGTGGTGTTGCGCCGCCGGGCGGCGGCATTGGCGCACCGGGCGGGGGAAGCGGCTGCCCCAGCGGGGGCCCCGCGTCGGCCCCCGACGTCGATGCATCCTCGGGCTGTGATGTTGGGGTGTCCTCACTCACGGCTCCACCCTAACCTCGCTCGACTCATCTTCAGGCCAGGTCCTGGTGAGTCGCCCCGCGCTTGGCGGGTGTCCGGTGTCCGGCTAGTTCGAAGGCGAACGGGGGGTTGCTAGTCCGGAACGCGCCATTCGATCTGGCGATCGAACTCGGTGAAGCCGCGCGCAAGATAGTTCGGGAGCGCTGCTGGGGAATCCAGCTCGCAGGTGTGCACCCACACCCGTGTCACGCCGGGGAGGGACCAGGCGTGCGCGATGACGGCACCGAGCCACCAGCGCCCCAGGCCACGTCCCAAGGATTCGGGAAGCAGCCCGAAGTACGCGATCTCGACCGCGCCGCCGGGTTGCTCCTCGAGTTCGGCGTAGCCAGCAGCTATGCCGTCCGTCTCGCATACGAGCAGGTGATGTTCCGGGCGGTCGACCCAGGCGAGCCACTGGTCATCGGACCACTCCAGGCGGTCGACCCAGTGCCACTCGGCACCCACCCGAGCGTAGAAGTCCCGGGACAGATCCGGGCGGGGCTCCGTGACGACCCTGAGCGTGGCCCCGAGCGGTGGAGTGAGAACGTCATCCGGGGGCGCCGCCATCTCCAACGAGGTGACCGTTACCGACACGGCACCGTAGGTCAAGGCGTCGACGAGGCGCATGTGCCCAGGCTCCCACACGGGCCACGCAAAGACGGTTAGATGGTCGGCATGGGTGACAGCCTGCTCGTCGACCTTTCTCGACTGCAATTCGCGACGACGACGCTCTATCACTACCTCTTCGTGCCGCTGACGCTCGGCCTGGCGCCGTTCGTGGCCATGCTGGAGACGCTCTACTGGCGTTCGGGCAATCCGATCTACCGGAGCATGACGCGCTTCTTCGGCTCGCTGCTCGTCATCAACTTCGCAATGGGCATCGTCACCGGCATCGTGCAGGAGTTCCAGTTCGGCATGAACTGGTCGGTCTTCAGTCGGTTCGTCGGCGACGTCTTCGGTGCCCCGCTCGCGATGGAGGGTCTGCTCGCCTTCTTCTTGGAATCGACGTTCCTCGGCCTGTGGCTCTTCGGGCGCGACCGGTTGCCGCGGACGATCCACATGCTCACCATCTGGGTATTCGTCGCCGGCACCTGGGCGTCGGCGTACTTCATCATCGTGGCGAACTCCTGGATGCAGCATCCGGTGGGCTACGAACTCGATCCGCTCACGGGCAACCCGGTCCTCACCGACATCTGGGCGGTTCTCTTCCAGCCGTTCGCCCTGTGGGCCTACGCCCACACCATCCTGGGCGGCTTGGTGGCCGCTTCTGTGTTCGTCTTCGCGGTGGCGGCGTACCACCTGAAACGGCGCCAGCACGTGGAGCAGATGCGCTGGGCGTGGAAGTCCGCGATCGCGATGGGACTCATCGCGGCTATGGGTCAACTCATCGTCGGTGACATTCTGGGCGTCTTCGTCACCCAGGACCAACCGATGAAAATCGCCGCGGGCGAGGCGCTATGGGAGACCGAGGGCCCGTGCGCGTCGCTCGGCATCATCGCGATCCCCGATCAGGAGGCGCGCGAGAACATCTGGGAAATCTCCATCCCGTGCATGCTGTCGATCGTCGCGACCAATTCCCTCGACGGCACGGTCACGGGTGCCAATGAGTTGCAGGCGCAGTACGAGGATCAGTTCGGCCCCGGCGACTACACCCCCAATGTCTGGATCGCGTTCTACTCCTTCCGCCTGATGATGGGCTTCGGCCTCGTCGGCGCGGCGTGGATGCTCATCGCGTGGTGGCGTACCCGCAGGGGACGGCTGCCGGAGGGGCGCATTTTCTGGGCGATCTCCATCTGGATCGTCTTCACGCCGTGGCTGGGCAACATGTTCGGCTGGATCTTCACCGAGAACGGCCGCCAGCCGTGGGTGGTTTACAACATGTTGAAGACCGAGGATGCGGTGTCGTCGATCTCACCGTCGTTCCTCTATCTCAGCCTGCCGGTGTTCTTCCTGCTCTACGGCGCCTTCGCGATCGTCGAGTTCATCCTCATGCGTCGCTACGTGATCGCCGGGCCCATCCCGGATGACCAGCCCATGGCCGGCGAACCGGCATCGGACCTGCCGAAGCAGGTGGTCTGAGTGGGACTGCCCGAGATCTGGTTCTTCGTTATTGCCGCTCTCTGGATCGGCTTCTTCTTCCTTGAAGGTTTCGATTTCGGCGTCGGAATCTTGTCGCGCACGCTCGGCCGGGATGAGGCCGAGCGCACCCAGATGCTTGCTGCGATCGGTCCGGTGTGGGACGCCGACGAGGTGTGGCTCATCACCGGGGGCATCGCCATATTCGCGGCGTTCCCTGCCTGGTACGCCGCGCTCTTCCCTGCGGCGTACCTACCCCTCCTCCTGGTCATCATCGCCATCATCGTGCGAGCGGTCGCGATTGAGTATCGCTATAAGCGGCCGGGCGAGCGGTGGCGATTGGTGTGGGACACCTCCGTCTCGGTGGCGTCGGCGTTGCTCGCGCTGCTCTTCGGGGTCTTCTGGGCCGGGATCGTGCACGGCATCCCGCTGACCGCCGACGGTCAATTCGTCGGCAACAGCCTGTGGTCCTTCATCAACGTGTACTCATTGCTCGGGGGTCTCACACTGCTCACCTTCAGCCTCGCACACGGGGCAACCTTCCTGGCGTTGAAGACGACCGGCCCGGTTCAGGTGAGCAACGAGCAGTGGGCGATGCGGTTCGACGTCGTGGCTGGCGCGCTCATGACCGCGTTTGCCGTGTGGACGTACTGGGCCTACTCCCGCAGCGACACCGTGGCACTACTGCTCGGCGTGCTCGCAGTTCTCGGCATGTTCATCGCACTGGTGGCCAATTGGCAGCGCAAGCCCATGATCGCTTTCTGGGCCCACGGGGTTGCGGTGGCGGCGTTCGTCCTCCAGATGTTCGTCGCGATCTACCCGAATGTGCTGCCGAGTTCACTCAATCCAGCGGACAGTCTCACGGTCGCCGGATCCGCCGCGAGCGAGTACTCATTGACCGTCATCACGTGGGTGGCGGCGTTCGCGCTGCCGCTGGTGATCGCCTACCAGGCGTGGTCCTTCTGGGTTTTCCGCAAGCGCATCTCCGTGCAGGACGCCGCCACCTCCCACTACTGATCCCGACCTCTTCACGTTTGTCACCCAAAACCGCGTTCTCGGCGCCACATTGACCCTCAAAACGCGGTTTGAGGTGACAAACGTGGGAGGGGGTTAGACGGAGAGGACGATCTTGCCGATGACGTCGCCGGCAGCGAGTTGCTCCAGGGCGTCACGAGCCTGGGCCAGCGGGTACGTCGCCGAGATTGTCGGGCGCAGTCCGGTGCTCACCATGAGATTGGTCAGCGCGATGAGCTCCTCCAGCGTGCCCATCGTCGAGCCGAGCACCTGCAACTGAAGGAAGAAGACGCGATTGAGGTCGGCCGGGGGATTAGGTCCGCTTGTCGCGCCGCACACCACCAGACGACCACCGGGCTTGAGCGACTTCAACGAGTGCGACCATGTCGCCTCACCGACGCTCTCCATCACCGCATCGACGCGCTCGGGCAGGCGCGCACCGGACTCGAAAGTCTCGTCCGCTCCGAGTGCCACAGCCGCCGCGCGCTTGGACTCGTCACGGCTGGTGGCCCACACGCGCGCACCGAGTTGATGCGCGAGCGCGATGGCGGCCGTCGCGACGCCGCCGCCGACACCCTGCACGAGCACCGTCTGGCCCGGTTCTACACCCGCCTTTGTGGTCAGCATCCGGTACGCCGTCAACCAGGCGGTCGGCAGGCACGCGGCCTCGCCAAAGGACAGTTCGGCGGGCTTGTCGATGACATTGCGCTCGGGGACGACGACCTGTTCGGCGAGCGTGCCCTGGTAGACCTCGGACAGCAGGCTTCGCTTGGGGTCGAGCGTCTCGTCACCTCCGCCGGCGGACGAATTGCCGATCACACCGTGCACGATGACCTCGCGCCCGTCATCAAGAACGCCGGACGCATCGCAGCCCAAGATCATCGGCAGGCGATCGGCGGGCAGGCCAACACCCTTCAGGCTCCACAGGTCGTGGTGGTTCAGGCTCGCCGCCTTGACGTGTACACGCACCCAGCCCTCAGGCACCTCGGGTTCGGGCATCTGCCCGACGGTCAGACCGGCCAGCGGATCAGCCGGATCGATGGCGGTAGCGGCAGCGGCGAGCATGTGATCTCCCTACGGGTTGCTTCGTGTCCGAGAACTAGGCCGTGATCTCGTGCAGACCGTCGATGAGTCGGTCGATGTCCTCGGTCGTGCTGTACGGCGCGAGCCCCACGCGTACCCCGCCACCGTCACCGAGACCGAGATGTCGCGAGACCTCCAGCGCGTAGAAGTTGCTCGCGGGAGCGCTCACGTTTCGCGCACCGAGTGCCACCGAGACGTCCTCGCTGGAGTGGCCATCGATGCGAAAGGTCTCGGTCGGGGTTCGGTGGACGGCGTTGCTGTAAAGGTTGATACCGGGGATCGACTCCAGTCCGGCCCGCATATGCGCGTGCAGGCCGTCCTCGTATTCCTCCAAGGCCGCCATCGACGTGAGTACCCGCGCACGACGATCGCCATCGCCCGGCACGAGATCGGCGAGGGTGTCGACCGCTGCGGTGACGCCGGCGAGCAACTCATAGGGCAGCGTGCCGAGCTCGAAGCGCTCCGGCACGACATTGGTCGCCGGCAGGAGCTTGTCCGGATGCAGTTGCTCGAGGAGTTCCGGCGAGGCGGCCAGCGCACCGAGGTGTGGGCCGAGGAACTTATACGGTGAACAGGCGTAGAAGTCAGCACCAATCGCCGCCAGGTCAATCGGCGCGTGCGCGGTGAGGTGCACGCCGTCCACGTAGAACAGGGCACCGCCATCGTGCACGCCGCGCGCAACGGCCGCGAGATCGGGCCGAGTGCCGATGAGATTGGAAGCACCGGTGAGCGCGACGAGTCGGGTGCGTTCGTTGACGTGACGCAGGACGTCCTGCGGCGTCAACTCACCGGTCGCCGGATCGAACTCGGCCCAGCGGACGGTGGCGCCGACGCGTTCGGCGTGGATGACCCACGGACGCACGTCGGCGTCGTGATCGAGCTTGCTCACCACGACCTCATCGCCGGGTCCCCAACCCTGCGCGAGTGTCCGCGCAATGTCGAAGGTGATCTGGGTCATGCTGCGGCCGAAGACGATGCCACGTGGATCGGCGCCGAGCAGATCGCCCATGGCGGCCCGCGCGGCGATGACCGTGTCATCGGCACGGCGTTCGGCCGCGGTGAGTCGACCACGATTGGAGACACCAGCGGCCAGAGTGTCGGCCATGGCCTCGATGACGGGGGTAGGCATCTGCGTTCCCCCAGGCCCGTCGAAGTGGGCGGTCCCTGCGGCAAGGGCAGGGACCTGTGCGCGCAGGCGGTGAACGTCGTAGGCCATGTCAGCAGCCTAGAGGCACCCGATGCGCAAGGATGGAGTGATGGGTGCACGAGCGATACGTATCGCTGCCGCCGTCGGTGCCCTCATCGCCGCGATTGCCGTCACGACTCCCATGGGGCTCGTCGTCTCCCTGTGGGTTGGCGCCGGAACGATTGGGGCGGGCGTGCGCGCAAGCGCCCCCGTGTACGTCGCCGCCGGTGCCCTGCTCGTGCTCATCGCCAGCGTCATCGTGGCCCTGTGGGTCAGCATCCCGGGCATCCATCGCGGACGCCGTCGGCCTGCGATCGTCGCCCTCTTCTCTATCGCGATCCTGCTCGTCGTCCTCGCGACGGGGGCCTGGCCCGCGGTCGCGGCGCCGTGGCTGTCGCGGACGATAGTTGCGGGCATTCTCGCGGTTGCTGGCCTTGTGCTCATCCTCGCCCTGTGGCGATCGGACCCGCAGGCCAAACCGCTGCCCGGACTCGCGCCTGCGGTCATCGGCCTCGTGGCGACGTACGCGGCGGTGAGTGTTGTGAGCGCCCTCGCGAGTTCGTCGATCCCGCAATTTCCACGCCCCCCGTGGGTGAGTCAGGCGGACCTCTCTGGCACGTCAGGAGTGCCGGTCACCGCGCCCGAGGCTCCACAGCTTGGTTTGGCGCCCGGGCAATGGTCGAGCATTCACAACGATGCCTGGATGACCGATGCCTACCGTGGCGTTGCACTCCCGGATCCCGAGAGCAGCCAGGTCGTCTCCTTCTTTGCCGGTGGTGATTGCGCCTCGCTGCTGTGGAACAGCGACGGCGAACTCGTCGCCGTGTGCGTGAGTCCGACGCAGGTTCGCGGCTTCGTCCTCGATCCGCGAACGCTCAGACCACTGACGGAGCGCACGCTGGCTGACCGGCCGCTGGCGACCGATGCGCTGACCAACTTCTCCGGTGGCGGGTACGCCATCCTCGACGCGCGGCAGCAGCTGGTCGCGCCCCTGCCCAATGGCGCTATTGCCCGCTTCGATAGCCGCACGCTGGAGCTGCTCGATGAGTTCGCTGTCGCAGAGGTCTTGCTTCCGGGGGAGGGAATCACTTCGGTGCTGCCCAACGGCGAGACGGGCCTGTGGTTCGTTGGTCGAGAGGGCAGCGTTGGCATCGTGGACACGACCACGGGCCAGGCGCGGGCCGTCCTGGTTGGCCGTGACGGTCCGGTCGACATCGAAAACTCATTCGCCCTCGGCGCGGATGGAACGGCGTACGTCGTCACGGGTGAAGACCTGCTGCGCATTGACGACAGGGCTGGCGTACCCGAGGTGGCCTGGCGCTTTGCCTACGACCGGGGCGAACGGCGCAAGCCCGGCCAAACCAGTCGTGCCTCCGGCACGACACCGACGGTGTTCGCCGACGGGCGTTTCGTGGCGATCACCGACAATGCCGAACCGCGGATGAACGTGGTCGTCGTGGACGTCAGTGGCGTGCAGCCGCAACAGCACTGTGCCGTCCCGGTCTTCGGCGACGGGGAGAGCGCGGGGGAGAACGCCCTCATCGCGATGGACGACGCGCTCTTCGTGGAGAACAACTACGGTTACTCTGCCTTCGCGGTAGCCGGCGGTCGAACGACGGTCCCCGGCCTCGCCAAGGTCGACGTCAGCGCGTCGGGTTGCTCACTGCCCTGGCAGAACGACGAACTCTCCATTCCGTCACTGGTCTCCAAGGGTGTGGCGGTCGATGGTGCCGTCCTGACCTACACCAAAGAGTCCAGCGTGATCGGCACGGACGCCTGGTGGTTCACCGCGGTCGACGTGGGCACCGGCGAAGTGCTGTGGCGACGTCTGGCGGGCCTGGGACCGATGCTCAACAACCACTACGCCGGCGGCTACCTCGGCCCCGACGGCTCGGTGTATATCGGCACGATCAGTGGGGTTGTTGCGCTCCTGAAGTGATTCAGCCGTCGACCGGGTCCCACTCCTGGCCTGTAGGCGTATCCCGGACCTCGATGCCGGCAGCGGCAAGAGCGTCTCGGACGGCGTCGCTGGTGGCGAAGTCCTTGTCGGCGCGTGCGCGTGCTCGAAGGCTCAGTGCAACCTCGACGTACGGGGCGATGACCTCGCGCTCATCGCGGAGCCCTGACTCGGCCGCACCGGCCAGGGCCACCAGCATTCCGCGCAGGATGGTCCGGGCGTTTTCGAGTTCGGAGCCCTGGAGAGTGTCGGCGCTCCTCCCGACGCAGGGCCACGTGGCCAAACACCACCGCGAGAATCGCCGGGATCACACCGACGCCAAACGCTGGCGAGAGCGCCAAGCCGAGAATTCCCAGGGATAACGCGATGGTGCCAAGCCAGGTAGAGGGCGCCTTTTTTTCTCTGCGTAATGAGGGCTTCACGGTGGGCTGAAGCCCGGTGAATGCTTCGTCGACCTTTTCGGCTTCGCCCACTGATTCCGAATCGGCGACCATCTGGTCAATAACGCCATCGTCGGACGGCGTTAAGAGTCCGGCTTGGGGGACACTCGCGCTGAGCGTGGGCTCCGCCGAAACCGACATGTCCGATGGGGGCCTCCCTCGACGCATCAACTCAATACACATACTCTGTTTGGTTTTATCAAAAAAATAGAGCAGGTATTGGTGGCCCGTATGCTAGGGCAAACGTAAGTAACACTAACTTAGGCACAATGAAGTACAATGGTACTACGGGGTCTAGCAATTGGCCTGTGAATAAGTGGATAAAATTAGAAATAACCTTTACTACCCAAAGTTCTGATACTCAAACATACATAAGCA
>JALQUH010000209.1 GCA_023263845.1 Candidatus Nanopelagicales bacterium | reverse complement strand
CTGGGTACCCCGATCCGGTGACCGGACTCTTCGTCATGACCGCGCAGACGCATGCGACACGAGGATGGTGCTGCCAGCGCGGATGTCGCCATTGTCCCTACCTCGACTGACCTTGGTCCCGGGCGAGAGCAGGCCCTAGGTCAGCAAGTGGCCGCGAATGTCCAAACAGCCATACATGTCCTCTAGGCGAAGGCTCGCCCGCAGGGCACATTGGTGGAAGCACATCCGGTGCAGTGATCCTGGAGGAACCATGTCAACGACTAGCTCGAATAGGGCAGTCCGCGGTATCAGCCTCGCCCTCATGATCGTGGGCGCACTCATGATCGTCGTAGGCGCAACCACCTATGCGATGGTCAGCACCACCCTGGCCAAAGAAAACATCACGGTCTCCGAGGACGCGTGTCTTGGTGGCCGGAGTGTCGCCGGTCCGTTCACGGCGTACTGCGAAGCGATGATCATTTCCGAGCATGCGCTTGCGGCCACCGATGGCAAGACCTACGCCGAACTTGATCGTGAGGATCCACTTCGTACGGTGGCGATGAACGGCTCCTTCCTGCGCGCCTCCCTCTTCACCTCGGTGGTGGCGTTCGGTGTGGCCTTCCTCGTCATGGCTCTCGGCATCCTGTTCGTCCTTGTTGGCTTGGCCTTCCATAGCCTTGCCGGCAAGCGGGCCCAGGCACCCCCGATGACCACATGATGAGGTCGGACGCAGTAGCCCCGACAGGGGGCGTGCCCATGCGGGTGCGCCCCCTTTGCGCTGCGACGCCCCCGCCAGGTCCCCTAGGGTTGCGGCGTGGCTGAACCTCGCTTGACTCCAACGGCCCGCGGCACGCGGGTCATCGGCGAGCGCGCGCGCCGTAAGCCTGATCTGGGCACACCCGAAGAGGTCACCGACCCCACCCGGCCTCGCCGTGTCGTCGACTATGCGCTGCGCAAGCGGGCGACCCTCGAAGCGCTGTACGCCGGCCGAGTTTTTGACGGCGCGGATATCTGCGATGCCGATCCCTACCTACTCAAGGCGGCCCGCTTCCATGGGACCGTCGCCGGCGAACTGTGCCCCGTGTGCCGACTCACCAGTGGACGCGAGGCGCTGACACACGTCACGTACATCCATGGCGACCAACTCGGTCATGTGTCCGGCTCAGCGGTCGATCCGCAGAGGCTGGTGGAGCTGGCCTCGCAGTACGGCGAGTTCCGGGTGCACGTCGTGGAGGTGTGCGCGACCTGCCATTGGAACCACCTGGTGACCAGCTATGTGCTCGGCGACGGGGTACTGCGCAAGCCGCCGCCGAAGCCGCGCGACCTTATCGACTAGGGCGGCAATCGTTCGAGCGGGAAGAGCTAGGCCTTGACCGGCTCTGACTTCTCCTCATCGTCCTCTTCACGCCGCCGATCTGCGGGCAGTCCGAATGACGCAATCAGGCCGATCACCATGGCGCCTCCCGCAACACCGGCCATGATCTTGACCGCGCGCGTGTAGGACTCCTTCGCCTCCTGGGCAATGTCGGCCATGCCCTGCTGTTGCTCGAGCGGAATGATCGCTTCGCCGGAGGAGTCCACGACCTGGTCCACGATCTGCGTGCGCTGATCCTGGGACAGATCAGGTTGATTGACCGCTAGGTCGTTCTGTAGCGCGAGGCCAAGGGAAACGAACAGGACGGTGCCGAGCACGGCCGACCCCAGCGTCGAACCCACCTGCCGCAGCGTCGAGGTCACCGAAGAGGCGCCTCCGGAGCGCTGCGGGGGCACGTCCTCCAAGATGACGTTGGTCAGCTGAGCGGTGTCGAAGCCAACCCCGACGCCGTAGACGAAGAGCGGCAGAGCCAGCCACCAGGCGGAGCGGTCGACGCTGAGCAGCAGTAGGACACCGGTGATGCCGATGATTTCCAACACCATGCCGAGCCGGACCAGTCGGGTGGCGCCAATGATCGCCGAGACATGTCGTGCCGCACCACCAGCGAGGACTGCGCCGACACCCAGAATCGCCACGAGCGCACCGGTCTGCAATGGGCTGAAGGATTGCACCGCCTGCAGCCACAGCGGCAGCGCGAAGAGAACACCGAATTCGCCGAGGGAGACCAGGGTGGCGACGACATTGCCGTATCCGTAGCGGCGAATACGGAACAGTGACAGATCCATCAGCACGCTCTTGCCCTGCTTAGCGCGGGCCGACTGGGTGACTACGAAGAGCAGCAGCAGGAAGGCACCGAAGCCGAGTGCCATCGGCACCGGCGACAGATCGCCTGGCGTGAGGGAGATGGGGCCGAGGTCCCAGGTGGTGATGAGCCAGAGCCAGCCCAGTGCCTGGCCCTCGATGAGACCGAAGACGATGAGACCAAGGCCGAGGGAGGACATCAAGACGCCGGCCAGGTCCAGGCGCCGTCGATCCTCGCCGCGGGATTCGCCGATGATTTTCCACACCATGATCAGGCTGATGATGCCGAGGGGGATGTTGATGTAGAAAGCCCAGCGCCACGAGGCGACGTCGGCCAGCCAGCCGCCGAGCAGCGGCCCGAACGCCGCCATTCCGCCGAAGACTGCACCCCAAAGACCGAAGGCAGCCGCGCGCATGTGACCGCGGAAGTTGACGTTGATGATGGCCATCGACGTGGGGAGCATCATGGCTCCGCCGACTGCTTCCCCAGCGCGGGCGAGGATGAGCATGTCGCCGCTCTGCGCCATACCGGCCAGCAGATTGAACGCGACGAAGATCGCCGTACCGATCATGAACATCCGCTTGCGCCCGATCCGGTCGGACAGCACACCGAACGTGATGAGCAGGGCCGCGAAGACCAGGGAGTAGATGGACGTCACCCACAGCACCGACGTCCGGTCGATGCCGAGGTCGTCAACGATCGTGGGGATCAGGACATTGACGATGCTTCCCTCGAGCACGATGAGTGAGACCCCGAGCAGGAGCGCAACAAGGGCCAGCCAGGGCCGCGCTTGAGTTCCGGTGGGCTGCTCCACGGAAGGGCTGGTCGTCATGGGCGTCGAACCTACCGGGAACCGCGGGCATCGGGGTGTCGTCCAGACAGGGATAACCCCGCGGCGCGCCCAGGCGACTGGGGCCCGTGTGACGGGTGATGATGGAGGGTCTGTTTTGTGGGGTGAAGGGAGGTGACCGGTGGCGGCTGATCAGCGAAGGCGCGCAAAGCCCACAGCACGCCGTGCCGCGGACCCCTCTCCCCGGCCTCGCAAGCGGCGGTGGTTCCGTCGGATCTTCCTCACGGGGTTCCTTCTGGCGCTCCTGGCGGCGGGTGGCTTCGCGCTTGCCGTACTCATCACCCCGGTGCCCGATCCCAACGAGGTGGCGAGCACCGAGGCGACGGTCGTCTACTACGCCGACGGCGTGACCGAAATCGGCCGGCTCGGTGACTCCACCCGGCGAAGTGTGACGCTCGACCAGATACCGGTACAGGTGCAGCGGGCCGTCCTTGCCGCCGAGGATCGCACCTTCTACGAGCACGGGGGCTTCTCCCCTCTCGGCATCGGTCGCGCGGTCGTCAACAACGTGCAGGGTGGTTCCCTGCAGGGCGGCTCGACCATCACCCAGCAGTACGCCAAGAATGCGTACCTGACCTCGGAGCGATCGTTCACGCGCAAGATGCGGGAGTTGGTCCTG
>JALQUH010000169.1 GCA_023263845.1 Candidatus Nanopelagicales bacterium | reverse complement strand
CGGTTCAGCGCGCTGACGATGCCCGAGGTCACCGTGCCCTGCAGTCCCAGCGGCGATCCGATGGCGATCGTGGTGTCGCCCACTTGAAGTTCACTCGACTTGCCGAGCGTCACCGCAGGAAGTCCGGTGCGGTTGACTTTGACCACGGCGAGGTCGTATCCGGCGTTTGAGCCGATCAGTTTGGCGGTCTCGGTCGTGCCGTCGCTGAAGGTGACCGTGATGTCCTTGCCACCGGCGGTGACGTGATTGTTCGTCAGGATGTATCCATCGTCGCGAATGACAAAGCCCGATCCGGTGCCCCCACCGCCGTTGCCATCGCGCACATTGATCTGGACGACCGACGGTTGAACGGCGGCCGCTACGGCAGCAATGCTGCCGGTGGCCGGCGGGCTGATCGGCTCCAGCGAACTCCCGATCGCGGGCGCGGCAACGGTCGTCGTGTTGGTCGGCGCGGTCACCCGGGCTGCGGTGAAGCCCACGGCGCCACCGACTGCGCCGGCCACCAGGGCGGTCGCGGCCACCGCGCCGATTCCGGCGGCGATGAGGCCACCCCTGCCCGACTTCTTCTTCGGGGCGTAGGTGGGCTGGGAAGCGGGCGTCCCGTAGTAGGCGGTGTAGGGATCGCTGGCGTAACCGGCGTAGGGATCGTTGGTGTAACCGGCGTAGGGATCGTTGGCGTAGGGATCGCCGATCCCGGCCTCCGGTGCCGCTGCTGTTGGCTGCGTCTGCCAGCCCCCGCCGTACGACGGATAGACCCGCGTATCGGCCTGCGGCTCCGGCGCGGCGTACGGGTCATGCGCGCCGTACACGCTCGCGTAGGGGTCGGTGCCAGAAGTCTGGTCGGTCACGGGGCCTCCTCGATGGCCGGGGACGGACCCCGGAATGTCTGCACCTAGCCTGACGCCCCGAGGGGTCGCGATGTTCCCCGAGGGACCCCCGATAAGGGTTTCCTTACCCAATTCTGACAGTTCCCTGCGAGACAGACCACCGGGCGCCGTGCCAGCGGCCGAACGGGACCCTTCGATAGCGACGCGCAGACGGTGTACGCCATAGTGGGGCCATGGCGGACGGTGATGCCATGCGCGACCAGGCGGCAGCGGTCCTTGCCGACGCCAGGCAGCGCCTTGCCGCAGCCGAATCCGCCGGACGCGCGTACGGCATAGCCTTGCAACGCACCCGAGCCGCCCAGGCCCTCCTCGTCCTTGATGACCCGCAGACGGCACTTGATGACCTTGAGCAGGCCGGCCGCTTCGTCGACATGCTGGCCGCGGACGGCGAGCATGAGCACCAGTACCTGCTGCGCGCCGTCTCCCCCGGCCTACCACCCCCCGACGAGGAGATGGGCGATCTGGACTCGCTGCGGGCCATGATCCTGGTCTCCCGCGCCCTGGCCCTGACTCACCTGCGCCGATGGGCGGACGCCCGCGTGGCCGTCGACCAGGCTCGCCCCCTGGCACGCGGTTGGCGGCGGCGTGACCTGCGCAAAGCTTTGGACCAGGCCGAGAATGAGATTGCACGGGCCGACGGCGCTCCCGGCGAAGCCATCACGGCCATCGACCGCACTCTGGCCCAACCCGATCTGCCGCAGCCGGAGCAGCTGTCCGCCCGCTACGAACGGGCCGCCCATCTCGCCGACGAGGGTCGATTCGATGAGGCAATCCGCGACGCGCTCACCTTGATTCGAGATGCCGGCGAGGATGACCACGTCACATCGCGCGCACGTCAGGTACTCGGGGCGTCCTTAGCGGCACTCGGCCGTGTCGACGATGCGCTTGCCGCCCTCACTGCGGCGTTCGAGAGCTTCGTCAGCGACGAGGACGATGCTGCGATCGCGAACGCAGCGCCCGGTCTGGCCTGGCTACTGGGCGAATCCGGAGACCATGAGCGCGCCATCACCACCTTGCAGGTGGGAATCGAGGCGGCCACGCGCATCGGTGACCGCCTCGCGGTGGTGGACCTCGAATCGGCGCTGGGCGCGGCGTACGACGCGCATGATGAGCCCGCCTCCTCGGTCGCCGCCTTTGGCCGCGCCATTGCCCTCGCCGAGAATCTGCACGATGAGGTGCGAGCCGCCGATGCCCGCCACGGGGAGGCCATCGTGCGGGGCCGCCAGCCGAACCCTCACGAACTTGTCGAGGCCCTGTCACTTCTCGACGCGGCGGCAGTCGGGTACGACCGGCAGGGCCTGCACGAGCGAGGCGCAGAGTGCCAACACGAGGCTGCCGCACTTCTTGCCCGCCGCGGCTCCTACCCCGCTGCGCTCGTGCGATACCGAGCGGCCTTGACGGCGTACGAGCAGGTGCCGGAGGTCCTGCTCGGGGAGGATCCCGGCGCACTGCAGGACTGCATGCGCAACATCGCGCTTTTGGAGTCGCTGGCGAGTGATCCGCAGCAGCGGATTCCCACAGGGGCATTCGCGAGTGGCGGGCACCGCATGCAGCACGCAACGGAGGTGGAGTGAGTACGACGGATGCACAGGCTGTTGCCGATGCGGCCGCAACCGCCCTACTCGCCGGACACTTGGCGATCCTGCCCACCGAGACCGTCTACGGTCTCGCCGCACGTGCCGATGATCCCGAGGCCGTCGCCCGCATCTACGCCGCCAAGGGTCGCCCCCTCGACCATCCCGTGATCGTGCATGTCGCGGACGGGCGCGCTGCCCTTGAGACGTCTACGCCGCACGCGTGGGCACGCGAGGTCCCGCCCTATGCGCAGGCGCTCGCGGATGCCTTTTGGCCGGGGCCTATGTCGCTGGTGTTGCTCCGCGCTCCCCGGTCGGGTGATCACGTCACCGGCGGTCAGGACACGGTGGCCCTGCGCGTCCCCGGACATCCCCTTGCCCGCAACGTGCTCTGCCGCATGAACGAACTCGACCCGGCCGGCGCCCCGCATGGTGTCGCGGCACCGAGCGCCAACCGCTTTGGTCGAGTCAGTCCCACGACCGCACAGGACGCCATCGAAGAATTCGACGCGGTTCTCGATCCCGGGCAGTACGTCGTCATCGATGGCGGTTCATCCGATGTGGGTCTGGAGTCCACGATCATCGATTGCTCCGGTGACGCACCCCGCATCTTGCGACCCGGCGCGATCAGTGCCGCCGACGTCGAACGTGTCACCGGCCTGGCCACTGCCGAAGCCGGAGGGGGCATTCGCGTCCCGGGCGCACTGCCCTCGCACTACGCTCCCGCGGCACAACTCGTCCTGGTCCCCGATGGCCTGGCCCTTGGAGCGCTGATCGAATCGTCCGCCGAGGCCGGGCTCGCACCGGACTGTGTGGGTGTCATCGCGCCGGCTGGGCTGGACACCCCGGTAGGTGCCCGGCGCCTGCTTGCGCCGGCCTCGCCTGCGGACTACGCCCGCGGCTTGTACGCCGCGATGCGGGCAGCCGACCGTGATGGGCTGCGCATGATCGTCGCAATCCCCCCCGAACCGGACGAGGAGGGCATCGGCGACGCCGTTTCGGATCGACTTCGCCGCGCAGCCGCTCCGCGCCCCGGCACCCTGGAGGGCTAGTCGTAGCCGAGTTCGTGCAGGCGATCGTCGTCAATGCCGAAGTGGTGCGCGATCTCGTGGACAACCGTAATGATGACCTCCTCGACGACATCGTCGACCGTGTCGCAGATCCGCAGGATGGGTGTCCGATAGATAGAGATGCGATCGGGTAGTGCGCCGGCGTACCGCGAGTCCCGCTCCGTCAGAGCGATCCCCTCATAAAGGCCCAGGAGGTCCGGGTCATCCGGCGGGGCGTCGTCCACAATCACGAACACGACGTTGTCCACGAGCTGAGCCAGTTCTCTGGGTACCCGCTCCAGGGCATGGGCCACCAGTTCCTCGAACTGCGCCGGAGCCATCGCGATCACACCCGCATTCTCCCCCGGACTGGGAGCGGCCACCTCTCGCGTGACCTTCCGTGACAGGAGTGACCTTCCGTGACAGGGCTTCCGTGACAGGGCTTCCGGGACTGGACTGAGGTGACAGGACTGCGACAAATGCACCTGCCAAAGGTCCTTGACCGGCACTCCCGGTGAGCGCAGACTGGAATTACGGCAAAGCCGAAAGCGTGAGAGGAGGAGTTGTGCTTCTTCGAATCACCAAAGCGCTCCTGGTTGAGGAGCATCGATCTACACCCCGCGCGTGGAGGGTGGCACACCCGGGCGACAGATAGGGGTCGGCATCAAGCCCGGCCCGCACAGACATGACGAGGACCCGCTCCCCAGGGAGCGGGTCCTCGGTCTGTGTGCAGGGGTACGGGCTCGCCGGAAGCGCTACGGCGCCGACACGGGCACGGCGCGAAAGACCCGGGTGTCGCTGGTCTGGGCGTCGATGGTGACCGACCACGTCGGGCCGCTCCCGGCGGGAATCGTCCACGAGTCAATCGCATTGCCCGCTTGGGCATTGAAGTCGCGTGTGGGCACGGTTGCGAAGTCGTCGTAGAGGTAGACGACGTACGCGCGAGCTTGATCCGGGATGCTGACTCGGGCGGTGAGCGTCATCTGCCTGCCTCGGGGGCGGCGCTTCATAACCGGCTCGTCGTGTATTCCCTCACCATCGAGGCTCGACGTGAGGCGAACGGGCACCGTGACCCTGTCGGGGTCGTCCACGCCGACCACGGCTGTCGCAAAATTCCAAGGTCGGTTGCGGAGCGAGTACAGCGGACCACCAGGCGCGTTGGCGGCGGAGCGCGACTGTGGGAAATCGCCGAACGCATAACTGAAGAGCATTGGGTAGTTCGGTCCGACGCTGTAGAGCCCGTTATCGCTGATCGTGAGGGTGTCTGTCGCGAAGTAGGTCCCACGGTAGCGCTGGAGGGAGTGTTGTGAGCCGACCCCGAACACGGGCACGATGTGGTCGTACAGGGGGTCACCTGGGCCGCGCTCGTCCAACGTTGTCGTGTTGTTGAGCACACCGATGATCACGGCTTCTCGGCGCAGGGCATGCTCCTTCACCCACGCCAGGTACTGGGGCACTGATCTCTGCCGGGCAGAGTCGAATCGGACCGTTGCTAGGCGCATGGCGCGGGCAGCTCGCCGCTCGGTCTTGGTGCCGAGGAGCAACCACGAAGCGCGCTCCCACTGGCGTGCTCGGGGGTTGGCCAGCTTTCGGACGGTCCATTGGGAGGTGTACTGGCCAAAGAGCATTCCAGCGCTGACGAAACTCATTTCCCCGCAGTAGCCACCGTTGGCGTTCCACTCGAAGCGCGGCGTCATTTGAGTCCCGCGCTGGTACCAGGTCGGCGCGGCGGCAGATACCGGAACTGGGGCAAGAACCACCGCCGAAACAGCAACCACGATCGACACGAGCAACCTGCGCATGACCCTCCCGAGTTGACGGCCCCCAACCAAGGTGAAACCCAACTGGTGGCGCGTGTCAATGCCTGAGCCCGAACCCAGACCAGACGGGAGGGGGCCATTTCACAGGCGCGAGTGCACTCCCCTATGCTTTCCCAGTCTCGAACGGTGTTCGAAGATGGTGGTCCCCATCGTCTAGCGGCCTAGGACTCCGCCCTTTCAAGGCGGCAGCGCGGGTTCGAATCCCGTTGGGGACACGGCAACACGGCTTTACGGAGGCAACTCCGCTAGGCCCCGTAGCGCAGTTGGTTAGCGCGCCGCCCTGTCACGGCGGAGGTCGCGGGTTCGAGTCCCGTCCACTCCGCCAATAAAAATGCCGGGTCCCTTCGGGGACCCGGCTTTTTTTTGTGGCGCGCCCGAGGGGTGCTTCAGCGCAAATATCGGCACCCGCCGGAGCGCCCCCTGGGCGCGAC
>JALQUH010000166.1 GCA_023263845.1 Candidatus Nanopelagicales bacterium | reverse complement strand
GATGTGCGCGAGCACCTGCACGCACTGCAAGCCGTGGGCGCGGCCGCGAGAGCCGTAGGTGACGTAGACGCCCTCGCCTCCGTTCAGGGTCTGGTGATCCCCGGTGGCGAGTCCACCACCATCTCCAAATTGATCGTGCGCGATGGTCTGCTGCACCCCCTTCGCGATGCAAGGGCAGCCGGTCTGCCGATGTATGGCTCCTGTGCCGGGATGATCATGCTCGCCGATGACGTTCTCGACGGGCGACCGGACCACGAGGGAATCGGGGGACTTGCGGTCACGGTGCGCCGTAATGCCTTCGGGCGCCAGGTGGACTCGTTCGAGGCGGACGTGCCGGTCCACGGACTCGACGGCTCGGCGTTTCCGGCGGTGTTCATCCGTGCTCCCTGGGTGGAGTCGGTCAGCGATCAGGTGGACGTGCTCGCCCGGATTGACCGCGGTGGAGTGGATACCATCGTGGCGGTAAGGCAGGGAGCGCTGCTCGCCACTTCGTTCCATCCGGAACTCACCGGCGACCATCGAATCCATGAGATGTTCCTTTCGATAGTGAGGCAGGTGTCATGAGCGGCCACTCCAAGTGGGCGACCACCAAGCACAAGAAGGCTGTGGTCGACGCGCGCCGCGGCAAACTCTTCGCGCGCTTGATCAAGAACATTGAGGTGGCGGCACGTCAGGGTGGCGGCGATCCGGCCGGCAACCCCACGCTCTACGACGCCATCCAAAAGGCGCGAAAGAGTTCAGTCCCGCTCGACAACATCGAGCGGGCGGTCAAGCGGGGATCCGGTGCTGAGTCCGGTGGCGCCGACTGGCAGACGATCATGTACGAGGGCTACGGCCCCAACGGCGTCGCGGTCCTCGTGGAGTGCCTCACCGACAACCGCAATCGCGCTGCATCCGAGGTCCGCGTTGCCATGACGCGCAACGGCGGAAGCATGGCGGATCCCGGATCGGTTTCCTACCTGTTCAGTCGCAAGGGCGTGGTGATGGTGCCGGCCGCCGACGGCGTTGACGAGGACGCACTGCTTGATGCGGTTCTGGACGCAGGAGCCGAGGAAGTCAACGATCTCGGTGAGTCCTTCGAGATTCTCAGCGAGGCCGGCGACGTCGTCGCCGTCCGCACGTCCCTGCAAGAGGCAGGGATTGACTACGACTCGGCCGAATCGAGTTTTGTGGCGAGTGTTCAGGTGCCGGTGGACGTCGATGGCGCACGCAAGGTCTTCCGCCTCGTCGAGGCGCTGGAAGACAGCGACGATGTCCAAAACGTCTACACGAATGTCGACGTCAGCGACGAGGTTCTGGCAAGCCTCGACGACTGAACTGGGAGGAACGATGGTGGAGGCCACAGGCAGGCAACTGACCGGCTGGGATGCCGCAACCTGGCGGACGGCTGCGGGTGATCCCCACCTTCGATCGACTGTGGTCGCGCTCGTGTTGCTCGATGGCACGCCGTCCTGGGAGCGGTTGAGAGCGCGCGTGGAGCGGCTCACGCGGATTGTCCCGATCCTCCGGCAGCGTCCGTTGCGCGGGCTTTTCGGGGTGTCCTCGCCCCGGATGGCAGTCGATCCGGACTTCGATCTTGACCTTCACCTGCGCCGAATGCGCTTGGCGGGGTCGGGGTCGTGGGGCGAACTCCTTGACGAGGCTCGACGGATGAGCCTGACCGATTTCGATCGTGATCGCCCCCTGTGGGAGTTGGTCCTCGTCGAAGGGCTCGAAGGCGATCGCGCCGCCCTCATCTTGAAGTTGCACCACGCGATTGCCGACGGACAGGCCACCGTTCTCATCGGCCTCAACCTCGTTGAACTCGGCGCGGACCCGAACCCGGATGAGGATGCTGGCCCGGAGGCTCCGGCTGCCGTCGCCGCGGCGGCTCACGAGATCAGCCTGGCCGATATCGCCGACAACGTGAAGCGCGGCATCGGCGCCGCCGAGCAGGCTGCCGAGACGCTTATGGCGTTTGCCAAAGGTAGCCTTACCGACCCGGTCGCCACGTGGCAGTCAGCCGCCGAGACGCTCATGTCTGTAGGTCGTTTCACCGCGATGCCCGACGGTCCGCTGTCGCCGCTTCTCACCCAGCGTGGAACGACGTATCGGTTTGCCGGATTCGATCTACCCTTCGCCGCATTGCGAACCGCCGCCAAGAGCCGTGGTCGAAGCGTCAATGATGCCTTCATGGCGGCGGTGGGTTTGGGGTTCGAGCGGTACCACGTCCGGCACGACATGGTGGCCGATGAGCTGCGCTTCAACGTGCCGATCAGTCTCCGCGGCGACGCCGGTGACACGTCCGGACAGGCCGCCAACGCCGTGACGATCGCGCGCTTCGCGCTGCCGGTTGCGGGCCTGTCGGTCGACGAGCGCATGTCGACCGCGCATGAGGCGGTCGAGCACTGGCGCGATGAGCCCGCGCTGCGCCTTGCTAATCCGTTGGCCGAGGTGAGTTGGCTCATCCCGGTTCCTGTGCTCGCGCAGGCGGCACTCGCGAGCGATGTGACGACGAGCAACGTGCCTGGGCCGCCGATCCCGCTGTACGTGGCGGGGGAGCGAATCGTGGGGATGTACCCGCTCGTCGCGACGATCGGTGCGGCTGCAAACGTCACGATGGTGACGTACGACGGCTCCGCTTTCGTTGGGATTTCCGCCGACGAGCGAGCCGTTCCCGATCTCGAGGCCCTCGTCAATGACCTGCGGTCCGGATTCGCAACGGTCACGGGTGAACCTGTGGGACAGGCGGATCCCTTCGCCGATCCCGGCCCCGAAGACGGCACGCCGAAGGCGCGCACGGTGCGCGAGGAGCGCGATCACGGGCAGTAGCCTTTCGCACAGGTGTTCGTATTGGGTGGGCGCATTGCCTGGCGCCGGCGAGTGCGAGGAGGCATGGGGTGCGCGTCATGGGCGTGGATCCGGGCCTCACCCGGTGCGGCGTAGGGATCGTCGAGGGATCCCCGGGGCGCCCTCTGGCATTGATTGACGTCACCGTCGTACGCACCCCACACACCGATCCACTCGACGCACGATTGACGGCGCTGGACGAGGCGCTCGGTCTTCTGGTGGAGCAATACCAGCCCGAAGCGCTCGCCGTTGAGCGCGTTTTCAGCCAGCACAATGTCCGCACCGTCATGGGGACAGCGCAGGCCGGGGCGGTCGCGATCCTGGCAGCAGGTCGACGCGGAATTCCAGTGACCCTGCGGACACCGAGCGAGGTCAAGGCCGCCATCACCGGCAGTGGTCGAGCGGACAAGGCGCAGATCACCGCCATGATCACTCGATTGCTGCGCCTGTCGGCCCCGGTCAAGCCAGCGGATGCCGCTGATGCCCTGGCCCTGGCGATCACCGAAATCTGGCGGGGCGGCGCCGAAGCTCGCATTGCAGCGGCGATGACTTCGTCTTCCTCTCAATTACCGACTGCACATCGCGCACGCGACGGCGGCAACCGCAGAAAAGGCGTGGAGGCGGCGCGGTGATTGCGTCCGTGCGTGGAACGGTACTGCGCGTCGGGATCTCCGATGTGGTGATCGAGGTCGGCGGTGTCGGTCTCATCGTTGTGTGTCCGCCGCAGACTGCGCTTGCGCTGCGTCAGGGGCAAGACGCGACCCTGCAGACCTCACTGGTCGTCCGGGAGGAGTCCCTCAGCCTCTACGGCTTTGAGGATGACGAGCAACGAGGGATCTTCGAGGCAGTTCAGACCGTCAGCGGGATCGGTCCACGCATCGCGCTCGCCATGCTGGCGACGCTCACGCCGGACCAGATTCGGCGAGCCATCGCCCAGGAGGATATCGGCGCCCTCACCAAGGTGTCGGGCATCGGCCGCAAAGGAGCCGAGCGGCTGACCCTCGAACTTCGGGACCGCCTGGCTCCACCTTCGCCGGCCTCGCCGGGAAGCACGACCGGCGGCTGGGAGTCGATGGTGCGCGACGGCCTGGAGTCCCTGGGGTGGTCACGGCGGGAAGCGGAGGCCGCCGTGCTGGCAGTCGCCCCCGAGGCCGGCGATGAGCCCGACGTCGCGGGGCTCCTGCGCGCCGCTCTGCGGAGTCTGGATCGGCGATGAGCGACGACCCCCGCCTTGTCGACGGTTATGCCGACGTCGACGATCGAGCATGGGAGGGCGCGCTGCGTCCGGCCCGGCTCGACGAGTTCGTGGGTCAGCCGCGCGTTCGCGCCCAGCTCGAGGTGGTGTTGCAGGCGGCTAGCGCACGCGGTCGATCGGCCGATCACGTGCTCCTATCCGGGCCGCCGGGGCTGGGCAAGACCACGCTGGCAACGATCATCGCCCAGGAAATGGCGGCCCCTCTGCGCATCACCTCGGGCCCAGCCCTCCAGCACGCGGGTGATCTCGCCGCGGTGCTGTCCGGGCTCCAGCCGGGGGAGGTGCTGTTCATCGACGAGATCCATCGTGTGGCACGGGCAGCAGAGGAGATGCTCTATCTGGCGATGGAGGATTTCCGGGTGGACATCATGGTTGGCAAGGGTCCCGGCGCGACCGCCCTGCCGATCGAGATCGCACCGTTCACGCTGGTGGGGGCGACCACGCGCGCGGGTCTATTGCCCGGCCCCTTGCGTGATCGATTCGGCTTCACCGCCCATCTGGATTACTACGACGACGATGACATCCTCACGATCCTGCATCGATCCGCGAGACTGCTCGCAGTCGACATCGACGCCGACGGAGCCCAAGAGATCTCCCGGCGTTCGCGCGGCACCCCACGCATCGCCAACCGGCTGCTTCGCCGGGTGCGCGATTGGGCCGAGGTTCACGGGGACCGGCGGATCGACCTTGCCACAGCTCGGGCCGCCCTCGACCTCTATGAGGTGGACGTCCTGGGATTGGACCGCCTGGACCGGGCGGTACTTGATGCCCTTATTCGCCGGTTCGACGGAGGGCCGGTCGGCCTCACGACCCTTGCGGTTGCGGTTGGGGAGGAAGCAGAAACGGTCGAGACGGTCGCCGAGCCCTTCCTGGTGCGCTGCGGCTTCCTGGTTCGAACGCCTCGGGGGCGCGTCGCCACCCCTGCTGGGTGGGCTCACCTGGGCCTGGCTCCGGGCGGTCCGGCCGGAGCCTTGGAGCTGCCCCTAGATGTGGCCTCCACCGAGTCGGAGTGAATCCGCCGGGCGCCAGAGGTTAGGCTTGCCGTCCTGAGCGCGAATTGCGCGTTCACTCGTATGGGCCGCTGTGTGGCCCCGGTCAGGGAGATCAGCCGTGGACGTGATGACACTCCTGCCGATCTTGCTGATCGGCGTGGTCTTCTACCTGCTCATCATGCGTCCAGCCCGGACCCGCCAGAAGAAGCAGGCCGAGATGATGGCGGCCCTTGCGCCGGGGACCGAAATCATGACCACGGCAGGCGTCTACGGGACCATCGTGTCGATGGATGACGAAAACGCCGAGATCGCCATCGCTCCCGGTGTTGTGATCAAGGTGGTCAAGGCGGCGATTGGGCGCGTCGTCGAGCCTGAAGGCCAACTGCCGCCTGATGATGCGCTCCCCGCAGGTGAGGACACCCCGCGGTCCGACGATGGCGACGCCGATCGGCCCTAGCCGGTTCACGCAGTGCTGACCAGCGCCCGCACGGGCGCGCTACTAAGAATGAGGAAGGTGCGGTGCCCCCGAAGCAAAGCAGTCGCACGGGCGTCTCGTCCTACGTGGGACGGCAGCTCATTGCGCTCATCGCGATCGTTATCGCCTTGGGGGTGTGGGCCTTCTTCCCCGGCCAGAACACCTCACCGCGCCTCGGCCTTGACCTTCGCGGGGGCACCCAGGTCATCTTGAAGCCCAAGCCGGTTCAGGAGGGCCAACCCATCACCGATCAGCAGTTGCAGCAGACGGTGGAGATCATCCGTGCTCGTGTCGACGGAATTGGCGTGGCGGAAGCCGAAGTGACCGTGCAGGGTTCTGGTGATGGCGCCGCGATCGTCGTGGCGGTCCCGGATGTCAGCCAAGAGCGTCTGGTCGAACTCGTCGGGCGCACCGCCCTGTTGGACTTCCGACCGGTATGGAGTCTTGACCTGCCCACTCCCACGGTTGATGACAGCACAGCGCAGAATCCCGATGATGGGGCGACTTCGGCTCGAATCGTTCAAGCAGCGGACAACACGCCCGAGTACCAGGCCGAAGTCGCGGCTTTGAACTGTCTGGATCCCATCAACCAAGGTGGGGGCAGCCCGGATGACCCTGAACTCTGGCTTGGCACCTGCGCACAAGACGGCGTGGCCAAGTACTCCCTCCAGCCCGCCTTCATTCGCGGCACCAATGTGACCGGTGCGTCGGCCGGGATCGCTCAGGGAGGCGTAGGTGGCTGGGTGGTCAGCCTTACCTTCGATAGCGAGGGGGCCGCGGCGCTTTCCCAGGCCTCGCAGGAGCTCTACGCTCTGCCTGACTGCTCGCCGGGCGGCGCCACCCCGTGTAACGCCTTTGCCATCGTGCTCGACGGCGTTGTGGTCTCGTCCCCGCGTTTCAACGAACCCATTCTCGGCGGCCAGGCTCAGATCGAGGGCAACTTCACCGCCCAGGAAGCACAGGACCTGGCGAACATTCTTAGCTACGGTGCCCTGCCGGTCACCCTGAGCGTCGAAGAAGTGACGACGATCTCGCCGACAATCGGTGCCGATCAATTGCGCGCTGGTCTCATCGCCGGTGTGCTGGGACTGATCTTGGTCATCGTCTACCTACTGCTCTACTACAGAGCGCTCGGTCTCGCCGCGGCACTGAGCCTGGCCGTCGCGGGTGTGATGCTCTACTTCCTCATCATCGCCCTCGGCAACGCCATCGGATTCACGCTGACACTGGCCGGTGTGGCCGGCATCATCGTGGCCATCGGCATCACCGCAGACACCTTCATCATCTATTTTGAGCGTATCCGCGATGAGATTCGTGAAGGTGCCTCGCTCCGTCAGGCGACCGACGCCGGCTGGATCCGGGCACGGCGCACACTGCTCGCCGCGGACTTCGTGACCCTGCTCGGCGCCATCGTCCTCTACGTTCTGTCGGTCGGCAGTGTCCGTGGCTTCGCCTTCGCGCTGGGCCTGACGACGATCGTCGACGTGGTCGTGGCCTTCCTGTTCACACATCCCGCGGTGGTCCTCTTCGGCCGCACCAAGTGGATGCAAAAGGGCAGTTGGCTGACCGGATTGGACCCGCATCGACTCGGCGGCGCCGCAGCTCCACCCCCGGATGAGCCCAAGGAGGCAACCGCCTCCGTCGGCACCTCTGCACGCACCAACGAAGGGGAGGAGTCCTGATGTCCGCCAAGCTCAGCCTCGGTGCCCGCCTGTACAGCGGCGAGACTTCCGTGGACTTCGTCGGTCGTCGCCGTACGTGGTACATCCTGTCCGGCGTGATCCTGCTCATCGCGATCGCGGCGGTGGGCATCCGCGGACTCAACCTCGGGGTCGAGTTCACCGGTGGTGCGGTATTCACCGTGCCCAAGTCGAGTTGCACCGTGGAAGACGCTCGCAACGCGACGCAGGGAGTCATCGGCGGCGAACCCATCGTCACGCAGACCGGTCAGGACATCATTCGTGTCCAGACCGAGCCGCTGTCGCAGGAGGAGAATCTCTCGGTCACCGCGGCCCTCGGGCAGGCGTGCGGCATCAATTCGACCGACGTCACGGTTCAATCCGTGGGGCCGACCTGGGGTGCGGAGATCACCGGCAAGGCCCTACAGGCGTTGGTGGTTTTCCTGATCCTCGTGGTCCTCTTCCTGTCCATCTACTTCGAATGGCGTATGGCCGTGGCGGCCCTAGTCGCGCTCGCCCACGACGTGGTGATTACGGTCGGCATCTATGCCCTCACCGGGCTCGAGATCACGCCGGCGACTGTCATTGGCGTGCTGACGATCCTGGGCTATTCGCTCTACGACACGGTCGTGGTGTTCGACAAGGTCAAGGAAAACACCCGCGGAATTACCGGTCAGTCGGTGCAGACATACAGCGAGGCCGCCAACCTGGCCGTGAACCAGACGGTTGTCCGATCGATCAATACCTCCGTCGTGGCACTACTGCCTGTCGTTGCCATCATCATCGTCGGGGCAGGTCTCCTCGGGGCGGGAACTCTGCTCGACCTCGCCGTGGCGCTGTTCATCGGCATGGCCGCCGGTACCTACTCGTCGATCTTCATCGCCACGCCGTTCCTCGCGCAGCTTAAGGAGCACCAGCCGGAGATGAAGGCCGTGGAGTCCCGTGTCGCGGCGCGGCGCTCCTCGGCAGCAAAGCGTGGCGGCGATGCCGCCTCACAGGAGTCCGGCTCAGTGAAGACTGCAATAACGACGCAACTCGCGCCCGGCGAGCGGCAGCAGCCCAAGCGTCGACCGCGTTCCAAGCGCGGTCGCGCGTAGGCGACGTACGAAGTGGACTTTGCCTCGTAGACTGGTTCCACCGGTGGGGAGGTGTGCGTGGCTCAAGAGGTCTCACGTGAGGCGCTGCCCGTAGGTGATCTGGTGCAGGGCGGGTTCCGCTCGCGCCTGGCTCGCCTGGCCGGATCGCGCGCCACCGCACCGGCGGAGACCGATGAGCTGATTCGGACGCTGCGGCAGTTTCACCCGAAGTCGGACGTTCGTATGGTCCAGCGGGCCTATGAGACGGCGGCGATTCTCCATCGGGGTCAACAGCGGCGCTCTGGGGATCAGTACATCACCCATCCGCTCGCCGTCGCGACCATCTTGGCTGAGCTCGGCATGACGGTGCCGACACTGTGCGCGGCGCTACTCCACGACACCGTGGAGGACACCGGGTACACCCTCGAGGAGTTGCAGGAAGACTTCGGGGAGGAGGTCGCCGCCCTGGTGGACGGTGTGACCAAGCTTGACCAGGTCAAGTATGGCGATGCGTCAGCAGCCGAAACCGTTCGCAAGATGGTTGTCGCAATGGCCCGCGATATCCGGGTTCTCGTGATCAAGCTCGCAGACCGCCTCCACAACATGCGCACCATCAGTTTCATGCCCGCCGAGAAGCAGGAGAAGAAGGCTCGGGAGACTCTCGAGATCTACGCTCCGCTGGCTCACCGACTCGGCATGAACACCATGAAGTGGGAACTCGAGGATCTGGCGTTCGCCACGCTCTATCCCAAGATCTTCGAGGAGATCGAGCGACTGGTGACGCAGCGTGCGCCTTCCCGCGAGCAGTACCTGACCCAGGTGATCTCAAGCATCGAATCCGATCTGCGCTCCGCGCGCATCAAGGTGTCAGTGACCGGTCGACCGAAACACCTGTACAGCGTTTATCAAAAGATGGTGGTGCGTGGTCGCGACTTCGCTGACATCTATGACCTCGTGGGCGTGCGCATCCTGGTTGAGTCGATTCGTGATTGCTATGCCGTTCTCGGGATCATCCACTCGCGGTGGAGTCCAGTGCCCGGTCGCTTCAAGGACTTCATCGCCATGCCGAAGTTCAACATGTACCAGTCGCTGCACACGACGGTTATTGGCCCTGAGGGCAAGCCGGTCGAGTTGCAGATCCGCACCTGGGACATGCACCGCGCAGCGGAGTTCGGTGTCGCCGCACACTGGCGCTACAAGCAGCGCGACGTTGGTGGAAAGCAAGGTCCGGACGACTTTGGCTGGTTGCGTCAGTTGCTGGACTGGCAGCGCGAAACGGAGGATCCGGACGAGTTCCTCGACTCCCTGCGCTACGACTTATCCTCCTCGGAAGTGTTCGTCTTCACCCCCAAGGGAGACGTCGTGGCCCTTCCGCAGGGAAGCACGCCCGTCGACTTTGCCTACAGCGTGCACACCGAGGTCGGTCACCGCTGCGTAGGCGCCCGCGTAAACGGCAAACTCGTCCCGCTGGAGTCTGAACTCGCCAACGGTGACGTGATCGAGATTTTTACCTCCAAGGCGGAGGGGGCCGGCCCGAGTCGGGACTGGCTGACGTTCGTTAAGTCTCCCCGGGCGCGCAACAAGATCAAGGCATGGTTCTCCAAGGAACGTCGCGAGGAGGCGATCGAACAGGGCAAGGAGGCCATCGTCCGGGCGATGCGCAAAGAGGGGCTGCCCCTACAGCGTCTAATGACCAATCAGTCGCTCAACACCATCGCCGCGGACTTGCACCAGCAGGACGTGTCTGCTCTCTACGCCGCGGTGGGTGAGGGACGCGTCTCAGCCTCCACGATCGTGCGCCGACTCGTCGACGCGGCTGGCGGTGTGGACGGCGCCGCCGACGACGCGGCCGAGGCCTTCACGCCTTCAGCGCGCAGGTCCCTGTCCTCGGGCGATCCCGGAGTGGTCGTCAAGGGCGCCACCGATGTCTGGGTCAAGCTCGCGCGGTGCTGCACACCCGTCCCCGGGGACGAGATCGTCGGATTCGTCACGCGAGGCGCAGGGGTCTCGGTGCACCGACGCACATGTGTGAACGTCCCTGGGCTCGAGGCTCAGCAGTCCGGATCACGCCTGGTCGAGGTCGAATGGGCTGCCTCCGGCGGGAGTGTGTTCCTGGTCAACATTCAGGTGGAGGCACTTGACCGGGCCCGACTCCTGTCCGATGTCACGCGCGCCTTGTCCGATCAGCACGTAAACATCCTGAGTGCCTCGGTGACCACGACTCGGGAGCGTGTTGCGATTTCCCGCTTCACCTTCGAGATGGCCGACCCGAAGCACCTCGGTTCGGTGCTGCGCGCCGTTCGCCACGTCGACGGCGTCTTCGACGCCTACCGCGTGTAGCTCGGTCATTCGCTGAAGTCGCTCATCGTCCCCTCGACGGCGGCGAGAAGGGCGCGGGTGGACTCCACGCTAGCCTCGGCCTTGGCGATGGCGCGCGAGTTGCCGCTGGCGACCGCATCGGCGAGAGCCTTCTCGGCTTTGGTCAGTGAGGCGCGGAACTTCTCCGCGGTGTCCGACGCCCGGGCGAGGCGCTCAGGGTCGGTGGCCGTCCAACGCTTCTGATCGGCCGAACGAATGGCCTCCTCCACCGAGCGAAGCCGCTTGTCAACGCGTGCCTTGTCGGCCCGTGGAACGTGACCGATCGCCTCCCAACGATCTTGGATCGATCGCAGCGATTGCTTCGCCGTCTCCAGATCCTTGACGGGTAGGAGGCCCTCAGCCTCGTTCAGCAGAGCGAGCTTGAGGTCCAGATTGCTCTGGAACTCCACGTCACGCTCAGCGTTGGCCGCATCACGCGCAGCGAAGAAGGCGTCCTGGGCAGCGCGGAAACGCGCCCACAGCTTGTCCTCTGCCTGGCGTCCGGCATGTCCGGCCACCTTCCATCGGTCCATCAGCGTGCGGTAACGGCGAGTCGTGTCGCCCCAGTCGGTCGACGACGAGAGTTCCTCGGCTTCGACGATCAGTGCTTCCTTGGCGGCCACGGCCTCCTTGCGATCGGCCTCGCGTGTGGCGAAGTGCTGTCGGCGGGCACGGTCGAAGCTCGTTCGAGCGGCGCTGAAGCGCTTCCATAGGGCCTGCTCACGGTTGCGGTCAACGCGCGGGGCCGCTTTCCACGCCTCGAGAAGGGCCGTGAAGCGCTCCCCGGTCACCTTCCACTGTCGTGACTCGGTGAGGGACTCAGCCTCGACGACGATCGCCTCCCGAGCAGCCAGCGCGTCAGCCTTTTGCTGTTTGCGCGCCTGCTCGCGTGCAGCCTGCGCGGTGGCGATGAGCGCCTCAGCCTCGTCACAGGCTCGAGCCAATTCCGCAACGTCACCGAGGAACGACGGCTCCGCGAGCCCGGCGCGAGCGTGATCGATGGCCGTGCGCGCCGTGTCCAGGCCGCGCCCTTCGCGAAGGCGGTGGGTTGCTAGGTCCACCTCGACGAGAAGGTCGTCGTACTTGCGACCGAAGAAGGCGAGCCCCTCCTCAGGGGTGCCGGCCGCCCAGTTGCCCACGACGATCTCACCGTCGGAGGTGCGCAGCCACACGGTTCCATCGGCATCGATACGACCGAACTGCGCCGGGTTGGTCTGCCGCACGGGTGCGGTGGCCGCTGGCGAAGAGGGACCGGGGCGACGCAGCCGTGAGGGGCTCGGCGCAGGGCCGGGCATGGCGATCACGCGAACCGCAGCCGTCTCGACGACTACCGTGCCCTCGTCGCTTCGGATCTCAGTGTGTGAGGTCTCGATGGCTTCGACGACTGCTGGCGTCTCTAACGCGGCCTGGGGCTCACGTCCCTCGAGAACGCCGTATATCGGCGGCGTGGGGGGAACCTCCTCGACGATCTCGGGCTGGTCTATCTCCGCATCGGTCGATGAGCTCGGGGTGGCTCCGGTCTGCTCGGTCATGACTGTGCTCCCTAGTTGGCCGGCGTCGCCGTGATCGTCGCCGTCTCAATCACGACCGGCTGGGCCGGCGGCCCATCGGAGCCACCGCCTTCTACGCCGGCCGCCGCGATGCCGGTCACGACATCGAGTCCCTGTGTGACCTCGCCCCAGATGGTGTATCCCGAGGGCAGGGTGGTGTTCTCGTACACGATGAAGAACTGGCTGCCCCCGGTACCGGGTCCGGCGTTTGCCATCGCCACGGTGCCGGCCGGGTAGTTGTCCGCACCCTCGGCGGGAAGGTTCTCGTCCGGAATGGCGTAGCCAGGTCCACCGGTGCCGTTGCCGGCCGGATCGCCACACTGGAGCACGTAGATGCCCGCGGTGGTCAGTCGGTGGCAGGCGGTCAGATCGAAGTAGCCCTCCTCAGTGAGGAAGGCCATGGAGTTCACGGTTGCCGGGGCAAGGTCGGGAAGCATGTCGATAACGACGTCGCCGCAGTTTGTGGCGAGAGTCATGGTGTACGCCGTGTCCGGCTTGAGCGCGTCAGAGGGTGCGGTGGCCCAGGACATGTCATCGGGGCGAGGCGTGGGCGCGGGAGCGCAGTCAGGGTCCACTGGCGCGGTCGTGGCGCCATCTGTTGGCTCGTTGGTTGGCGTGGGCTCGGGGGTGGGATCCACGGGCGCCGTGGGGGAGTCGGTGACGCCAGCGTCGGGCACGCTTGCATCAGGATTGGCCGCGGGGCGGTTCAGGGCAAACCACGCGATGCCACCGCCCACCACGGCGAGGACCACAGCGACCGCGACGATTGTGTTGGTGCGCTTGCGACGGGCGGCGGCCTCAGCCCGGCGTGTCGCCTGGCGCTCGGCCTTGGCGCGCGCGACCTCACGACGACGCTTGCTCGTCGACACGGATTCCTCCCCTGGCTTGGCGGCGACGCGGGTGCGTCGTCGCGCGAGTCTACGTAGGGTCAGGTGGCGTTGGCCGCCCCGGTAGGCTCGGGCGAGCTCATCGTCCCCCGTTCGGAGGTCCACGTGCCCGCCTGGAGAACACTGTGTTGGTGAAAGGCTTCCCCGCGGGCGCCTGGGGCACGAATTGTTATGCGGTCGCAACCGGCGAGGGCGAGGACTGCCTCATTGTCGACCCCGGTCAGGCGAGCATGGCCCCTCTGGCCGATCTCCTCGAGCGGCACCGCCTGCGGCCGGTGGCGGTTCTGTTGACCCACGGCCACCTCGACCACGTGTGGTCCGTGGCGCCGCTCACAGCCGGCCGCGACATCCCGGCCTACATTCACACCGACGACCGCTATCG
>JALQUH010000161.1 GCA_023263845.1 Candidatus Nanopelagicales bacterium | reverse complement strand
CGCCATCTCCATCAAGGAGGAGCGCTCCCACATGGTGAAGGAGCACCTGTGGGTGCTGTGGACCGACTACTTCAAGCCCCCGCACTTCGAGAAGTACCCGCAGCTCAACCAGCTCTTCAACGAGGCCACCAAACTCGCTGGCGCTGGTGGCACCAAGGGCACCGTCGACGTGGCAGTCGCCGACCAGCTGCTCGGCAAGATCGACGAGATCTCCGAGATCTTCTGGGAGACCAAGAAGGCCTAGGGCAATTGAGGGGCCTCTGACGTGCGCTAACACGTTGGGGGCCCCTCCGCAGGCCGTCTAGAGGCCGTCGGATCCGAGGGGAAGGTCTCGGATCGCAATTTCAAGGTCCTCAACGCCATGGCCCATCACATGTCCATAGACGTTTAGCGTCTTCGTCACATTGGCATGACCGAGAACTTCGACGGCGCGATCAGTCCTCATATCGCACGAGCCTGAAGCCACTCCCGTCGCCCGCGATGACCGCCTGCTCGCTGACGCGTCGCCAGGTAGCTTCCGCCTTGCCACCGGGCGTGGCATCCGATGAGACCGGGAAGATCCGGAAGGGGAAGTCGAGGTTGACGATCGGGTAGGCGATGGCATCGACTCCGGCAAAGTTGCCATCAGCCTGCTCGACGAAGGTGAAAGTGGTGAGCAGACCATCGCCGCTGCGGGGATCCCTGCGGGATTGCGCAGAGAGGAGGTTGCCGTGACCGTAGGCGACCCACATGTCGCCGACCTTGGTGACCGGTTGCACCACATGGGCATGGTGGCCTATCACGAGGTCCACCAGGCCTGAGTCAGCAATCTCCTGCACCACCTCGCGCTGAGACGCGGACGGCGGCACGCTGCCCTCATCCCCGTGGTGCAGTGACACGACGACCAGGCGCGCCCCAGCCTCCCGAGCGCGCTGGGCTTCGTCGGTGATCGCGCCGGGTTCGGCGAGGTCACAGCACCAGGGGTAAGGGCGCGGGATGCCGTTGAAGCCGTAGGTGTAGGAGAGCAGGGCGACCGGTACGCCCTTGACGTCAATCATCGTCACCCGCTCAGAATCCGCTTCGGATGTCGCTGAACCAGCGGTGGCAAGTCCCGCTGACTCAAGCGCGTCGATTGTGCTGACCACGCCGTCGAAGCCTTGATCAAGAGTGTGATTGCTTGCCGTGGAGCAGGCGTCGAACCCCAGATCGATGAGGGCATCGGCAACCTGCGGGGGGGCGTTGGGCGGGTCCGGCCACGCGCTCCAGGGACCCGCGCGTGATCCGAGCGGATACTCCATATGGCAGACCGCGAGATCCACCGATTCGATGAGCGGCCGGATGCCCTCGAGCTGCGGTAGGAAGTCGGGAGTACCAACGCCGTCCTCGATGGCTTGGCCGATGATCTCCTTATGCAGCAGGATGTCGCCGACTCCGGCGATCGTGATGGTCCGGCGTTCGCTTTCAGGGACGTAGGTGGCCGGCACAACACTGGGGTCGATGACCTCGGCGACCGCCTCGGCGACGTCGAAGTTGACGTCGGGCACAGCTGGCGCCTCATCCACACCTGTCGACGGGGCGACAGGTGTGGCAGGGAGCGGCGTGACCGTCGGCATGCTCGCGGCGGCCGGTGATGAGCCGCCGATGAGGAAGGGTGGATTCCAGCCGACCACGAGGCCGGTGATCAGGCTCATCGCGCCCAGGGCGGCAAGGTCCCGGCCTCGGGGGAGACGCGCCCCGCCTCGGGCGGCATGCCGCCCGGGCCCGGTCGCCCGATTAGAGGGAGCCGCGAGGCGTACTGTCCCCCGGGGCGCCGCGTGCTTGCCCACGATTCAGCAGTATCGGCAGTCACAGGCGAAAATTGTGGGAGCCACGCGGGAACAGGTCGTGCGCCTGTGTGGGCCAGCTATTCCTCACCCGGTGCGGATGATGACAGGCACCGCACCTCCGGCAGAATCCTCACCATGTCGATCCGTGAAGCGACACCTGCTGACGTATCCGAGATCCTTGCCATGATCCGCGAACTCGCCGACTACGAACGGGCGGTCCACGAGGTCGTGGCGACTGAAGAGTTGCTGCGCGAGTCACTCTTCGGCGCTGATCCGGCCGTCTTCGCCCTCATTGCGCAAGACGATGTCTCCGGTGACGTGGTCGGCTTTGCCCTCTGGTTCCGCAATTTCTCCACCTGGCTCGGCCGACACGGTGTCTACCTCGAGGACCTGTACGTGCGTCCAGAACACCGCGGGTCCGGTCACGGCAAGGCGCTCTTGCAGGAGTTGGCGCGGATAGCCGTCGATCGCGGCTACGGCCGCTTCGAGTGGTGGGTGCTGGATTGGAACACTCCAGCTCTGGACTTCTACCGCTCCATCGGGGCCGAGCCCATGGACGAGTGGACCGTCCAGCGCGTCACGGGCGACGCCCTGACTCGACTAGCCCAGTGACGCCACCGAGTAGCCTGCGCCAGTGACGCTGTGGGCGCGACTGGCTCCGGGTGCCTTCGTCCTAATCTGGAGCACCGGCTTCATCGGCGCGCGCTACGGGCTTCCCTATGCCGCCCCGCTCACCCTGCTCGGCGTACGCATGTCGATCGCCACGGCCGTCTTCGCGCTCCTGGTCCTCGCACTTCGGGCGCCCCGGCTGAAGGGGCGTCGCCAGTACTCGCGGTCGGCGATCGTCGGCATCCTGCTGCACGCGGTCTACCTCGGCGGCCTCTTCGTCGCCATCGATCTCGGGCTCCCCGTCAGCGTCACCGCGCTCATCGTCTGCCTGCAACCGATCCTCGTCGCCATCCTGGCCGGGCCTGTCCTCGGCGAGCAGGTGCACGCCCGCCAATGGCTCGGCTTCGCCCTGGGCTTCGTCGGCGCCGCCATCGTTCTCGCGCCCGGGCTCACCTCGGGCGAGACATCAATCGCCGCGGCGTCCGCTGCCATCGTTGGCCTTCTCGGCACCACGGCCGCCATGCTCCTTCAGAAGAAGTGGGGAGACGACATCCCACCGGTCAGCGGCACCACCGTGCAATACGCCGCCGCCGCTCTCGTGCTTCTCGCCGTCGCTTCGCTCACCGAACCGCTCACCGTGGACTGGACTCCGACCTTCGTCGCGGTCCTGGCCTACATGGTGCTGGTGCTGTCCGTCGGCGCGATCCTGCTGATGTTCTGGCTCATCCGACGTGGCACCGCATCGGGGTTCACCAGCCTGTATTTCCTGGTGCCGCCAGCGACGCTCGTCGAGGCCGCGATCCTCTTCGGCGAGCGACTGCCGTTGCTCGCACTGATCGGTTTCGTCGTCGCGACCATCGGTGTTGCCCTGGTGCGCGCGCCACGCCAGGTGGCCGAGGCGAGCTAGGAATCAGGAGTCGTCGCGCAACATCGCGAGGCATTTCTCGATCCGGGCCGCACGAGTCTCCGCTTTCTTGGCCTCCTTGATGACCCGCACATGCTCCTTGCGGTGCGTGTAGGCCAGCGCGTTGAAGGTCTCCGTGAGCCCGGCGGCCGCCAGCGCCTGCGCGAGGTCATCCGGCACCGTCACCGTGCGTTCCTCGTCATCGCGAGAGATCTCCACGTCGTACGTCGCACCCGGGCTGAGCCCGCCGTCGCGCATCTCCTTGTTGACGACCATCATCCATTCGCCGCGATAGCGCGAGATGCTGGTTCGGAAAATATCGCCGGCGTACTCGATGCGCAGCATGACTCGGCCCATCCCCGGCGTTCCCCGCAGAGCATCCACCTGGTCCTGGGTCATGATCACGGTCGCCGTGGTCTTGCCCGTCGGAAGGATGTCCAGGGTCATGCGCATGCCGGCAGACTACGTCCCCACCCTCCGGTTTCGGACCCTCATGATTGCTTTCGCGCGAACGACACCCAGCACAACGGTCGGAAAGCGACCTAGGAGTTGGCGATGGCAGACGTCGTTGTCGGCCAGAACGCGGCCACGAGGCCGGTGATGGCGGCGACCACGATCGCGATGCCGGCGATGCGGTCCCATCCGCCCTCGGCCGTCGCCAGTGGGACGCCGACGACGAGGGCGAGCAACTGCCCGAGCACGAGCAGGCTGCGCCCCCAGCCGCGCACCCGCCACAGCCCGTAGGCGCCCAGCAGCATGGCAGCTCCGAAGATGGCGAAAATGGCGATCTCCAGTCCCACGCTCACCGGGTTGGACACATCGGCCGGGCCAGTAATCCCGAGGCGGACGAGCTGGACGACGATGTAGAGCGAGTAGACGACGAGGCCAACGCCTTCGACGGCGGCCACGCTGGCGCCCACAACGAGCGAGGTGACCGGGCGCGACATGCGCGGGGAACCGTCGGACATAGGCCCAGCGTAGGCGCAGCCGCCGGGGACGGCGCATCAGCCGGTGTGGGCACATCATTCGACGACGGCGCATAGGCTGACAGGGTGCGCGGGCTCCTCATCGTCAACATGCACGCGACGACCACATCTCCTCGCGTGACCGACGTCCTCGTGCACGCCCTCGCCGGTGAGATCGACCTTGAGGTGGCGCGCACCGAGCGCCGGGGGCACGCCCGTGAACTCGCTGAACGCGCGCAGCGTGAACGTCTTGACCTGCTCTGCACCCTCGGCGGAGACGGCACCATCAATGAGGCGGTCAACGGCCTGTTGGCCAACGGCCCGGACAGCGATGTGCCGGACCTGGTCACCGTCCCCGGGGGCAGCGCCAATGTGATCCCGCGCTCGTTGGGGCTATCCGCGGACCCGGTCGAAGCGACCGGCGAAATCCTGGAAGCTCTACGCGAGGGACGACGTCGACGAATTGGCGTGGGAAAGGCGACGGCGACCGATGCTGGCGGGTTCGTTTGTGCGCCGCAGTGGTTCGTCGCGAACGCCGGTATGGGTATCGACGCCGAGATCATCGCCGCGATGGAGGAGCAGCGCTCAGCTGGCCGTGAGGCGACCCCGTCACGCTACCTTCGTACGACGATTCGCCAATTCTTCGCCGGTACAGACCGACGCCATCCAGCCCTGACGGTGCAATCAACGCCTGGCGAGCCCGTCATGTCGGGAGGCGAAGACGGGGCAGTCTCGGGCGAGCCCTCAGAGGTGGACGCCTCCGACGCGTCGCTCCCCGGCCAGATCGACGGCGTGTTCCTCGCCATTGTCCAGAACACCGCACCCTGGACCTACCTCGGAACCAAGGCCATCAATCCGTGCCCCCAGGCCTCCTACGACACCGGGCTGGACCTGTTCGCCGTACGCCGCCTCGGCGTTCCGGCCGCCCTGCGCCTGGCCCGCCGGATGATCGCCGGGAGCGAGGCTGGTTCGACCAAGCGCAGCCTGACCGTTCTGCATGACCAGGACCGGATCGAGGTGCAGGCCGATCCGGCGACGCGGCTGCAGATCGACGGAGAGGGGTTCGCCCCCATGACGCGCGTCGTCCTGGAGTATGTACCCAATGCCCTGGGAGTCATCTGCTGACCGTTTATCGGACACTTCTCAGACCTGCCTGTGATGAAGGCGACACCTGAACATGGGCATGGATTGGTCAAATGGCCTTGTGGGAAGCCCACTGCTCTGCGACGCTTGTCAACCGGATATCACCACACATCCACCGCGACAAAGAGCCGGCCGACCACGGTTCGGCTCGAGGGCGCGGGTGAACGACGTCACAAACTCGTGACCGACCTAGGAGGGACGCATGGACTGGCGCCACGAATCCGCCTGCCGTGACGAAGATCCCGAACTGTTCTTCCCCATCGGCAATACCGGCCCGGCCCTGCTTCAAATCGAAGAGGCCAAGGCAGTCTGTCGTCGCTGCGACGTCATCGATGAGTGCCTGCGTTGGGCCCTGGAGACCGGCCAGGATGCTGGCGTCTGGGGCGGCTTGAGCGAGGACGAGCGCCGCGCCCTGAAGCGGCGCAACGCACGTCTGCGCGCCCGCACCACCGCCTGATCTCCTCCCAGACGGCCGACTACGTCGGGATCGCGACGGTGGCCCGGGTGCCCTGAGGCTCGCAAGCATCGAGGCTGAACATCCCCTCGAGGTCCTCCTCAACGAGCGACCGTACGATCTGCAGTCCCAACCCCTCGACCAGCGGTTCCGGTACGCCACTGCCGTTGTCCACGACCTGCACTCCAAGCCGGCCGCCGTCGCGCGTCAACACTACACAAATTGAGCTGGCGCCGGCGTGCTCCACAGCGTTGTGCACGAGTTCCGACACGGCCATGGCGAGGGGGCTGGCCACATCCGTCGATACCTCACCCAGTGAGCCGTCCCGAGTGATAGCAATGTCTGCTGCGCCGAATGCTGGCGCGAGATCCCGCGCCAGCACGACCAGCCGATCGACGACGGCATCGAAGTCGACCTCCTCCCCCGGTTCCTGCGCAAGGATCTCGTGGACCGCTGCGATCGCAGACACCCGGCGGCCAGCCTCGGCGAGCGCCTGACGCGCCTCCTCCGCATCCACCCGACGCGACTGCAGTCTGAGCAAGGCGCTGACCGTCTGCAGGTTGTTCTTCACTCGATGGTGCACCTCGCGGATGGTCGCGTCCTTGCTGATGAGCGCTCGCTCACGTCGACGCAGGTCAGTGACATCACGAGTGAGTACGACGGCTCCGCGACT
>JALQUH010000291.1 GCA_023263845.1 Candidatus Nanopelagicales bacterium | reverse complement strand
TCTCTTTACCCTGACCGAGTTGATCACCCTCGTAGGTGTACCAGGCTCCGGACTTGTTGACGATACCCGCGTCAACGCCCAGGTCGAGCAGGCTGCCTTCACGGGAGATGCCCTCGCCGTACAAGATGTCGAACTCCGCCTGCTTGAAAGGCGGTGCCATCTTGTTCTTGACGACCTTGATGCGAGTCCGGTTGCCGACAGCCTCAGTCCCACCCTTGAGCGTCTCTATACGACGGACGTCCAAGCGAACGGATGAGTAGAACTTCAGGGCCTTGCCACCGGTCGTGGTTTCCGGAGAGCCGAACATCACGCCGATCTTTTCGCGCAACTGGTTGATGAAGATCGCGGTCGTACCGGTCTGGCTGAGTGCACCGGCCATCTTGCGCAGAGCCTGGCTCATCAGGCGGGCCTGGAGGCCGACGTGACTGTCACCCATCTCGCCCTCGATCTCGGCGCGTGGCACGAGAGCAGCGACGGAGTCGATGACGATGAGGTCGATGGCGCCGGAACGCACAAGGGTGTCGGCGATCTCCAACGCCTGCTCACCGGTGTCGGGCTGTGAGACGTAGAGGCTGTCGAGATCGACACCGAGGCGTTGAGCGTAGGTGGGGTCGAGTGCGTGCTCGGCGTCGATGAAGGCGGCAATGCCCCCGGCGGCCTGGATATTGGCGATCGCGTGCAGAGCGACGGTGGTCTTGCCGCTGGACTCGGGGCCGTACACCTCGACGATGCGGCCACGCGGCAAGCCGCCGATGCCAAGAGCGATGTCGAGGGCGATGGAGCCGGTCGGGATGACGTCGACGGGGGCGCGGCCTTCCTCACCGAGCCGCATAACCGAGCCCTTGCCGAACTGGCGCTCAATCTGTGCGAGGGCGGTCTCCAGCGCCTTCTCGCGGTCTGCGCCCACTGTGGGAGAGGGGGTCTGCTTGGCGGCCATGGCCACTCCTTCGTTCGCCGCCGGGGGTCCGGCGATGCCTGGTCTGTTGTGGTGCCGACCGTAGGACGGGGGTCCGACAGTGACGCCTGACGCCGGTGGATCTGTGGAGAGTGGCGCCGTGCACACAAACTAGAACGAACAGGTGTTCGAATGCCAGCGACACGCCGAGCGGAGTATTGTCTGACAATCTGATCACAGGGAGGCGGCATGGATCGGTTCGGCGCAAAGACCGTGGTGGTGACCGGTGCCGGTGGCGGCATTGGCAGCGCAATCGCGGCCCGCTTCGCCAGCGAGGGCGCCGACGTGATCGTCTGCGATAAGAACGCCGACTTCGCTCAGGCCACCGTCGACGCGATCATCGGCCAAGGGCATCACGCGAGCGCTGCAATATTCGACGTCTCCGATCCCACCCAGGTGATCGGATTCGCCCAGGATGTGATTGCCGCTCACGGACGGATCGACGTACTGATCAACAACGCCGGCATCATGCGCCGCGGGCCACTGCTTGATCTCACTGACGATGAGTGGCACGACACGATGCGCGTGAACGTCGACTCGATGTACTACATGTGTCGGGCGTTCCTGCCTCACATGGTCGAGTCCGGGGGCGGCGCCATCGTCAATACCGGATCGCAGTGGGGCCTCTCCCCCGCGCCCGGGCATATCGCCTACAACGTGTCGAAAGCCGCGGTGATCGCCTTCTCACAAAACCTCGCGCGCGACTACGCGCCGATGGGAGTGCGCGTCAACGTCGTCTGCCCCGGCGAGATCCTCACGCCCATGGTGGAGAAAGGCCTGATCCAAAAGGGTGTAGACATTGCCGGGTTGGCAGCCCAAGTGCCCTTCGGTCGGCTGGGCAAACCCGAAGAGGTCGCAGCCCTGGCGGCATTCCTAGCCTCCGATGAAGCGGCGTACATGTGTGGTTCGGTCGTGGAGATCACCGGCGCGCAGCCGGTCTGCTGACAGCCAGTCCATACACCAAATAGGTGTATCTTCATCCACATGTCGCGGACGAACATCGACATCGACGACGAGCTCATCCACCGTGTGATGGTGCGCTACCACCTGACCACGAAGCGGGAGGCCGTCGACTACGCCCTGCGTGCCCTCGCGGGGCAGCCGATGACCCGGGCCGAGATGCTTGATTTCTTCGGGGCGTTCCCTGATATCGAGACCCCCGCCGACTCTCCGGCGCCCGATGCTGGTCGATAGTTCGTACTGGATCGCCTATCTGCGCGGCGACGCTGCGGCCATCCCCCTGCGCAACCTGATCGAATCCGGAGCAGATGTCCGCGTCACCGAGCCGGTCATCATGGAGATCCTCGCCGGCGCACGGGATGCTCGCGACTACGCCGCCTTGCATCGGTTCATGGCCAATCAGACGCTCGCCCCCTTCGATCCCGCATCCGACTTCGAAGGCGCGGCTCGCGCACACCTCACTGCCCGCACTCATGGGATCACACCTGGCGGCCAGGTTGATTGCATGATCATCGCTGTCGCAGCCCGGACGGGGCTCCCCCTGATGACGCTGGACTCTCAGCAGCGCAGAGTGGCTGATCTGATCGGCGTGCGGTGAGCCCTAGCCCAGGGCGATGACGTCTTGGTGGACGAGGCGCAGCCCACTGGAGCCACCGGCACGGCCCACGCCGCCGTCGGTCCGCCACTCCTCGTACTGCTCGATGACCAGCCGATGCCGGCCACCGCCGATGCTGGAGCCCAGGTTGATCGAGCCGTTCCAGGTGCCCTCGCCGCCGGAGTATCTTCCATTGATCTCCGTGCGCGAAACCTCCTGCCACAAAACCGCGTCCGGACCGGGGGTGTCATCGTCGCTGAGCCGCTCGTGGATGACATAGGTCTTGCCCGGACCGCTGCCGTGCGCATTCTTCTGGTACGACGGTCCGCTCAACGCGACGTTCGCGACGTAGCCGCTCTTGACCCCGGGTCGCACGACGACCGTCGCGGTGCGCGCCGGATCCAACTGCACGACATCGAGCAGCGTGACCGGCGACAATCGCAGGTCAGCGGGAGCTCCGGCCTGGTAGCGCGCTAGCGCAAGACGGATGAACGGGCGATAGGCATCGTCGATGTCGACGTCGATATCGACGTACCACTGATCACGTTCGGCGTCCCAGCCGATGAGCGAGCCATCAGCCGCCTCGCGACCAACCTGATAGCCCGCGATAGCCACCTTGAGCGAGGAGTCCTCAGCCATGCGCACGTTCTCGGTGGCATAGGCACGATTGGTGAACTGCGGAGCCTTCGGCCACGCAGACGGCAACGAGCCTCCCCCGGTGATGGCGGGATCACCGCCCCAGCGGCTCACATAGTCGCTGACCGCGCCCGCGCCGCGGCGCGGCCGGACCAGGACGGCCAGGTCCTCATCGATACCGGAGGTGAACCACGGCCGCTCCAGGTACACGCGCAGCGATGCGCTCGATCGCGTCGAGGTCGCGCGACCACCCACCGATGCGGTGGGCGCCTCATTCCACTGGAAGGCCGGCACGACCCACGCAACATCAGGTGCTTGCGGCCGGGCACTCGCCGGGAGGGTGAACGGCAGCGAAGTCCTTCCGGTCGTGGTCTGCGTCGTTGACAGCGTCACCGGGTCGGTGATCGCCGACAGCACGATGGAGCCGGTCGGGATAGAGCCGGTGGCCGTGGGCGTGATCGAACCGCCAGCCGCATTCTCGGTGAAGTCGATACCGACCGTGCCCGTGATGACCTCGCCGCCATTCGTCCACTGCACCCGGGCACTACCCGGCACGATCGGCTGCATTGCACCCGTCGAGTCGGGAAGCACGATGATCGCCGTCGTCGAACCCGCCGTGTGCGTGGTCTCGCGCAACTGCCTGAAGTACTCGGCGTGTCGCGAGTACGCGGTACCGACGAGGTCGAGGTCGTAGCGCCGCGTGTCCTGGAGTTGGACGGTTGCCTCCATGGCATACGAGGTGCTCCCCGTCGGGCCACCGGGTGCGGGGTTGGCGACGTTGACGGTACCGATGTCACCGACCGGGTTGCGCTGGATCTGCGGCGCCGGCGCCCCCGGGCCGCCGTCCACACCGGTGGTCAGCGTGCCGGTGAGCGAGACCGACTCCGTCGACGGCTCATCGATCTGCATCGTGCCGGAGATGTGGCATTGGATCTCGCCGTTGTCGCGTTCGCCGGTCCAAGCATCACTGCCGCCGAAATAGGGCGCGCGGACCGGGCGCTTCGTCGCGTGCACGACGGTGATCTCGCGATAGGGACTGAGTTGCCAGAAGGCGCCCTTGGCCGCATCGGCCGCCGACGCCGTCGACTTCACCCGCTCCCACAGATCGAGGAGCGATAGGTCACCGCTTGGGATCGACGATGACGTACGCAGCACCTGGGTGCGGCCTGGCGCCACCTGCAGATCAATGGTCTGACCGGAAACGGTGGCGCCGGGCGTGCCGGAGCCACCCACGCTCAACTCGAGCG
>JALQUH010000103.1 GCA_023263845.1 Candidatus Nanopelagicales bacterium | reverse complement strand
GGGGCGCCTCACGATCCGCCGCAACCTCCAGGCCGACTCCCGCGAGTCCGATATCCGGTACGGGCCGCCCACGTCCCGACGATCCCACCGCACCATCAGCATCGACGAGGGCACGGCCGAGGCCCTTGCCAAGTGGCGGCGCTCCCGCGAAGTCGAACATTCCGCCTTCCTCGCCGATATCGAACGCCGCCTGAACGGCTACCGGACACCGGGCGCCCGGCCCCCTGAAGCCCTGCCCCGCGGGCTGCCGGAGAACTCCCCCATTTTCGCCAACGGCGACGGCACCCCCATGCTCCCGGCCACCGTCTCGGACACCTTCCGCCGCCAGGTAGCCAAGTCCGGCCTGCGCCCCATGCGCCTGCACGATGCCCGACACACCCACCTCACCCACCTGCTGCGGTCCGGTGAGCCCATCCAAAACGTCTCCGCCCGGGCCGGGCACGGCTCCTCCTTCACCACCCTGACGACGTACGCGCACGTCATCGCCGGGGACGACGAGCGCACGGCGAGGAGGGCAGCCGGACTCTTCGGGGACTAGCCGGACCTACCGGATGGTCTGCGATCCCCAGTCCTGCACCCGGTAGACCCGCACTGTGACTGTCTCGCTCACCCGGTCCTTCGCCATGTCGGCCACCGAGGCCGCGAAGAGGTGCGACCCCTCGCTGAGTTCATCGGCCATCAGATGCAACTCGGGGCCGGTCGCCACCTGCTTGCCGTCCAAGGTCCACACGATCCGCTCAGACAGGTCACCGTCCTCGGTGTCGTAGGCGAATGCCCGACAGGTGAATTCCTGGGCGCCGGTGAGCACCACCCCCGAGGCGCACGCCGACTCGAGGTCGAGCACAGGCTCGTGATTGGGCAACCGAACCGGCTTGCTGATCGCGGACGCCACTCGCAGGCCATTACCGACCACCACCTGGAATAGCCCCTCCGGTGCACCCCACACGGCGGCCGCCGGGATCTCCACCGAAGACCCCGTGACATCCAACGCCAACGGCTTCCAGCCCGCCTTCGGGTCAGAGCGGTAGAACACCGAGGCCGTGCCCTCGCCCCGCTGGGTCCACGTCACCTGCACCCTGTCCTTGGCCTGACCGACCCCGGTGGCCACATCCACCGACGTCACCTTGGGCCGTGCCTTGTCCAGTTGCTGGACGCCGATCCGCTCGCCAGCCGAGCCGAGCACCTCAATACTGCGCGCCTGCGCCGCCACCTCGATAGGCACCACCGTCGAGAACACGACATCGCGCACCGTTGGATCGGCCTCCCCCGGCTCCTCCGGGTCGAAAATGGGTTCCACGATGTCGACACTGCGCTGCGCGATGACCTTGCCGCGTGAATTGCGGAAGACCAGTCGATAGTCACCCGTGCGCGGGTAGGCGCTGGTCGCCACCGGGAGCCCCCCGAGAACCGACGTGAACGTGAGGGAGGCGTTCAACGCCCGCTCGTCCGCGCTCACCGGGCGATCGCTAAAGGACATCTCCTCAATCTGCATGATGCCGCGCACCAGGACACCCTTGCCGGGGCGCGCCGTCGGCCGCGCCGCGGACACCGAGAACCCGGTCCCCAGGAACTCTTCAGTGAGAACCTCATAGGTCTGCGTCGACGGCCATCGGTACTGGCTCGAGAGGTCCGATGCAGAGCAGTAACTCATCATCGGCGAGACCCGGTAGGGGTCCGTAACCGTCAGTTGATCGTTGTCCCCTAGGAACCGCGGAGTCAGGCCCCACACCTCGGAGTTGTCCACCCCTAGGGAGCCGAGGATGGGCTGCACCTGGCCGCTTGAGTTGGTCTGCCAGAAGGGGTATTCCGGGGCCGCAGTTTCCGCCACCTCACCGCACCAGCCGTTGGAATACGACGTCCCACCTGCAGAGACCGTGCCGTTCTGCGCCGCATTGACGATGTGGTGAGCACCGACCAGGTGCGCCAACTCGTGGGGCCCGCGATTGCGGGCATAGCCCATATCCTCGGTTCCCCCGGTGCCGCTGAGCCAGCCCGAAGACACCTCGCCGCCGATCGAGTTCGCCAAACCCCCGCCGGACCCGTCGAGGACGCCGTACCAGCGGTCGTCACTGGTCCACCACGTCCACGGACCGTCCAGAACCTGATCGAAGATCCAATAGAAGTACAGGAGGTTGTTGACGTCGTCCAGATCCGGCGTCGAGTCGAACTCGGGCAAGTACCAAAAGTCCATGTCCACCGTGCGTACCGGGAAGGCGTCAACCGCCCGGTAGTACTGCTCGACCAGTTCCGCGGACGTCGGCTCGCGCGTCGACCCGGTGATCGACCGCCAGGGCACCGAAGCCCACGTGAATTCCGCGGTCTGCGCAGGCTCGAACGTGACGTCGACAGCGCAGTCCTGCGCGTCGGGCGGCGCCGATCCGCAGGCCAACTCCGAGGCCGCCTCGAAACGCAGCTCCACGTCACCGCTCAGCCAACTCGTCGGCAGACGGAAGTTGAGGCTGGACCAGACGTTCGCTCGATCGAGCTGATTGGCCACGTCCGCGTCGATGGCCACCGTGCCGCTGGCGTTCACCGGCGACAGTGGGCTAGACGACAGCGGGACTCCATCACGGGAGCCGTGCAGCACGCCACCGGCGGCGATGATGGCCGGAGAGAGCGAATCGATGAACACCCGCACGACCGTGGGCTTGTACTGGACGAGTGGAACGTCGTTCTGCCAGTTCTGGATCACCTGATTGACCTCGATCCCCTGCAGCCGGACCGACGTCATCAGGCATGCGTCGGGGATCACCGAGACCAACTGGCCGAATGAACGCGTCGGCAACGCCGTGCCCGATCCACGCGCCAGCACGCTCAGCGGCACGGGTCGGGCACGATCGGATCGGTCCGCAATTGGGGCACCCTCATCAACGGTGATGTGCAGCATCGAGGACCGACCGATCTTCTGTTCATCAAGCAGCCGGCCGGCCGCGGCGATCTCACCGGCGCTCCACAGCGTGGTCGCCGTGCCGCAGACGTTTGACTGGGCGCCCTGCCGACCATGGTCACGCAACTCGGAGGTCACCGCATCCATCGCTGCAACGGTTCGGCCGACCACCTTCGGCGAATACAGCGGGGCCGCCTTGATGCGGTCCGTCACCGCGAGTGCCGACTTGTCGTCAAGCACGGTCAGCGGCACCGAGACGACGCCCGACTGACGACCGTCTGCCAGCGTCACGTACTGCACCATCCCAAAAGCGACCGAACCATCACGCGGCATGCGGTCGGTGTCCTGCAGCATGGCGAGGTAGGCCCGCTGCAGCACCTCCCAGTCCGCGTTGGACATGCCGGTGTTGTCGACAAGCACCATGATGTCGGTCTTCAGGACGGTGTCGGCTGCGGCAGGAGTAGCAGCTCCCGAGGTGGTGGAAGGAACGATGAAAGCCGTCGCAAGTACGGCGGGAAAGACAACGGATAGCCAGCGACGCATCCACAAGGTCTACCACACGCAATGGGACGTTGGCCGAAAATCTGAGATCCTCAACTGCCCAAAAAGTCAAGCGGGCCACGGG
>JALQUH010000097.1 GCA_023263845.1 Candidatus Nanopelagicales bacterium | reverse complement strand
GTCCCGCACCCGCGGCGGCACGGTGCCGCCTAGCGCGCCCCTTCGCGCTCGCCTCACCCTAGTGACCCGGCCCACCGCGGTGGGCCGAATTGGTCACGGCATGGTCACGTTCGCGCGGCGCCGTGCGGAGTGGGCTGTGAGCCCGGTAACGCTTGCATCGCGTATCCCGTCAGCTTTCCAGCGTCGGCCGGTGTCCGTGGCTAGGGTGGAGCGGTATCGGGCAAGCGCATACGAGGGCGGGAGAGGGCATGGCATCGGCAGCCGCGGCATCGACCTCCGGAGTGGCGGGCGGCAAGCCCCTCTCGGCGAGCGCCGGGTCCCTGGAGATCGTCGACCCCGCTAACGGCTGCGTCATCGAAGCCGTGGGCCTGGCCGGGGCCAGCGAGGTGGACACGGCAGTGGCCGCGGCCACCGAGGCGTACGACGAATGGTCGAGGACGACCCCTGCCGAGCGCGGCGCCGCCTTGCTGGCGCTGGCGCAACGCATGGAGGCGCGGTCGTCCGAATATGCGGCTGTGGAGTCGCGGCAATCGGGCAAGACGCTGCGTTTGGCCACCGAATTCGACGTTCCGGGATCTATCGACAATGCGATCTTCTTCGCCGGCGCTGCACGCACTCTGGGCGGCTCCAACTCAGCCGAGTACGACGCCACCCACACCTCGGTCATTCGCCGAGAGCCGGTGGGAGTCGTCGGATCGGTGTCACCGTGGAACTATCCGCTCCAAATGGCGATGTGGAAGATTCTTCCGGCGATTGCGGCAGGCAACACCATCGTTTTGAAGCCTGCGGAGATCACTCCCCTCACGTCCCTCATGGTGGCGGAGGACGTCGCCGCCGCAGGCATTCCCGATGGCGTTGTCAACGTGGTTGTCGGAAGGGGCCGTGAGGCAGGGGAGGCCCTCATGGCGCACCCCGGTGTCTCCATGGTGTCCTTCACCGGATCGACTCCGGTCGGACGCCGCGTGATGGAGGTGGCCTCGGCTCGAGCAGCGCGCGTTCACCTCGAACTAGGCGGCAAGGCGCCGTTCGTTGTGTACGACGATGCAGACATCGAGGCGGCCGTGCATGGAGCTGTGGCTGGATCCTTGATCAACACCGGACAGGACTGCACTGCAGCGACCCGTGTGTATGTGCAGCGTTCGCGTTTCGAGGAGGTCGTCGAGGGAATCGCCGATCTTTTCACCTCGATCGTCGTGGGTGACCCGCGCGATGCGGACACCGACATGGGTCCGCTTGTCTCGTATGCCCAGCGTGACCGCGTCGCCGGTTTCGTAGATCGAGCCCGCGACGGTGGGGCGAGCGTGGTCGTGGGAGGACAGGTGCCCGGCGGTGCCCTTGCATCCGGCGCGTTCTACCGGCCGACACTGGTCACCGGGGCGGCCCAGAATTCCGAAATCGTGCAGGACGAGATCTTCGGGCCCGTGCTTGTCGCCCTACCGTTCGATGACGATGCGGAGGCCCTGAAGTTGGCCAACGACACCGCTTACGGGCTCGCCGCCTCGGTGTGGACTCGGGACGTCTTCCGTGCCCAAAACGCCCAGCGCGCGATCCGCGCCGGAACCGTGTGGGTCAATGACCACATTCCGATTGTTAGCGAGATGCCGCACGGGGGGATGAAGCAATCCGGCTTCGGCAAAGACATGTCCGTTTATTCCCTAGAGGAGTACACCGTGATCAAGCACATCTCCTCGGACATTACCGGGGAGCCACGCAAGGAGTGGCACCGTACGATTTTCCGAGATCGACAGGCAGAATAGGCACGAGCCCACCGTCGGCCACCCGGCCGGGAAGAGCAGGAGAAGAGACCGATGATGAAGGAGACCCGATGAAGAAGCCGATGTCAGCCGAGGCGGCTGCGATTGTCCAGATGAGCCGCTCCGCGCTGTCCCGTCGGCGCCTGCTCCAGGCCGCCGGTGTAGGTGGCGTAGCAGTCGCTGCTGCCGCTTGTGGTGCAGGTGGGGGTGACGACTCGGGGTCTGCTTCGAGTTCGGCCGCACCGGAGACTTCCGCCGCCACGGACGTGTCCGACTCCGAGAAGATCGTCAACTGGGCCAACTGGCCGCTCTACATCGACGTCGATGACGAGACCGGCGCCTACCCGACGCTCGAGGCGTTCCAGCAGGCTTCAGGCATCACGGTCAACTACACCGAGGACATCAACGACAACAATGAGTTCTACGCCAAGGTGCGGGCGCAACTCGAGTCCGGTCAGTCCATCGACCGCGACATCGTCGTGCTCACCGACTGGATGGCCGCTCTGTGGATCAACAATGGCTTCGCCGCCAAACTCGACAAGGCGAACATCCCCAACGCCGCCAACCTGAACCCCGCCTACCTGAACGTCGGCTTCGATCCCAACCGCGACTACACGCTGCCGTGGTTCTCTGGATTCGGCTGCTTCGGCTGGAACACCGCCGCGCTTCAGGAGACCCTGGGTACCGACAAGCTCGTCACACTGGACCAGTTGTGGGATCCTGCGCTCAAGGGGCGCATCACGGTGCTGTCCGAGATGCGCGACACCATGGGCATCATCCTCGCTGCGCAGGGCTACGACCCGTCCAACTTCACCGACGAGCAATTCCAGGAGGGCATCGCCGTCCTGCAGACGCAGATCGACAGTGGCCAGATCCGCCAGGTCGCCGGCAACGACTACGTTGCCGCGCTCGAGACCGGTGACGTGATCGCCGTCATCGGGTGGTCCGGCGACATGTTCCAGCTCGGTGAGGACTACGGCGTGGGCCTTCCGGAGTCGGGCGCCATGCTCTGGACGGACAACATGCTCGTTCCGGCTACTGCGACGCATAAGAAGAACGCCGAGCAGGTCATGAACTACTACTACGACCCCGTTGTCGCCGCCGAGGCGGCCGCGTGGGTTCAGTACATCTCGCCTGTAGCAGGGGCTCGGGAAGCCATGGCGGAGATCGATCCGGAGCTCGTGGACAACGAGTGGATCTTCCCGTCCTCCACCATGCTCGACAATTCCTACGTCTTCATGACGTTGACGCCGGAGCAGGACGAGGCCTACCAGCGCGAATTCCAGAAGGCGATCGGCTTCTAGTCGACGATGTTCGGGCCGGCCCTCGGGTCGGCCCGAACTCTTCGGCCTGTCGACCTGGCCCCACGGACCACAATCACGGCCGGGCCTCGCGGTTTCCGCGGGTTCTGAAGCGAAAGGAGACCGGGTGGACGCATCCGGCGCCGTACAAGACCTGCACTTGATGGACCTGACCAAGTCGTTCGGTGACTTCGTTGCCGTCGATGACCTGAATCTCATCATCCCGGCCGGATCGTTCTTCGCCCTCCTCGGTCCGTCCGGGTGCGGCAAGACCACGACCCTGCGGATGGTTGCGGGCCTCGAGGACCCCACCGAGGGCCGAATCATGCTCGGTGACATGGACATCACCCATGAGAAGCCGTACAAGCGTCATGTCAACACGGTTTTTCAGTCGTATGCGCTCTTCCCGCACCTGGACATCTTCGAAAATGTCGCCTTCGGGCTGCGGCGTCGTGGCATCAAGAGCGTCGAACCTCAGGTGACTGCCATGCTGGAGTTGGTCGAACTTGGGCCCTTGGCGCGGCGCAAGCCTGCTCAACTCTCCGGCGGCCAGCAGCAACGCGTTGCGGTGGCGCGAGCCCTCATCAATCAGCCGGGAGTCCTGTTGCTTGATGAGCCGCTTGGTGCTCTGGACCTCAAACTGCGTCGACAGATGCAGATTGAACTGAAGCGAATTCAGACCGAGGTGGGCACGACATTCGTGCATGTCACGCATGACCAGGAGGAGGCCATGACGATGGCTGACACCGTGGCGGTCATGAACAAGGGGCGCATCGAACAGATGGGGCCCCCCGTAGAGATCTACGATCTGCCGCGCACCGCTTTCGTGGCGAACTTCCTCGGCCAGTCCAACTTGCTTGAGGGCTCGGTCACCGGTGGAGGGGACACGCTCTCGGTGAGTGCGCAGGGCCACCAATTCGGTGTGCCGGCAGCCCGTTCGGCCGTGGCCGGCGGCGCGATCACCATCGGCGTCCGCCCAGAGAAGCTCTCGCTCGCCGCATCAGGCCAATCTGTCGACAGTGGGCGCAATGCACTACCCGGCAAGGTCACCGATGCCTCATTCACAGGTGTGTCTACGCAATACCTCGTGATGACCCCGTGGGACACCGAGTGGGTGGTATTCGAACAGAATCGCGCTTCAGCGATCATGCGCCCGGGGGATGACGTGACCATTCACTGGGAGGTCGCCCACACCTTTGGACTGGCTCCCGACGAGACGGTTCATCTGACGTCTGCCGAGGCGGTCTGACGATGCCGGCCCTGGCCCCGTCCACGAAGTCGACATCGCCGAGTGCGGTCGGATTGCGCCGGCGCGCGCGAACCGGATACCTGCTGCTGATCCCTGGGATCGGCTGGTTGGCGATCTTCTTCATCGTGCCGCTCATTTCGCTGTTTGCGACCAGCTTGCAGGCTCCCACGGGCAAGAACGGCGTCTACCAGGCGGCCTTCCAAGTCTCCAACTACGCCGAGGCCATCTCTGAGTACTGGCCTCAGTTCGTCCGCTCATTCGCCTACTCAGGCATCGCAACCGTCCTCGCCCTTGTGATCGCCTATCCGCTCGCGTACTTCATCGCTTTCCGTGCCGGGAAGTGGCGTGCTCTGCTTCTCGTCCTCGTCGTCGCACCCTTCTTCGCGTCGTTCCTGCTACGGACCTACGCCTGGCGAACCATCCTCGCTGACGAGGGATTCATCACCTCGTTCTTCAACATGCTGCATCTGCTGCCTGAACAGCGGATTCTCAACACGCCCATCGCGGTGGTCCTCGGGCTCACGTATAACTTCCTGCCCTTCATGATCCTGCCGCTGTACGCCGCGCTGGAGCGCATCGATCCACGCCTCATTGAGGCGGCCGGAGATCTCTACGCCTCCCCGTTCACCGGTTTCCGCAAGGTTGTGTGGCCCCTCAGCCTTCCCGGCGTCGTCGCGGGAACCCTGCTGACGTTTATTCCCGCATCGGGCGACTACATCAACGCCACTTTGCTTGGGGCGCCCAGTGATCGCATGGTGGGCAACGCAATCCAAACGAACTTCCTGCAGTTCCGTGACTACCCGATCGCCAGTGCGCTGTCCTTCATCCTCATGGCGATCATCCTCACGCTCGTCTTCGTCTATATCCGACGAGCCGGGACGGAGGATTTGGTCTGATGCGTTGGCTGCGGAAGAACCTCATTCCCATCATCGGGATCCTCGTCCTGATCTACCTCTTCGTCCCGATCGCCGTGGTTGCCGTGCTGAGCTTCAACAAGCCGGAGGGCAAGTTCAACATTGCCTGGAATGAGTTCTCCCTGAACGCTTGGCAGAACCTCTGCGGTGTCCCGGGTGTGTGTGGTTCTTTCGTCACGAGTCTTGAGATTGGCCTACTCGCAACTCTTGTCGGCACGATTTTCGGCACGATGATCGCGTTTGCGCTCGTTCGCTACCGGTTCCGCGGTCGCTCGACGACAAATCTGCTCATCTTCCTGCCCATGGCGACCCCGGAGGTCGTCTTGGGTTCGAGCCTGCTGGCCCTGTTCTTGAATCTGGCCTTCCCGCTGGGCTTCTGGACTGTGGTGATTGCGCACATCATGTTCATTATTAGTTTTGTCGTGGTTGCCGTGAAGGCGCGATTGCAGGGGATGGATCCGCGGCTGGAGGAGGCTGCCCGCGACCTCTATGCCGATGCTCGAGCGACGTTCCGCTACGTCACGTTCCCGCTCGTTCTGCCGGGTATTCTCGGCGCGGCACTCCTCGGGTTCTCGTTGTCGTTCGATGACTACATCATCAGCGCGTTCAACGCCGGTACCCTCGTGACCTTCCCCATCTACATCTGGGGTGCTGCGCAGCGCGGCATCCCGGTTCAGGTCAATGCCCTCGCGACCCTGGTCTTCTTCATCGCCTTGGTGATGGTGCTCGTGTCGCAGTTCATCAACTACCGACGTCGACGCGCGCTCGAGGCGGGCATGTCGGTGGACTGAGATGCCCTTCCCCGACGACATCACCGCCGAGGCTCGCGCTGCCCTGGCCGACGTCACCTTCGCCCCGTACTGGTTGGACAGCCCCGACCGACCCGAGGCGCGTCCCAGCCTGGTCGAGGACATTCAGGTCGACCTCGTGGTTGTCGGCGGCGGCTTCAGCGGGCTATGGACCGCCTATGAGGCGACGAAACGGTTCCCCGATCGTTCGATCGTGTTGATCGAGGCGGATCGGATCGCCGAAGGCGCCACCGGCCGCAACGGGGGATTTGTCGCGGCTTCCCTGACCCATGGCCTCGGCAACGGCTTCGCCCGCTGGCCGGACGACATGCGTGAATTGTCCCGACTCGGCCAAGACAACCTTGATGCGATTGTCGCGGTGATCGAGGCCGAGGGAATCGACTGTGACCTGGTGCGCAGCGGTGAACTTGACGTCGCCGTCGAGGACTACCAGGTGGCCGAGTTGCGCGAGATGGTGGCACTCGGGGATGCGGCGGGGCTCGATCTCCAATTCCTAGACGCGCACGAGGTGCAGGCCCTCGTCCACTCGCCGACATATCGAGGTGGGGTTCTTGACCGCCACGGAGTCGCCATGGTGGATCCGGCCAGACTCGCCTGGGGCCTTGCGGCAGCTTGTGAGCGCCGGGGTGTTCAGATCTATGAAGGCACCCGGATCGTCGATCTGTCCTTGGATGGCGGGGGAGTTCGCGTCACGGCGGACTTCGGATCCGTGCTTGCCGGGCGCGTGGCTCTCGCCACAAGTGCGTATCCACCCTTGCTCAAGCGGATCGGTCACTACGTCATTCCGGTCTACGATTCCGTGCTCATGACCGAGCCGCTTTCGACGGCACAGCGCACAGCGATCGGCTGGTTAGGTCGAGAGGGCGTCGGCGATGCAGGTAATCAGTTTCACTACTACCGGACCACGGCCGACGGTCGGATCCTGTGGGGCGGCTATGACGCGTCCTACTACGGGGACTTCAGTCCTCTGCATGAGCGCGAGGGCACGCCCTACGCGCGGCTGTCGGAACACTTCCGCTACACCTTCCCGCAACTCGCGGACGTGCGCTTCACCCATGCATGGGCGGGTGCGATCGACACGTGTTCGCGGTTCAGTGCGTTCTGGGGCACCGCGATGCAGGGACGTGTCGCCTATAGCGTGGGTTTCACGGGGCTGGGCGTGGGTGCGAGTCGGTTCGGGGCTCAGGTGATGCTTGATCTCATGAACGATGATCACACTGAGCGGACAGCGCTGGAGATGGTGCGCAGCAAGCCGCTGCCGTTCCCTCCGGAGCCGCTTCGAGGGGCCGGGATCGCTCTGACCCGCCGTGCCATCAATCGCGCCGACCAGCATGAGGGGCATCGCAACATGTGGTTGCGCACCCTTGATCGCATCGGCCTGGGCTTCGATAGTTGACCGTGTTCATCAAGGAGGCAGCGTGACTCGGTATGGCGGCCAATACGGCCCGGACTTGACCTTCCTCGGCGTACCACGCTGCGACCTCGATGATCCATCGACATACGACGACGCCGATGTCGTCATTCTGGGCGCGCCTTTCGACGGTGGGACGTCTTACCGAAGCGGTGCCCGATTCGGCCCGCAGGCACTGCGGATGGCGTGCTACCTCGGTCATGACGGATCCCGCCCCTCGCTGGCGCTGCGCACGGACGGTCTGACCGATCTGCGGGTCGTCGACGGTGGAGATGTGGAGATGTACAGCGGGGACGCCGCCCGCTCATGTGCTGACCTGGAGGTCGTGGTCCAGCGTGTGGCCGAGACCGGCGCCGTTCCCCTCGTGCTCGGTGGCGACCACACGGTGACCTGGCCGGACGTCACGGGAGTGGCGCGCGCCCGCGGCTGGGGCCGGGTGGCGGTGCTGCACTTCGACGCGCACGCCGACACCGGCGATATCGAGTTCGGCTCGCTCATCGGCCACGGACAGCCGATGCGACGACTTATCGAATCGGGCGCGGCGCGCGGTGACCGCTTCCTGCAGATCGGTCTGCGGGGCTACTGGCCGCCGCCAGACATCCTGGACTGGATGGCCGAGCAAGGTATGCGTTCCTACGAAATGACCGAGATCGGTCAGCGGGGTCTCGATGAGTGCCTGACCGAGGCTTTCGAGATCGCGATGAATGAGTGTGATGGCATCTTCCTATCGGTGGACATTGATGTGGCTGATCCTGGTCACGCCCCAGGCACGGGCACTCCGGAGCCCGGCGGCCTCAGCAGTCGCGAACTGCTCGACGCCGTTCGACGAATCTGCCTTGAGCTGCCCGTCCTCGGCATGGACGTCGTCGAGGTTTCACCTCCATTCGACCATGCCGACATCACCGCGATGCTCGGAAATCGTGTCGTGCTGGAGGCGCTGTCGGCAATGGCGCGTCGGCGTCAGGATGCCGAGAGTGAGGAAGCTTGGGATCCGTTGAAGCCGCTGCTCGACGGGCGAGGGGAGTCCTGATGCGCGTCCTGGCGATTGGTTCCGGCGGTGTGGGCACCTCGGCTGCGCTGATCGCAGCTCGGCGCGATTTCTTTGACGCTTGGGTGTGCGCGGACTACGACGTGATGCGAGCCGTGGCGCTGGCCGAACGCGCCGACGACGCACGGTTTGCCGGGATCGCCCTGGATGCCTCCGATGCTGGCGCGGTAGCCGCTGCCTGTCGGGCGCACGGCATCACGCATGTCCTCAACGTCGTCGATCCGCGCTTCAACATGCCGATCTTCAACGGGGCCTTCGAGGCCGGTTGCCATTATCTCGACACCGCGATGAGCCTGTCGCGTCCGCATCCGACGCGCCCGCATGAGGAGACCGGGATCAAACTCGGCGATGAGCAGTTCGCGCTGTCCGACGCGTGGGCCAGCCGTGGTCTGCTAGCGCTATGCGGGATCGGTGTCGAACCTGGCCTCGCCGATGTGTTTGCTCGATATGCCGCGGATCATCTGTTCGACACCATCGAGGAGATTGGTATCCGAGACGGCGCCAACCTCCTGGTCGCCGGCTATGACTTCGCGCCGAGTTTCTCGATCTGGACGACCATCGAGGAGTGCCTGAACCCGCCAATCATCTGGGAGAAGGACCGAGGCTGGTTCACCACCGCTCCGTTCTCCGAGCCGGAGATCTTTGACTTCCCGGAGGGCATCGGGCCCGTCGAGTGCGTCAACGTCGAGCACGAGGAAGTCCTTCTCGTGCCGCGGTGGATCGAATGCGAGCGGGTGACTTTCAAGTACGGCCTCGGTGACGAGTTCATCGAGGTCCTCAAGACGTTGCACAAGCTTGGCCTTGATCGCACGGATCCGGTGTCGGTCCGCGGCATTGAGGTGAGCCCCCGGGACGTCGTCGCTGCCTGTCTGCCTGACCCGGCAACCTTGGGCGATGCGATGTCCGGCAAGACATGCGCGGGCACATGGGTCACCGGCATGGGCAAAGACGGGCAGCGACGCGAGGTCTACCTCTACCACGTGGCCGACAACGAGTGGACCATGCGCGAGTACGGCACCCAGGCGGTCACGTGGCAGACGGCGATGAACCCGGTGATCGCGCTAGAACTGCTTGCGGCCGGCACCTGGAGCGGCGCCGGCGTTCTAGGGCCTGAAGCGTTCGACGCGGTGCCCTACCTGGACCTCATGGCCGACGGCTACGGTCAAACCTGGGGCCTTCGCGAGGGGTAACTGACCGTTTCTGGTTCAGGGCAGGCGTGTTCTAAAAGCCGGCGGCGACGATATCGAGGCCCTCTCGAAGCAAGTCATCGCTGATGCTCAGCGGTGGCAAGAAGCGCAGCACATTGCCATAGGTTCCGGCCGTCAACGTGATGACACCCTGGGCGTGCGCTGACTTGGCAACGCGGCCGGTGAGGTCGGGGTCCGGGTTCAGGGTGCCGGGCTGGACCAACTCGATCGCCATCATGGCGCCACGTCCGCGGATATCGCCCACGGCCGGATTCGCCGCGGCCATCATTTCGAGCTTGTCGCGTAAAATCGCGCCGACTTGCAGCGCGCGCGTGTTGAGGTCGTCCTCCTCCATCGCCTCAATCGCACCGAGCGCGGCCGCGCACGCGATCGGGTTGCCGCCGTAGGTGCCCCCCAGCCCGCCGACGTGAACGTCGTCCATGATCTCGGCGCGGCCGGTTACGGCGGCGAGTGGCAGCCCACCGGCGATGCCCTTCGCCGTTGTGATCATGTCCGGCACGATCCCCTCGTGCTCACTGGCGAACCACTGGCCGGTGCGGCAGAACCCGGTCTGGATCTCGTCGGAGACGAACACAATGCCGTGTTGAGTCGCGTATTCACGCAAGGCTGGAAGAAAACCCGGCGCCGGAACGATGAAGCCACCCTCTCCTTGAATTGGCTCGATTATGATCGCGGCAATGTTCTCCCCGCCGATCTCTTTGTCCATCTTGGTCGTGGCCCACGATGCCACCTCGGCGCCGCTGTGTGGACCGTCGCGGAACGGATAGGACATTGGCATGCGGTACACCTCAGGAGCGAACGGCCCGAACGATTGCTTGTACGGCATGTTCTTGGCGGTCAGTGCCATGGTGAGGTTTGTTCGGCCGTGATACCCGTGGTCGAACACGACGACGGCTTGGCGCTTGGTGTGTGCGCGCGCGATCTTGACGGCGTTCTCCACGGCTTCGGCGCCGGAATTGAACAGCGCCGACCGCTTGGTGAAGTCGCCGGGGGTGAGGCGATTGAGAGCTTCACACACCTCGACGTAGCCCGAGTAAGGCGTGACCATGAAGCAGGTGTGCGTGAAGTCCGCCACCTGTCGCTGCACCCGCTCGACCACCCGACGATCGGCATTGCCGACCGTCGTCACGGCGATCCCCGACCCCAGATCGATCAGGGAATTGCCGTCGACATCGAGGAGAACGCCTCCCGACGCGCGCTCGGTAAACACGGGCATCATGCCGCCCACACCGGCCGAAACGGCCTCCTGGCGGCGCGCCATGAGCTCACGAGAACGGGGTCCGGGGATCTCCGTCACGAGGCGGCGTTCCTGGGGGAGCGGGTCAATCGAGGGCAGCAGGGTGTCGGTCATAGGTCTGAGCGTAGGACAATCACTCCTGTGAGTGAACGCCGAGACGTGATCATTTTGGGCAGTACCGGCTCAATCGGCGTCCAGGCCCTCGATGTCATCGCCCGCAATCCGGACCGATTTCGGGTGATCGGCCTCGCCGCGGGCGGGTCGAACCCGGACCTGCTGGCCGAGCAGGCCCGGCAGTTCGGGGTGGGGGACGTGGCCATCGGGGCCGACGAGGCCGCGGACCTCGCAGCGCGACCGGCAGACGTTGTGCTCAATGGCATGGCCGGCGCGTCCGGTCTGGTGCCCACCCTGCGTGCCCTGGCGGCTGGAAACACCCTGGCGCTCGCCAACAAGGAGTCGCTCATCATCGGTGGCCCCCTCGTCGCCGAGATCGCCGCACCCGGTCAGATCCGTCCCGTGGACTCCGAGCACTCCGCGCTTGCGCAGTGCCTCGCCGGTGGCACCCCCGGTGAGGTACGCCGGCTCATTCTCACCGCAAGCGGGGGTCCGTTCCGTGGCCGCAGCCGAGAGGAACTCGCAGCGGTCACTCCTGAGCAGGCGCTGGCCCATCCCACCTGGTCGATGGGTCCGCTCGTGACGATCAACTCCGCGACATTGGTCAACAAGGGCCTGGAGGTCATCGAAGCCCACGTGCTCTTCGACATCCCTATGGACCGGATTGATGTCGTTGTCCATCCGCAATCAATCGTGCATTCGATGGTGGAGTTCACCGACGGATCCACGCTGGCACAGGTCAGCCCCCCGGACATGCGGCTACCGATCGCCTGGGCGCTCGGCTGGCCGGACCGCGTGCCGGACGCGGCCCCCGGGTGCGACTGGACACGGGCTGCCACCTGGGAGTTCTCCCCGGTGGACGACCACGCCTTCCCCGCGATCAGCCTCGCTCGCCGGGCCGGTGCCGCGGGGGGTACGGCGCCGGCCGTGTTCAACGCCGCCGACGAAATCTGCGTGGCGGCCTTCCTCGGTGGGCGTCTACCTTTTACGGGCATCGTCGACATCGTGGGCGCCGTCCTTGACGAGCATCTCGCCGACCAGCTCGGCGAGGCTGAGCGCGCATCCGCCCGTCGTGCGGGTGATCATGGTGGGAACCCGCTATCCGTGGCGGACGTCTTGGCAGCAGACGGTTGGGCACGTGCCCGGGCGGCGGAACTGATCGAGGAGGTGTGATGGCCTGGCAGGTGATCGGCATCATCGCGTTCGTCCTCATCATCTTGGCCTCGATCGCCCTGCATGAGATCGGCCATCTGGTGCCGGCCAAGAAGTTCGGCGTCAAGGTGACCGAATACATGATCGGTTTCGGTCCAACGATCTGGTCGCGCCGCAAGGGCGAAACGACGTACGGGCTCAAGGCCGTGCCGGTCGGCGGGTACATCCGCATGATCGGCATGATCCCTCCCGCCAAGGACGATCCCGATGGGCGCGTGCGCAGTATCTCGACCGGCCGGTTGGCGCTCCTCGTCGAGGACGCCCGCAAGCAGTCGCTCGAGGAGATCACCCCGGAAGACGCCAATCGGGTGTTCTACAAACTGCCAGTCTGGAAGCGTGTAATCATCATGCTCGGCGGGCCGGTCATGAACCTGATCCTCGCCTTCGTGCTCTTCGCGGCCGTTCTGGTGGGCATAGGGATTCCGCAATCCAGTCTGCAGGTTCAATCTGTCGTGCCATGTCTGCCAACCGTCGCCGTGCCGTCGGGTCAGCCCGATGCCGCGGGCGTGTGCGCCGAAGGGGAATCACCGGCCGCACTGGCGGGGATTCAGCCCGGCGATCTGATCCTGGACTACAACGGCACCTCGGTCTCCTCCTGGGAGGATCTCACCGCAGCTATCCGGACGACACCGCCCGGCCCTGCCGAACTCACGGTGCAACGACTCGACGGCACCGTCATCGATCTCACGATTCCGATTGCCGAGGTGACGCGCCCGGTGCTCGACGAAGCCGGTCAGGTGACCGATGAGGTCGAGACGACCGGATTCCTCGGTGTGCGCCCCGAGTGGGAGTACGTCCCGCAGCCGTGGTCGGCCGTACCGGAACAGATGTGGGACCTCACGAGTCGATCCGTCGCGGCCCTGGTGACGTTGCCGATCCGCGTGTACGAGTTGCTGACCGAGACGATCATCGGGGGCGGTGAGCGCAGCTTGGACAGTCCGGTCAGCGTTGTTGGCGTCAGTCGCCTCGGCGGAGAAGTGGCAGCATCCCAGGAGCCGGTTGAGGGCAAGATCGCGATGTTCCTCGGGCTTGCAGCGTCGCTGAACCTGTTCCTCTTCCTGTTCAACCTGCTGCCCATCCTGCCGCTCGATGGTGGCCACGTGGCGGGGGCGCTCTACGAGGGTGCGCGCCGCCAACTTGCCCGGCTGCGACGCAAACCCGACCCCGGGCCCGTCGACGTTGCCAAGTTGATGCCCGTGGCGTACGTGGTGGCCATGGCCCTCGTCGTGGTCGGCGCGGTCGTCATCCTCGCCGACATCATCAGGCCCATCACCCTGGGATAGCCCCCAGCCGCTTCTCCCGCTTAGCGGCGGGAGCCGCTGTCAGGGATACTGGCCCGGTGAGCATCGACCTCGGCATCCCGTCCGGCCCGCCTCCCGTGCTTGCGCCCCGGCGCCCGACCCGCCAACTCCTGCTGCGCCATGACACTCACCCGGTGTACGTCGGTGGGGATGCGCCCGTGAGTGTCCAGTCCATGGCCACGACCCTGACGGCCGATGTCAACGCCACCCTCCAGCAGATTGCTGAACTCACCGCATCCGGCTGTCAGGTCGTTCGCGTGGCCGTCCCCAGCCAGGACGATGCCGACGCGCTGCCGATCATCGCCAAGAAGTCCGGCATCCCGGTGATCGCCGACATCCACTTCCAGCCCAAGTACGTGTTCGCAGCCATCGATGCCGGGTGCGCGGGCGTGCGCGTCAATCCGGGAAATATCAAGAAGTTCGATGACAAGGTCAAGGAGATCGCGAAGGCGGCCGGCGACGCGGGTACGCCGATCCGCATCGGCGTCAACGCCGGATCGCTCGACAAGCGGCTCATGGACAAGTACGGCAAGGCAACGCCCGAAGCCCTCGTCGAATCAGCCCTGTGGGAAGCCTCGCTCTTCGAGGAGCACGGATTTGGCGACATCAAGATCTCCGTCAAACACCACGACCCGGTCACGATGGTGCAGGCCTACCGTTTGCTCGCGGAGTCCTGTGACTACCCACTTCACCTCGGTGTCACCGAGGCCGGTCCGGCCTTCCAGGGCACCATCAAGTCCGCGGTGGCTTTCGGTGCGCTTCTCTCGCAAGGCGTCGGCGACACCATTCGGGTTTCCCTGTCGGCCCCGCCGATTGAGGAAGTGAAGGTTGGCATCGGCATCCTGGAGTCACTGAACCTGCGCCAGCGCGGCCTCGAAATCGTGTCGTGCCCGTCATGCGGGCGAGCCCAGGTCGACGTCTACACGCTGGCCAACGAGGTCACCGCCGGCTTGGAGGGGCTCGAGGTGCCGCTCCGTGTCGCCGTCATGGGATGCGTGGTGAACGGCCCGGGGGAGGCGCGCGAGGCCGACCTCGGTGTCGCTTCGGGCAACGGAAAGGGTCAAATCTTCGTCAAGGGCGAGGTGATCAAGACCGTGCCCGAACACCAGATCGTGGAGACCTTGATCGAGGAGGCCATGCGTCTGGCCGAGGAGATGTCCGACGATGACCGCTCCGGTGGTCCAGTCGTCAGCGTCAGCTGAGGGCGAGACCCGACCGCTGACCGCGGCCGATGCCCCCGCTCTTCGTCGATTACTCGACGCGGATCCGGTCACGCACTGTTTCGTTGCCAGTCGACTCGAGGCGCTCGGCGGTCGTATTGGCGCCGATCTGTGGGGATACTTCCGCGGCGGTGATCTCCTTTCCGCTCTGCACGTCGGAGCCAACATCGTCCCGGTGGCCACCGATGCGGACAGTCGAGCCGCTTTCGCGGACCGCCTGCTGCGCACCGGACGCCGGGGTTCGTCCTTCGTTGGACCGGCTGATGAGGTGCTCGATCTGTGGGGACGTGTCGAGCGCCGTTGGGGTCGACCCCGCGAGATCCGTCCTGTTCAGCCCTTGCTCGTAATCGATCGCGACTGCGACGTCGCTCCCGATCCGCTCGTGCGGCCGGCTCTACCCCACGAAATCGACGTACTCGTGCCCGCGTGCGTGGCGATGTTCACCGAAGAGGTGGGGATCTCCCCGGTGAACGGCGGCGCTGCCGCCGCGTACCGGGCACGGATCGCCGAATTGGTGCATGGTCGCCGTGCCCTCGTGCGGATGGAGCAGGGAGCAGTCGTCTTCAAGGCCGAGATTGGGGCGCTGTCGTCGAAGGCGTGCCAGGTCCAGGGCGTGTGGGTGACCCCCAGCCGGCGGGGTGAGGGCCTGTCGGTGCCGGGCATGTCGGCAGTCGTGCACTACGCCCGCCGCTCCATTTCGCCGATGGTGAGCCTCTACGTCAATGACTACAACCACGCGGCCCGAGCGTGCTACGCCGCCGTCGGCTTGCGCCAGGTGGGGGAGTTCGCGACCGTCCTGCTCTAGCCATGCCGGTATCCTCGCCAGGGCCGTCGAAGAGGAGATCCCCGTGCTGCTGCGCATGTCCACCCTGTTCGTCCGCACGCTCAGGGACGACCCCGCCGATGCGGAGGTGCCCAGCCACCGGCTCCTCGTGCGTGCAGGCTACGTGCGTCGCGTCGCGCCCGGCATCTTCTCCTGGCTGCCGCTGGGCTACCTCGTCTACCGCAATATCGAGAACATCGTGCGCGCGGAGATGGATGAGGCCGGGTTCCAGGAGGTCCACTTCCCGGCGCTTCTACCGCGAGAGCCCTACGAACGGTCGAATCGTTGGGAAGAGTACGGCGACAACCTCTTCCGTCTGAAGGACCGCAAGGACGGTGACTATCTCCTCGGCCCGACTCACGAAGAGATGTTCACCCTCATGGTCAAGGGTGAGTACTCGTCATACAAGGACCTTCCTCTGGTGATCTACCAGATCCAAACGAAGTACCGCGATGAAGCGCGACCACGTGCGGGCATCCTGCGCGGTCGAGAGTTCGTCATGAAGGACTCCTACTCCTTCGACGTTGACGACGCCGGGCTGGAGCATTCCTACCAGCGGCATCGAGATGCCTACATCTCGTGCTTCGACCGGCTCGGCCTGGACTACGTGATCGTGTCTGCACAGTCCGGTGCGATGGGTGGTTCGCAGAGTGAGGAGTTCCTCGCGCCGACGATCTACGGTGAGGACACCTACGTGCGCTGCTCGGCGTGCGACTACGCCGCGAACGTCGAAGCGGTTGTCAGCCCGCCGATGCGAGCCCTCGATGCTTCGGGTTTGCCAGCGGCCGTCGTGCACGACACTCCGGACACCCCCACGATCGCGACGTTGGTGGACGTGTCTAATGAACGCGAGGACATACGGCGCGCCAATCGGGCGTGGACCGCCGCGGACACACTCAAGAACGTGGTCTTCATGGCAACCTACCCGGACGGCACCACCGAGCCGCTGGCGATCGGTGTCCCGGGTGACCGCGAGGTCGACATCAAGCGCGTCGAGGCGGCGATGCATCCCGCGATGCTGCGCCCCTTCGAAGAGGAGGACTTCCCGAAGTTTCCGGCCCTGGTCAAGGGCTACATCGGGCCCGGTGCCCTCGGCGGTGAGGGCAACATCCGATTCCTCGTCGATCCACGCGTGACCGAGGGGACCGCCTGGATCACTGGCGCCAACGAGAAAGGTCGTCATGTCTACGGCCTGGTCCGCGGCCGAGACTTTGAGGTCGATGGCGAAATCGAGGCAGTCGAGATCATCGAGGGAGATCCGTGTCCGCGCTGTGGCGCCACGCTCGAGATTGCGCGCGGCATCGAGATCGGTCACATCTTCCAGCTCGGTCGCAAGTACGCCGAGGCGCTGGGACTCACGGTGCTCGACGAGAACGGCAAGCAGGTCACCGTCACCATGGGGTCCTACGGGCTCGGCGTCTCGCGAGCTGTCGCAGCCATTGCCGAGCAGCACTTCGATGACAAGGGCCTGGTGTGGCCACGCGAGGTGGCCCCGGCTGATGTTCACATCGTGGCGACCGGCAAAGAGGACGCACCCTTCGATACCGCTGAGGCGCTGGCCACCGAACTCACCAATGCCGGGGTCCGCGTACTCATCGATGATCGTCGCGGGGCTTCGCCGGGCGTCAAGTTCAAGGACGCGGAGCTCATCGGCATCCCCACCATCGTGGTGGTTGGCAAGCGACTCGCGGACGGTGTCGTTGAGCTGCGCGACCGGGTCACGGGTGAATCCACAGACGTTGCGGTCGGTGACATTGCTGGTCGAATCGTCGATCTTTGCCGCGCATGACCGTCGAGGCGGTCATCTTCGACTGGGGTGGCACGCTCACGCCCTGGCATGACATCGATCTAGTCGAGCAGTGGTCCGCGTACGCCGTCATCTACGCGCCGACGGACCTTGAACTTGCACAGCGTCTTGCCGAGGCAGAGCTCATCCTGTGGCGCCGGCAGCAGGCGTCCCGCGGTGCAGACGGCACCGGCAGCCTGGAACACATCTTCGAGTCCGTGGGTATCGATACGACCTCGACACTGCACGGGGAGGCCCTCGCTGCCTACCTCGAGGGCTGGGATCCGCACACCCTCGCTGATGCACAGGCGCGGCCCACGCTGGAGGCATTGCATGATCGTGGCATCCGAGTGGGGGTGCTCTCCAACACGATGTGGCCACGATGGCACCACGAGGCAGTGTTCTCGCGCGACGGGCTCGGCCACCTCATTGACGGTGCCGTCTATTCCAGCGAGATTCCCTACGCCAAGCCACACGCTGCGGCTTTTCGCGCGGCGCTCGACGCCGTCGCTGCGACCCCTTCGATGACCGTGTTCGTGGGGGATCGTCCATGGGATGACGTCCACGGTGCTCAGGAGGTCGGGATGCGGGCGGTGCTCATGCCGCACTCCAATCTGGGCGACCAGGCCGTGGATATCGAGGTCGAGCCCGACGCCGTGATCACGGGTCTGCTCGAGCTGGTGGATGTCATCGATCGCTGGCGACTCGGGGCATGACACCAGACTGGTACATCATCGCCCTGCTGTGCGTCGTCGCAGCAGCGGCCGGCTGGGTTGACGCAGTGAGCGGCGGCGGCGGCCTCCTCCAGCTTCCTGCGCTGCTGCTCGTGACTCCGGCCGATCAACCCGCATCCGCGCTCGGCACCAACAAACTCTCTTCGATCTTCGGCACGTCGGCCGCGGCCATCACCTACGGGCGGATCGAGATGCCACGCCTCAGGACTGCTCTGCCGATGGCGGCAGCGGCCTTTGTCGGAGCCGCGTTCGGATCGCTTACGGCGATCCATCTGCCGCCCGGCATCTTTCGGCCAATCATCCTGGTTGCGCTGATCGTGGTGTGGCTGTTCATCGCTTTTCGGCGCACGTTTGGGCTGGAGGGTCGAGAAGTCTCGCGCGGACGGCATCTCGTGACGGCGATCGTCGGAGGTGTGGCGATCGGCTTCTACGACGGGGCCATCGGGCCAGGCACCGGATCGTTTCTCATTGTCTTGCTCGTGGCAGCAGTGGGCTACACATTCCTACAAGCATCCGCGACAGCGAAGATCGTGAACGTAGGGACGAACGCCGCATCGCTCATCGTCTTCGGCCTCAGCGGATCGGTTCTGTGGTTGGTCGGTCTTCTCATGGCGGCGTGCAATGTCGCCGGAGCCGTGGTGGGTGCGCGCATGGCCATCGTGCGCGGCAGCGAGTTCGTACGTCGGGTACTGCTCGTGGTGACCGCGGTCCTCATCGCCGTGCTCGCCGTCCAGACCTTCCGCGGCTGACGAGTGCCCGCACATCGCAAGCGTGTCGAAGAGGAGTGCGGCTACCTGCCGGGGAAGGCCTCCGGAGGCGCGCCCCAGCCGATGGCTCGGGCCGAGCACTCGCATGCTGCGAGCACCGATTCGGTGCGATCTGCGCCGGTGCACTCGCCGGCGAGATCGGCGTAGGTCGCCGCGAGCCGCGCCTCGACTCCGGCAAGGAGCGCTCGGGCCTGGTCCGGCGTCTCCACCGGCCCGGTGAGGTAGCCACCGACGGCTCCGGGCTCGCTGGCGTCGTTGGCTCGTTCACGCAGGACCAGGATGCGAGCCCGATGTGCGGCGAGTCCGCCCAGGGCCATGTCCCGATCGGCGGCCCCCAGGTGGGGTCCGGCCACGCCGTAGGCGTAGAGCGCTGCTTGCTCGCCGACGATGGCTGCGGTGAGGGATGAGGTCATGGCTCGCTCCGGCGCAGGTATTCGACATGTCCGGCCTCGGATGCCGCAATGAGAGCAATAAGGCTGGCAAATTGCGGACCCGTCGAGGCGTCGCAGACCTGTGTCCGCTCGGTGACCGCGGCGCGTTCGGCGGCGAGGAGATCAGCGAGGACTTGTTCGGGGGAGGTGGGAGCGGCTGACCCGGTCGCCGCGGTGGCGGGTGCCTGCGTCGAGCCGACGGCTCCGGCGTGCTCCCGATGCTGGTCACGCAGCGGCGTGAGCAGCGCCGCGAGATTGGGTTGAGCCCGCAGCGCCTGATCGTAGGCCGCCACCAAAGCCCACTCCTGCTCGGCAACCTGGGCGGCCAGGGCGAGATCCGGATCGACGGAACTGGCGGATCCGGTGCCTTCGGAGGTATTCGCTCCGTCGGTGCCGGATGGGCTGCACGCGGCAAGGCTGAGAATGGCGCCGAGCCCCATCACCTCACGACGACTGACGTTCCGCACGTCCGTCAGCATGCCACGAGCGAGGGCCCATCCCGAGCAGCGGCGTTCCCGATCGGACGGGGTAATCTAAGGCAAGATGTCCGTCGCCACGACGGGCTCGCAACACCGCTGCACAGATGAGCCGCTGCACAGGTGAATAGAGGAGGGGTCATGGGCCAGTCCGACCTTCGTCCCCTTCTCGCCCCGGTCGTGGCGGCCTCGGGATGTGACCTTGAGGATCTCGTGGTGTCCCTCGCGGGCAAACGCCGTCGTATCGAACTGGTTATTGACCGCGATGGCGGAGTCGATCTTGATCTCATTGCGTACGTAAGTCGAGCCGCCTCCGCAGCACTTGACGAGGGCGGTATTGGCGAAGCGCCGTACACCCTGGAGGTGACGTCGCCTGGGATTGATCGACCCCTCTCCGAGGGCCGGCACTGGCGACGCAACGTGGGGCGCCTGGTCGACATCGACATGGCAGACGGGACCACGGTGACCGGCCGCGTGCAAGGTGTCACGGCGGACGGTGAGCCTAGCGTCGCCGTCCTCATCGACGGTGGCGAGCAGATCATCGCCCTCTGCGACATCACGCGTGGGCGAGTTCAGGTGGAGTTCAAGCGACCGACGGAGGGGAGTTAGCCGTGGATATCGACGTCAATGCACTGAAGGCGCTCGTGCGTGAGAAGGAACTCTCCTGGGAACTCGTCGTCGATTCGATTGAGCAGGCGCTGCTCATGGCCTATCAGCGCACGGAAGGATCCGCTGCCCAGGCGCGTGTAGATCTCGACCGCAAGACGGGGCATGTCACGGTGTGGGCGCGTGAGCCTCGCGAGGAGGGCGACGACACGCCCGCCCGCGAATACGACGACACCCCGACCGACTTCGGTCGCGTGGCCGCGACGACCGCGCGTCAGGTGCTCATGCAGCGATTGCGCGACGCCGAGGGAGATCGCACATTCGGGGAGTTCAGCGGCACGGAAGGCGATTTGGTGTCCGGTGTTGTTCAACAGGGCAGTGATCCGCGCGTCGTGCGGGTCGACCTTGGCAAGGTCGAGGCGCTCCTTCCGCCGGCCGAGCAGGTCCCGGGCGAGACATACCCGCACGGCACCCGCGTCAAGGCCGTGGTGACGTCAGTTCGCAAGGGGCCGCGCGGTCCCCAGGTGACCGTGTCGCGCAGTCACCCGGCGCTGGTGCGCGGTCTGTTCGCGCTCGAGGTGCCCGAGATCGCGGAGGGCAGTGTCGAGATCGCCGCAATGGCGCGGGAGGCGGGCCATCGCACGAAGATCGCGGTCCGGTCGACAGTGCCTGGCCTCAACGCGAAGGGGGCCTGCATCGGCCCCATGGGTCAGCGGGTCCGGCAGGTGATGAGCGAACTCGGCGGCGAGAAGATCGACATCGTTGACTTCAGTGACGACCCGGCCGAGCTCATCGCCTATGCCCTGTCGCCGGCCCGGGTGTCCAAGGTGGAGATCGTCGACCCGGTCGCCAAGGCAGCCCGGGTAACTGTGCCGGACTACCAACTGTCGCTCGCCATTGGCAAGGAGGGTCAAAATGCCCGCTTGGCGGCTCGCTTGACCGGTTGGCGCATCGATATCCGCCCGGACACGCCGAGCCCGGACGAGGCGCGAGCGCCGGCTCCGGAGCCGGGTCGCGAGTGATCGGCCCGTTCGGCGGCGCTACACTCGGTCGGTCCGAGGGTTCCGCCCGAGGCCGCCCATGACTCGAGCCCGCGCGTCCAGCGTGCGCACCTGCGTGGGGTGCCGCGAGCGGAATCACCCGGATGACCTCCTTCGGGTCGTCGTCGAAGACGGGATCGCCATCCCCGATCCGACCGCGAGCCGGGGCGGACGAGGTGCTTGGCTGCACCACGACTGCCTGGAGATGGCCGTACGCCGCAGGGCGTTCGGCCGCGCGCTGCGCATGACGTCGGCACCGGACCTATCGGTGCTGACCGCCTACGTGGCCAGCAACTCCGCGAAGGCGGCTTCGCCGTCAGCGCCGGAGGCATGACCGAGCCGTCAACGTGACGGTCCGCCGTACAGATTGGGCAAAGCAGGATGAGCCACCGATGAGCACCCAGCCATGAGCAGGGTCCACCACCACTGACGGTTCGGTCGCGCGCCAGAGCAGCGCGCCGCCCGGACCAAAGACAGGAGAGTTGTGTCGAAAGTCCGGGTCTACGAGCTCGCAAAGGAGCTCGGAGTCGAAAGCAAGGTCGTGCTGGCCAAATTGGCCGAGCTCGGTGAGTTCGTTCGTTCTGCTTCTTCCACCATCGAGGCGCCGGTTGTCCGCAAGCTGAAGGACGCCATGCCCCCAGCGGAGGCAGCGCCCGCTAAGCCGAAGGCCAAGCCCAAGGCCAAGCCCAAGGCTGCCGAGGCCGAGCCACCTGCCGTGGAAACCACGGCCGCAGAGCCCCCGCCAGCAGAGCCCGCGCCCCAGCCACCTGCCGCAGAGGCGCCCGTGACGCCGGCGCCCGAGCCCACTGCCGCAGAGGCGGCAACGCCGCCGCCGGCCGCCGCAGCCCCACGCCCGGCTGCCAAGCCCAGCGCTCCACGGCCGGGCAACAACCCCTTCACCGGCAATGTTGCCGCGCGCGAGTCGGCGCGCCCCAGCGCTCCACGGCCGGGCAACAACCCCTTCACCGGCAGTACCGGCATGGGTCGGTCAGCCCCGGCCGTGCCGGGCCTTCCGCGCCCGAATCCGGGGATGATGCCGCGCACGGGCGCCCCTGGCCCCGGGCGGCCGGAGGCTCGCACCGGTAGTCGTGGCCCCGGCGGACCGGGTGCCGGCCGTGGTCCGGGCGGCGCCCCTGGTCGTGGCGGTCCGGGATCCGTTGGCGCTCCTGGCCGCGGCGGTCCGGGCGGAGCCCCCGGTGGCGCTCCCGGTGGCCCTCCCGGTGGTCGCGGTGGCCCCGGCGGCGGGCGCGGTGGCTTCGGTGGGCGCGGTGGCCCCGGCGGTCGCGGCGGCACGGCAGGTGCCTTCGGCAAGCCCGGTGGGCGTCCTTCACGTGGCCGCAAGTCCAAGCGTGCGAAGCGGCAGGAATTCGACAACATGCAGGCGCCAACCATTGGCGGCGTCCGTCTACCGCGCGGCAACGGCCAGGTGGTTCGTCTGCCGCGTGGCGCAAGCCTTACCGACTTCGCCGAGAAGATCGACGCCAGTCCCGCGGATCTGGTGACCGTGCTGTTCAAACTTGGCGAGATGGTCACGGCGACACAGTCGGTCGACGATGACACCTTGCGGCTTCTCGGTGGTGAGCTCGACTTCGACGTACAGGTCGTCTCCCCGGAGGATGAGGACCGCGAGTTGCTTGAGTCTTTCGACCTCGAGTTCGGCGAGGACGAGGGTGACGAGGGCGACCTTGCTGCGCGTCCGCCTGTGGTCACCGTGATGGGGCATGTCGATCACGGCAAGACCAAACTCTTGGACGCAGTCCGCAAGACGAACGTCGTGGCTGGCGAGGCTGGTGGCATCACGCAGCACATCGGCGCCTACCAGATCATCGCGCATTCCGAAGGGGGCGATCGACCGGTCACCTTCATCGACACCCCTGGCCACGAGGCCTTCACCGCCATGCGTGCTCGCGGTGCCCAGGTGACGGACATCGCTGTTCTCGTGGTGGCCGCAGACGATGGGGTCAAGCCGCAAACCATTGAAGCCCTAAACCACGCGCAGGCGGCCGAGGTTCCGATCGTCGTCGCCGTCAACAAGATCGACAAGGAGGGGGCCGACCCGTCGAAGGTCCGTGGCCAGCTCACCGAGTTCGGTCTGGTCGCCGAGGAATACGGCGGAGACACCATGTTCGTCGATGTTTCCGCCGTTCAGGGCGTCGGCATCGACGAACTGCTCGACGCGATCCTGCTCACTGCGGATGCGGCCCTTGATTTGCGCGCCAACCCCACACAGGACGCACAGGGCGTTGCTATCGAAGCGCACCTCGACCGTGGGCGAGGCCCGGTTGCGACGGTTCTCGTTCAGCGCGGCACCTTGCGCCCCGGTGCGTCGATCGTTGTCGGCGATGCGTATGGCCGTGTGCGTGCCATGCTCGACGAGGATGGCAACGCGGTCGAAGAGGCGTTCCCATCGCGCCCGGTCCAGGTGCTCGGTCTCACGTCGGTTCCGGGCGCTGGCGACACCTTCCTCGTCGTTGATGAGGATCGCACCGCCCGACAGATCGCAACGACGCGTCAGGCGCGCGAGCGCAACGCGCAGCTCGCGAAGTCACGTGCTCGTCGTACTCTCGAGGACTTCCTCAAGAGCATCGAGGACGGCGAGCAGCATGAGCTCAACCTGATCCTCAAGGGCGACGTCTCTGGATCGGTGGAGGCCCTTGAAGACGCACTCCTGAAGATCGAGGTCGGAGACGACGTGTCCCTGCGCGTCATCCACCGTGGCGTCGGTGCCATCACCAAGAGCGATGTGACCCTGGCGAGTGCCTCGGACGCGGTCGTCGTCGGCTTCAACGTCCGACCCGAGGGCAAGGTGGCTGAGTTCGCCAATCAGGAAGGCGTCGATGTCCGCTTCTACTCGGTCATCTACCAGGCGATCGACGAAATCGAAGCGGCGCTTCGCGGCATGCTCAAGCCCGAATACGAAGAGGTGCAGCTTGGTACCGCCGAGGTGCGCGAGGTCTTCAAGTCCAGCAAGTTCGGCACCATCGCGGGCTGCCTGGTCCAGAGCGGAGAGGTCAAGCGCAACGGCAAGGCCCGACTCATCCGCGACGGAGCTGTCGTGGCGGAGAACCTGACGCTTGCCGGCCTGCGTCGCTTCAAGGACGACGTCACGGAGGTCCGTGAGGGCTTCGAGTGCGGCATTAACCTCGGCAACTTCCAGGACATCAAGGTTGACGACGTCATCGAGACGTTCGAGATGCGCGAGATCCCCAGGAAGGCCTGAGATGGCGAGCGAGGCCCGCCAGCGCAAGCTGGCCGACCGCATCAAGGTGATCGTGGCGGAGACGCTCGAGTCGCGGATCAAGGATCCGCGACTCGGGTTCGTCACCATCACCGATGTCAGGGTCACACCCGACCTGCGTGAGGCGTCGGTGTTCTACACGGTCTACGGCGACGACGAGGCCCGGGAGGGCACGGCCGCGGCACTCGCGTCGGCCAAGGGCGTC